>NZ_CP009283.1:3297500-3607500 GCF_000758625.1 Paenibacillus sp. FSL R7-0273
ATCATTGCGTCTCCGGTTATTGCCGCCGCTTTTGCGGCCCAGTCCATCAGCCTAATCCTTGCCTGGAGAAAGGGGAGCACGAAGCATGAGAACATTTCAGCGCAGAGCCGTCTATAAGCTGGCTTCAGTCCTGTTTGCCGTTGCTGCTTTTATAGCAGAGGCTGTGCCGAGCGTACTTTACATCCACCAGCCGGAGATTCCGGAAGAATTACTGAAATAGTATTGGAGCTGGTTTTATTGAGCAGTATGTCTGTAACCCGTGATGCCAAGGGGAATTCGGGCCTGTCCGCCCTTGAAATCACGGAGATCACCTACATGGAGTTTGAACGCAGCCTGTACAGAATTGTTGTCCACACAAAGGATGATGTGTTTTATACGGTCGGAACCTTGAAATACTGGGTGACCACCCTGAAGAGCTCCGGCTACAACTTTGTTCTTGCAGACCGCAACACTCTGATCAATGTCAAAAATATCATTCAGCTGGACAAAACCTTCCACGTCGCCTACTTCGGCGAAAACCGCAAGGGCATAGAGCAGAAGTGCTTCCTGTCCGAAAAGGGCTACAAGGAGGTCGTCAAAGACGTCAAACTTTCGCAGCCGAATATAACTTTTATTGAGCTGCCGCTTTGGTAGTTCTTTTTTTATGCCGGGGAATGCTCAGCTGGTGTATGTATTCTTGACCCGTTTCGACAGGAAAAAATATGGCAGCCATACAATTGCGTAGATGGTCGATTGTAAAACACCTTCATAGACGTTCGTGCCTTCAAACACCTCATCGGCAAAGCCACCGGTTATGTGCAGGACTAATGCAAGGTCGATGTAAGTGAATACGGCGGAAATTATAATAATAGCTACAGCAAGCTGTTTGAACTGCTTTCTGCGTTTGATGCACATGAATGCCATGACCATTAATAAAATGATAATTAACACTTCTATAATTGTTTCAAAATATAAGGTAGGCATCCATAGAGCGCTGTAGTATTCATTAGAAGGATCAGCGAGACTGCGGAAGTCTGCCATTGTGAGCGTTACATAGGTGTCGTAACAGTTCAGGATATGCAGTACGAATTGGCTGGCCATTCCCAGTGCAAATAAAATTAGCCAGCCGCCGAAGCCGTACGGTCTTTTTTTCTGAGGATATGTATAAGGAGCTGATTCGGCTGCCGCTGCAGCCTCTCTATGTCCCGACTGCCCATACTCTGCCCTGTCGGAGCGGAGCTGTCTGCGGACCTTATCAAAGGAGCGGCCCACCAGGCCGAAGCAAAAGGCAAAGATTACTCCATTCAACAACATGCCCATGAACCCGAAATCATACCGGATCAGAGCCAAATAATAAAAAACAAAGCTGAAAAACAAACCTGTAATAGAAAACACGCCTGCCACTATATTCACCCACATCAGGTCTGCATCGGATGCAGTATTTGCTGGTAGTCTGCAGATTTAAGATTACATTACAGGTGGATGTTATGAAATAACATAAATCTCATATTTAGCTAAAGGTTGTATGAAGGAGTATGTACACAAAAAATCGGAGCCCTATTTCTAGGGCTCCTTTCATGGGAGAGGAGAAACCGGACGAAGAGCTTATGGGGAAACGTAAGCCTGCTCCGCGGTTGTCTACGACATTTTGTGATGTCGATAATTACATGATGTCCGGAAATGAATGGTTCTATACACAGATGCTGAAACATTTTGGGCTTCGCTCAAAACTGACATAGATAGACAACCTTTTTATTTACCCTGATAATTGTGGTACTATAGGCTTGGACTTATGCCCTATAAGGCATAACAAACAGAGACATAGAGCAGGTGAATCGGTGAGAGTTGTATCGGGAAGTGCCAAGGGGAGACCCTTGAAGAGTGTTCCGGGTAACGGGACGCGTCCAACGACCGACAAGGTGAAGGAAGCGCTGTTCAGCATGATCGGCCCTTATTTTGACGGCGGGATTGCGCTGGATTTGTTCGCTGGGACCGGCGGTCTGGGGATTGAAGCGCTGAGCAGAGGGATGGAGCAGGCCGTGTTTGTGGACATGGAGCAGAAAAGCATCGACACGGTCCGTGCAAATCTGAAGGCTGCCAGGCTGGAGGATAAGGCGGAGGTGTACCGCAACGATGCAGGAAGAGCGCTTGGTGCGCTCGAGAAACGGGGACGGGCCTTCGATCTTGTGTTCCTGGACCCGCCATACCGGCTGAAGCACGGGGATGAACTGATGCTGACGCTGGCTGGCAAAGGATTACTGAATTCTGATGCGGTGATTGTACTGGAGCATGAGTCAAGCTACGCCTATCCCGAGGAGATTCCGGGGTTCTTCCGGACACGGCAGGCTATATACGGGGAGACGGCAATCTCCATTTATCAGTATGAAACTGCTTCAGAGGAAGCCGGCGTGAGCAGCGAGGAGGATAACGATGAGTCTGCAAATTAGAAAAGAACGTGTCGCCATCTATCCGGGGAGCTTTGATCCGGTCACGATGGGGCATATCGATATTATCCGGCGCGCTGCGAAACAGTTCGACCGACTGATTGTTACCGTGCTCAATAATCTCAGCAAAAAGCCGATGTTCACCGTAGAAGAGCGCACTGAGCTGCTGCGGCAGGCAACGGCGGATCTTCCGAACGTGGAGATAGACAGCTTCCGTGATCTTCTGGTGAATTATCTGCGCCAAAAAAACGCCCAGGTCATTGTGCGCGGAATACGCACGGTAACCGACTTCGAGTATGAGCTGCAGACCGCCTCAATCAATCACAGCCTCGACCCTGAGGTGGAAACCATCTTCATGATGACCAATCCTAAATATTCGTACCTCAGTTCGAGTGTAGTGAAGGAGCTGGCGCATTTTGGCGGGAATGTTTCAGAATTCGTTACCCCGGAGGTTGAACAGGCGATGAAGCTTAAATTCAGCCAGCTGGACGCCTGAGCCAGGTAAGGATCGCGGTTAATCCGGATAACAGAACAAGCAGCAGCATGACTACGGCTTGCAGGCTCAGCAGCTGCGGCACCATATTCCACGCTGCCGGCAGAACGGCCGCACCCTCCGGGCCAGCCGGCTCTGTGCTGCTGATTGCCGGCAGGACAGCTGCAGCAGCATGCCGCAGCGGCTGCCACATTATAAAGGTCAGGCCAAAGGCGTATAACCCGTGCAGCAGTCTTCCGGCAGCATACGGCAGAAACCGGGCTCTGGCCTGTTTCAGCGCGGTCAGCGCCTGAAGCTGCCCGCAGATTCCGCTCCAGCCGAGCAGTGCAGACAGCAGTGCAAGGCTGGTTATACCCGCTGCGTCAAAAGCGAACGGCTCTGTAACCTCGGAGGCCACCGCATTGGCACCCAGATGGACCTCAAGTATGCCGGCTGTCAAGACCGGCGGCAGCTGCGGAAGCCGGGCAGAAATAATGCTGATGACAACAGAGAACATAATCATATATCCGCCGATAACCATCAGGCTCTGTACTGCGTTGGACACGGATTCGCCGAGGAGTCTGCCGAAGCTGCGGCCGTCCTGTTCGCGGGCTGCCGTGACGGCCCGCCGGACCCGTGCCGGCAGCGAAGCCGGTGTAACAGGAAGAGGCTTTACAGCGCCGTCAGGCTTCCCGCCTCTGGCCGAGAACAGCGCTGACGTGAGGCCGGCGGCCAGTCCGGACAGCCAATGAATGGCAAGCAGGATGTATCCGGCAGCCGGGCTGTGCAGAAAGGCGGCCCCGACAACTATAATTACTGTTACGGGGCTTGCAAAATGGGCCAGCGAGGCAAGCCTGCCGGCGTCCTTGTCCGGAATGCCGCCCTGCTTATGAAGCTGCTGCACGCCGCCGGCACCTGCCGGGAACCCGGCGGCCATGCCGAGGGCGAGCGTCCAGCCCGCCGCTCCGGGCAGCCGGAACACCCTGGTCATCAGCGGACCCAGCAGTACACCGAAGCCGTGCACGAAGCCCGAGGCGGTCAGCATTTCTGAGAGGATCAGGAAGGGCAAAAGCGCCGGGAAAACCAGCGTCCACCAGAGCTTGAGACCCTGCAGCGAAGCTGCAAATGAGGATTCTGGTGCAGCTATGATGGCAGCCGCCAGCAGAATGGCGGCTGCTCCGGACAGAAAAGGTGCGGAAGCTGATGTTATTCTCCGTATTTTTACGTTATTCATTTTAGGCATCACCTCTTCATAGGTTAAGACAAGGCTTGCGGGCTGTTATCAATTTATGCACAGCAGACAACCATCATGCCACAGCAGGAGCTGGCGCAGCAGTGAGCACGCCGCCTGTATCCGTTACAGAGCCCCAGGAAAGAAGGGAATCGCATTGAGGCAACAGAAACGCCGGGTAGGAATCCGGTCATTCGCCTACCTGTTTACTTTTGTGGTGATACTTTACGTTACCGTTTTTATGAATACACCTTATATTGTGTACCAGCCGGGGAGAGCCTCTGAGGTTGCGCCGATGATCAGGGTGGAGAATGCCGACAAGGATGAAAAGGGCACGTTCATGATGACGACCGTGTCAGCCAGCTATGCGAATGTGGCCCTGCTGATCGCCTCCGTCTTCAATGCCAACAGTGAGGTTGTGCTGAAGGAAGCGCGGCTTGGTGACAAAACAGAGCAGGAATATGCGGCGGAGCAGGTCTATTATATGAACAGCTCGCAGTCGTTCGCAGTTCAGGCTGCGTATCATGCGGCAGATATTCCTTATAAGGATGTTGTGGATTATTTGTACGTATTCTCCGTCCCTGATACAAGTAATGCCGGACAGTTCCAGCCCGGGGACCGGATCATCACGGTGGAAGGCCAGCATATTCCTGATCCGCAGGCCTTGTCGGCACTGCTGTCCTCCAGGAAGATTGGAGACCGGGTAGAGGCTGTTCTGCAGCGCGGCGGCAAGGAAATTACAGAGCAGGTGAAGTTAGTTGAGGTAAAGGATGCAGATAATGGAGGCGTTAAGCCCGGCTTCGGCGTTGTAATCGGAGCGGTCCAGAAGATTGAGCCCCAAATCCCCGGTAAAGGAGTCAGCTTCACTGACACGGATGTCGGCGGACCGTCAGCAGGGCTGATGTTTACGATGGAAATCTATAATCAGCTGACTCCTGGCGATCTGACCGCAGGCCACCGGATAGCCGGTACGGGGACTATTACTGCTGAAGGAACGGTTGGAGCCATCGGCGGGGTTAAGCATAAGATTGTCGCTGCGGACCGCGAGGGGGCAGAGGTGTTTTTTGTGCCTGTCAAAAACTATGGAGAAGCCAAAGCAAAGGCAGACCAGATAGGCACCGCCATGAAGCTGGTGCCTGTATCTACACTGGACGAGGCGCTGGATTATATGGAGAAGCTGGCGGCTACAGCATCACCGGCGGCATAAGATAATCCGCGTACAGCTCGCTGCGCTGGGGATTTGCGAATGCACCGGCGTAAGCGGCCGCTGCCCGGAGATCACGCTCAAGGCCGGGATGGCTGAGCTGTGCCGGGGAGATTACCACGGGCCATGCGGCAGTCTGCTTCATTGTTTTGAGCAGCCTGCGTCCGCTCTCGCGGAAGCCGAGCACCCGGATGTACCCGGGGCCTTTGGCCAATTCGGCCGGGGACAGCTCTGCCTTGCTGTGGTTCAGTAAGCTGTGTACCAGCAGGCGCTGCAGGCGGGTGTGCGTGTATCGCTTGCTTTTTAGCGCCTCCAGGAGTCCGCCTGCGGTGAACTGGTCCAGCTGCGGTAACACTTTGAGCAGCCGGTTCTCCAGCCCTTCATTCATATCCTGGAGCATCCGCAGCTCCTCTGCGGTCCGGGTGATGAGGACGTGGCGCAGCTGGCTGCGGAAGTCCTCCAGGCTTACCGGACCCCTGCCTGCCGCATGCTCCCGCTCCAGAATGGATATGCTATATTCCGGCATGTATGCCGCCGGAGAGCCGCCCTCCAGCAGCAGCCGGCGGATCGCCGTGGCGCTGGCAATGGACGACCCGCGCTGCAGCGGGTCGTGGAACCCCGCGCCGGTGCGCGGCGCGGTGAGGGGCCTGATCGCGCTGCCGAGCCGGCGCAGCGCGATCAGGTAGTGCAGGCCGAGGCTGTTGTTGGGCTGCCGCAGCAGCGCCTCGGCCTGGGACGGACTCCCGTGCCCGCCGGGAGTCCCGGACCAGACGGCCGCCGCAGCCGCGCTGAAGGCGGCCGGGAAGCTCGCTCCGAGCGCCAGGCGGCGGCGGAGCTCCTCCTGCAGCTCGCTGCTCTCATCGGCCAGGAACTCCGCCAGCCCGAGCAGCATGCTTAAACTGCCTGCTTCGGAGCCGAAGCACAGGCTGTCGACGGCTCCGGTCGCCTCCAGCAGTGAAACCGCTCCGAAGGCGAACCATTCCGCCGGCTGCAGGGCATAGCCGACCGGCAGCTCAAGCACGAGGTCGGCGCCCATATGCAGCGCCATCTCCGTACGGGCCTGCTTGCTCACCGCCGCTGGCTCGCCGCGCTGGGTGAACGGCCCGCTCATCACGACGATGGAGGTGTCCGCACCGGACAGTCTTTTGGCCTCATTAAAATGGTGGACATGGCCGTTATGTAAAGGATTATATTCAGCGATTATGCCGACAGTAGTCACTGCTTATGTCACTCCAAATCGTATTTGATATATTGGGCTAATAGTTATATCATAAGTTGTCCCGGTTATCGAAACAATATAAAGGAAAAATGGTTGACAAACTTCGGTAATTCTAGGTATAATAATTTTTGTTTGTTTGGAGTGATGAATATGAAGATTCACTTTCGCAAATTGGCTAATGCCGACGAGCCTCTGCACCTCCACGAAACACTGGATGTCAGCGAGCTTGTCAAAGGGCGGAAGGATATACTTTCTGTTGCACCGCTTACAGTGGACCTTAAAGCGCTGCCCGCGGGAACCGATAGTGTGAACGTGGTGGGAACATTGGAAGGGAATGTGGACATGTTATGTGCACGTTGCCTCAGCGAGGTTAACAGCAAATTGAACATTCCTTTTGCTGAGACTTTCAAATGGCTTAAGCAGCCGCTTCTTCCAGAAGACGAAGATGAAGAACTCATCTACGCCCAGGACGAGATTGTGGATCTTGTTCCTTACGCGGAAGAAAACTTCGTACTGCACATACCGGATTCGGTATTGTGCAAGGCAGACTGTCTTGGTCTTTGTCAGACATGTGGACAAAATTTGAACGAAGGCACCTGCAGTTGCGACAACACAGTAGTCGATCCCCGGCTTGCTGCGTTGAAAGGATTCTTTACCAAGCAAGATGACTAAGAACAAATCCCGGGTTACACCGGGTCAACAACAAAATCAGGAGGTTGATAATCATGGCAGTACCACAACGCAGAACGTCCAAGACTCGCCGCGACAAACGTCGCACTCACTTCAAATTGGCAGTACCGGGTATGGTGAAATGTGAACAATGCGGAGAGCTGAAACTGGCTCACCACGTATGCAAAGTTTGCGGAACTTACAAAGCTAGAGAAATCATCAAACAATAGTTTGTGATAAGAGATAGCACTTCATCTTAGGGTGGGGTGCTATTTTTTTGTGGGCAGAACTGCGGGTGTTAGAGGTTTAAGGCCAACTGACATTCGTTCTCCGCAAACTATACTAACAGACATTAGCGCCTTTATTTTCACGAAAAGAAGGTGTTTTTCTATCTAACGGACCGTATTGCTCTTATCCCCTCTCTTGAGGCCGTGATTTAGGCAGAACTCAGTAGATAAGGGCGCTGGTGTCCGATAGCTTGCTTTAACAGGTGGGGTAATCCACAATAAGGGCTGCTCGGTCCGTTAGCTGTGCGTGAAATTTCCTGAAAGCAGCAAATCTGCCGGCCTGTGAAAGCGGCATTGACGTAACTTTCATGTCAATGCTTTATTTTTACCGGTAGATGCTTTATACTACATATTAGTACCAGGTTCTAAATGAAATTTTAACCATAGCAGCTATGATGACAGCGGCCTTTCCGTGGCCGGATGCTTTGATCAGATATAAGAATACTACAGGCATATCGCCGGATATCATCCTTATATTTCCGTTGGAGCGCTAACCCTGCTATGGCAGAGGGTGCAGCCGTTTCACGCCCGAGCATGTGCCAGGAGGTGAGCCGCCATAGAGCGGATGTCCAAGAAAGAGCGCCAGCAGAAGCTGCTTCACATAATAGACGGAAATCCCTTTGTGACTGACCGTGAACTGACCCGGCAACTCAAGGTGAGCATCCAGACTATCCGGCTGGACAGGCTGGAGCTGGGAATCCCGGAGCTGCGTGAACGGATGAAGCAGATGGCAGAACATTCCTATGATCAGGTGCGTTCACTGCCGCCGGATGAAATCATCGGGGATATTGTCGATCTGCAGCTGGACAAGAGCGGTATTTCCATATTCGAAATCCGTGAGGAGCATGTCTTCTCGCGGAACGGCATTGCCCGCGGACATTATGTGTTCGCCCAGGCCAATTCACTGGCGGTGGCGGTTATCAATGACGAGATCGCCCTGACGGCTTCCGCCGATATCCGGTTTGTGCGGATGGTCCGGCTCGGGGAGAAATGTATTGCCAAGGCGCAGGTGCGTTCACTGGCCGGCCGGGGCGGCAAGGCCGAAGTGGATGTGTTTACGTATGTCGGTGAGGAACAGGTGTTTCAGGGCCATTTTGTAGTGTACCGGTCTGCAGTTGAAGAATACAGCGAAGGGGGAAACCGCAATGCTGATCGCCATTGATGCGATGGGCGGGGATAATGCACCTGAATGTAATGTGGAAGGTGCGTTAGCTGCGGCCGCAGAATGGAGCGATACCCGGCTGGTGCTGGTCGGCGACGAAGCCAGGCTTGCACCGCTTCTGAAGGATAAGCCGTCTAATCTGACGGTGCGTCATGCGGGGGAAGTAATCAGCTCCGATGAGGAGCCAGTGAAGGCGGTCCGCCGCAAAAAGGATTCATCGATGGTCGTAGCCGGACGGATGGTGCGTGAGGGCGAAGCCGATGCCATGATTTCTTCGGGAAACACAGGAGCCCTGATGACTACCGGGCTGCTGGTTGTGGGAAGAATGAACGGTATCGAACGTCCTGCGCTGGCTCCGATGATTCCAACCCTGGATGATGTCGGTGTGCTGGCATTAGACCTGGGAGCGAACATGGATGCGAAGCCTCAGCATCTGGCGCAGTATGCGCTGATGGGCAGTATCTACCGCAGCAAGGTGCACGGGATTGCGAAGCCGAGGGTAGGTCTATTGAATGTCGGAACAGAGCCCGGCAAGGGCAATGAGCTGACTAAGGAAGCTTATCCGCTGCTGGAGGCACTGCCGGGCATTCATTTTGTCGGCAATGTGGAGGCACGCGATGTGCTGACAGGCGCCTGCGATGTGCTTGTCTGCGACGGCTTTGCCGGGAATATCCTGCTTAAGACGCTGGAGGGGACGGCAGGGGCCATGTTCTCCCTGCTTAAGGAGCAGTTCAGCAAATCCCTCAAAACCAAGCTCGGTGCAGCAATTCTAATGCCTGAGCTTAGAAGCCTCAAAGGTAAAATGGATTACAAGGAGCACGGCGGTGCGCCGCTGCTGGGCCTCAGCGGCCTGGTCGTGAAGGGCCACGGCTCTTCGGACGGCAATGCGGTCAAGAATGCGGTCAGACAGGCGCGGATAGCGCTGCAGGCAGGGCTTGTGCCCGGCATATCCAAGGAAATTAGCGGGAAGTGAGTGACGATATGAATCAGATGCGTTCGGTAGGGATTATCGGTACAGGAAAGTATGTGCCTGAGCAAATATTGACTAACAGCGATCTCGAAAAGATCGTAGAAACCAATGATGAATGGATTGTCAGCCGTACTGGCATCCGTGAACGGCATATTGCGGCGCCGCACGAGGCGACCTCGGATCTGGCCTATGAGGCTGCCCTGAAGGCGCTGGCATCCGCCGGAATGAAGGCGGAAGAGCTGGATCTTATTATTGTTGCTACCATTACACCGGACACCTCGTTCCCTTCCACTGCCTGCATCCTGCAGGATAAGCTGGGTGCGAAGGGTGCTGCGGCTTTTGACCTGTCTGCTGCATGCTCGGGCTTTGTCTACAGCCTGGCAACAGCGACAAGCTTCATTAAAACCGGCATGTATAACAATGCGCTGGTTATCGGAGCGGACACGCTTTCCCGTATCACTGACTATACGGACCGCAACACCTGTGTGCTGTTCGGAGACGGGGCAGGCGCCGTGATTTTAGGCGAAGTTCCGGAAGGCCGCGGATTCCAGTCATTCGACCTGGGTGCAGAGGGAGCGGGCGGCAGCCTGCTGAAGCTTGAAGCGGGCGGCTCGCGCCTCCCCGCATCCAGCCAGACCATTGAAGACAAGAAGCATTTCATCTATATGAACGGCCGTGAGGTATTTAAATTTGCTGTGCGGGTAATGGGTACGGCGACTGAACGTGTGCTTACCAAGGCAGGACTCACCAAGGAAAACATCGATCTGTTTGTACCGCATCAGGCGAACATCCGGATCATCCAGTCAGCGATGCAGCGTCTTGATCTGCCGGAAGAAAAATGCGTGATTAATGTAGACCGCTACGCTAACACTTCAGCAGCCTCCATTCCGCTGGCACTGGTGGAAGCGGCAGAGGAAGGCCGGATGAAGGAAGGCGACACGGTACTTATGGTCGGCTTTGGCGGCGGGCTTACCTGGGGCGCTTCCGTACTGATCTGGTAAACGAATAATGAAGCCCGTGTATCGGACGGATAACACACCGATGTAAGGGAACTTGAAGGAGTTTGTACGATGGGTAAAATTGCATTTGTCTTCCCCGGCCAGGGTGCGCAGGCTGTCGGGATGGGTAAGGATATTTATGACGCACTGCCGCAGAGCCGTGCCGTGTTTGAACAAGGTGACAAGGTGCTCGGCTTTGACCTGAGCAAGCTTGTGTTTGAAGGTCCGGACAACGAGCTTAAGCAGACGGTGAACACCCAGCCTGCCCTTGTAACAACAAGTGTTGCCTATCTTACAGCACTTAGCGATAAAGGCATTAAGCCGGATTATGTTGCCGGCCACAGTCTTGGTGAATACAGCGCGCTTGTAGCCGCAGGCGTTCTCTCCTATGAGGATGCTGTGCAGCTGGTCCGGCTGCGCGGACGTTTTATGGAGGAAGCAGTGCCGGGCGGACAAGGCGCCATGGCAGCTGTGCTGGGCGCAGAGCGCGGGGCGCTTGCTGATTTGTGCCGCAGCATTTCGGAAACCGGCAGCATCGTAGAGCTGGCTAACGTCAACTGCCCCGGCCAGATTGTAGTCTCAGGCTCACAGGAAGGCGTTGCAGCGGTAGTTGCGCGGGTTAAGGAAGCCGGCGGCAAGCGGGCAATTCCGCTGGAGGTCAGCGGACCGTTCCATTCGTCGATGATGAAGGAGGCTGCTGAACGGCTGGCAGCCGAGCTTGCGCATGTAACCTTTAACACTCCGGCGGTACCGGTGGTTGTTAATGTCACTGCCCAGCCTGTAAATGATCCCGAACAAATCCGGGAGCTGCTTGTGCAGCAGGTATATTCACCTGTACTCTGGCAGGACAGTGTGGAATGGCTGATTGCAGCCGGCGTGGATACCTTTGTTGAAATCGGCTCCGGCAGCGTACTGGCCGGGCTGATCCGTAAAATCGATAAAACAGTCAAGGTAGTCAGCATTAACAGCCTGGAAAGTGTTCAGGGAGAGCTGTAGCTGCCTGGTGATATTACCGGTCATATGATAGAAAGGGGATATACAATGTTCTCAGCATTACAAGGCCAGACGGCCCTGGTTACCGGCGGCTCGCGCGGAATCGGCCGCAGCATTGCGCTTGCTCTTGCCGGGCACGGCGTGAAGGTAGCCGTTAATTATTCCGGCAGTGAAGCCGCAGCCCAGGAGACAGTTGCGCGTATTGCCGAGCTGGGCTCTGAGGGCATTGCCCTCAAGGGGAATGTCGGCAGCAGCGAGCAGGCGGAGAACCTCGTCAAGGAGGTTATCAACACCTGGGGCAGAATCGACATTCTGGTTAACAATGCCGGAATTACGCGGGATAATCTGATTATGCGCATGAAGGAAGAGGAGTTTGATCAGGTTATCGAGACCAATCTCAAAGGCGTGTTCAACTGCCTCAAGGCCGTTACACGTCCGATGATGAAGCAGCGCTACGGCCGGATTATTAACATTTCCTCCGTAGTGGGCGTGACAGGCAATCCGGGTCAGATTAACTATACCGCCGCTAAGGCGGGGGTAATCGGAATGACCAAATCAGCGGCAAGGGAGCTTGCTTCCCGCGGAATTACGGTGAATTGCATTGCACCGGGGTTCATTGATACCGACATGACCCGTGAGCTGTCCGATGAAGTCCGCAGCGAGCTGGTGAAGGGGATTCCCCTTGCCCAGCTCGGGCGGCCGGAGGACATTGCTAACACGGCTGTATTTTTGGCCTCGCAAGGGGCAGCTTATATGACAGGCCAGACACTTCATGTGGACGGCGGCATGTACATGTAAGGCTAAAGCAAGCTTTGAACAGCTATGGAGGGAACGGGAAGAGGCTGCCGGAAAGCGTTTTTTATGCTCTATGGTATTTTGACTTCATATCTCGTATAATACCAAAAGAGGAGGTGAACCGGATGTCCGATGTATTGGAGCGTGTAAAACGCATTGTCATCGACCGCTTAGGTGCCGATGAAGCAGAGGTAACATTAGAAGCGTCTTTCAAAGATGATTTGGGTGCTGATTCTCTTGATGTAGTAGAATTGGTTATGGAATTGGAAGATGAATTCGATATGGAAATCTCTGATGAAGATGCAGAGAAGATTACGACCGTGGGTGAAGTTGTGAAGTACATACAATCTCATACCTAGAGTCATATGATTGAGGGTCCCGTCCCCGTGGGGGCGGGACTTCTCCTCATTTTACACGTATACAGCATTACAGCAGGCCCTTGGCCGCCATAATACGGGGAAAATTACAGAACCGCAGGCAGGATGCCTTGGCGGGACTGAAGTTTATATAGAGCGTTAGAGAGCACAGCTTCATAACAATGAAGTATACAGCCTACAGATGGGGTGATTGCGTTTGAGTCATAGAGTGGTTGTTACAGGTATGGGCGTAATAACGTCCCTGGGTAAGGATCTGGAGACCTTCTGGGAGAGCCTGATGAGCGGCAAATCCGGAGTTTCTACAGTGGATGCCTTTGATGTCAGTGATTATACAACGAAAATAGCAGCTTCGGTTAAGGATTTTGATGCGGAAGAGCGTTTCGGCCGCAAGGAAGCCCGCAAGATGGACCGTTTCGTGCAGTTTGCGGTAGCCGCCGGTGAGGAAGCGCTGAAGGACAGCGGACTTAAGATCGGTGAGGATATTGATGCAGAACGGATCGGCGTATCTGTCGGCTCCGGCATCGGGGGACTGGGAACATGGGAGGACAATCACAACCTGCTGCTCGAAAAAGGGCCAAAGCGCGTGAGCCCGTTCTTTATCCCGATGATGATTGCCAATATGGGCTCCGGCCAGCTGTCGATTAACCTCGGCGCCAAAGGACCTAACACTACTACAGTTACGGCATGCGCGACAGGAAGCCACTCCATTGGAGAATCCTTCCGTCTGATCCAGCGCGGCGATGCGGATGCAATGATCTGCGGCGGTTCGGAAGCGACAATCCGTCCGACAGGCATGGCAGGCTTCTGTGCAATGAGAGCAATGTCCACGCGTAATGACGAGCCTGAGAAGGCCAGCCGCCCGTTTGATGTTGACCGTGACGGTTTCGTTATGGGTGAGGGCGCAGGTATCCTTATTCTCGAATCACTTGAGCATGCGGAGAAGCGCGGTGCGAAGATCTATGCTGAGGTTATCGGCTACGGCCTGAGTGCGGATGCGCATCACATGACCGATCCGGATCCTGACGGTGCAGCACGCTGCATGAAGATGGCAATCCGTGATGCCGGAATTAACCCGGAGGATATCGATTATATCAACGCGCACGGAACCTCCACACCTGCAGGCGACAAATCGGAAACGACTGCCGTTAAGAAGGCGCTTGGAGACCATGCTTATAAGGTGGCTATCAGCTCGACAAAGTCGATGACAGGGCATTTGCTTGGTGCAGCCGGCGGCGTTGAGGCGATCATCTGCGGTCTTTCCCTGCAGAAGAACAGGATTGCGCCTACGATTAACCTGGATAACCAGGACCCGGAATGTGATCTGGATTATGTTCCGAACGTACCGCGTGAAGCCGAGCTTAACGTTGTGATGTCCAACTCATTCGGATTTGGGGGACATAACGCTACCGTTATTCTCAAAAAATATAAACAGTAAGGGGAGAACAGTGCAGTGAAAGGAGACCTGAAGCAGTTACAGAGCCAACTTCAAATCCAATTTCACGATCCTGTACTTCTGAAGCAGGCCTTTACCCATGCATCTTATGTGAATGAACACCGGTTCAACCAGCATCAGGATAATGAGCGTCTGGAATTTCTGGGCGATGCCGTGCTGGAGCTGACGGTTTCTGAATATTTGTACAACCTGCTGCCGGACAGGCCTGAGGGAGAGCTGACCAAGCTGAGAGCAGCAATTGTATGTGAGCCTTCACTGGTCAAGTTTGCCGAAAGCCTCGGCTTCGGGCGGTTTGTATTGCTGGGCAAAGGGGAAGAGCTTACGGGCGGTCGAACCCGCCCGGCCCTGCTGGCTGATGTGTTCGAATCCTTCGTGGGAGCGCTTTATCTCGATCAGGGGCTGGAGACCGTACGCCGCTTTCTGGATAATCACGTATTCCCGCTTGTGGAGACGGACGGCAAGCTGCAAATGCAGATGAGCGATTTCAAGACTGAGCTTCAGGAGCTGATCCAGCACCACGGATTAGGTACACTGGAATACCGGATTATTGAAGAGCGGGGACCGGCGCATGAGCGCGAATTTGTATCTGAGGTGTTTATGGCCAGCCAGTCGCTGGGCAGAGGCAACGGCCGTTCCAAGAAAGAAGCGGAGCAGCAGGCTGCAGCAGCAGCGCTTTTGCGGCTGAAGGAAGACGGCGCTTGAATATTGCAATAATTGTAATCAAACAAGGTTAGGCTACCCGAGGCAGTTAGCGGAGGAGAGCAGCAATGGTCTGAATGCCGGCGATATGGCGGAGGTCAGACCTTTGCTGCTCTTTTTCATTTATGGGGTCCCCGCAAAGTACCTGGTTAGCGTCCATGTATTGGCGTCACTTTGTGGGGTTATTTAGGAACGGCTATGATATAATAGTTCAGAGGTGATAGGCGAGTTATGTTTTTGAAACGGATCGAATTGGCTGGCTTTAAATCTTTTGCCGACAAAACGGAAATGGAATTTGTACGCGGTATTACGGCTGTAGTAGGGCCTAACGGCAGCGGCAAAAGCAATATTTCCGACGGGATCCGCTGGGTGCTTGGTGAACAGAGCGCCAAGTCGCTGCGCGGCGGCAAGATGGAGGATATTATCTTTGCCGGAAGTGATGCGCGTAAAGCGGTGAACTATGGCGAGGTTTCACTCACTCTGGATAATGAGGATCATGTGCTGCCGCTGGATTTCAGTGAAGTGACAGTAACCCGGAGGGTGCACCGCAGCGGTGAGAGTGAGTATCTCATTAACAAACAATCCTGCCGGCTGAAGGACATCACAGAGCTGTTCATGGATACCGGAATTGGACGTGAGGCGTACTCTATTATCGGACAGGGACGGATCGAAGAGATTCTCAGCACCCGCTCCGAGGACCGGCGCGGGATTTTTGAAGAGGCCTCAGGAATTGTTAAATATAAATCACGCAAAAAGGACGCCGGACGCAAGCTGGATGAAACGGAGCAGAATTTGCTGCGCATCCATGACCTGCTCAGCGAGCTTGAGGATCAGATTGGCCCGCTGAAGGAGCAGTCCGAGAAGGCTATCCGTTATAAAGAGCTGCGGGAGCAGCTCAAGCAGCTGGAAATATCGGTCTATGTTCATCAGATCGAGGGGATTCATACCGCCTGGAAGGAAGGCAATGCGCGGCTTGAGGTGCTGGGCAAGGAACAGCTGGAGCTGTCGACCGTTGTATCCGCCCACGATGCCAAGCTGGAAAGCGGACGGGCTGAGCTGCGGGCGCTGGAGGAACAGGTAGAGAGGCTGCAGGAGCAGCTGCTGCGCTACAGTGAAGCCTATGAAAAAAGCGAAGGCTACGGTGAGGTGCTTAAGGAGCGTAAAAAGAACCTGGAGGCGAACCGGGAGCAGCTGCTGGCTACTCTGGGCACTGTTGGAGAACGTTCTTCAGACCGTCAGCGTGAGCTGGCTGAGCTGGAGCTGAAGCTGGAGCAGGCGCGTCAGGCACTGGAGCATTTACGCGGAGAACTCGCTGCTGAGGAGACAAGGCTGGAGGGAGTTGCCGGCGGGATCAGCCAGAGCAAGGAAGAGCAGCTGAAGAGCTCTTTGCTTGAATTGATGAATATGATGGCCCAGGCCCGGAATGAAATCCGTTATGCGGACCAGCAGAAAGAGGGCCTGGAGCGGCGGATGAGCCGGAGCGCTGAGGAAAGCGGCAAATGGACCGCCCGGCTGGAGGAGCTGTCCGTATCCCAAAAGACACTGAAGGATCGGATTGCCGCACTCGGCAAAGAAATTGGTAATCTTCGGAACAGCTATATTACCGAAAGTGAGCAGACTAACAAACGGCATAAGCTGATTGAAGAGACACAGGCCGGACTCCGCAAGTGGGAGCAGAAGCGTGAAGCACAGGTGTCCAGGCATGAGACGATGAAGGAGATGCAGGACGACTTCGACGGCTTTATGCTCGGGGTTAAGGAAGTGCTAAAGGGAGCCCGCAAAGGCCAGCTGAGCGGTGTGCACGGTGCTGTCGCTGAGCTGATATCCGTGCCTGAGCGTCTGGAAATGGCTGTTGAAACGGCGCTGGGCGCTTCACTGCAGCATGTCGTAATGGATAATGAAGCTGTATCCCGTCAGGCTATAGCCTTTCTGAAGCAGCGTCAACTGGGCCGGGCAACCTTTCTGCCGCTGGATGTTATCCGTCCGCGCCAGATTACCGGAAGCGACCGCAGCATGGTTGAGGGAGCTGACGGTTTTGTCGGGATCGGCTCTGAGCTTGTGGGCTTTGATGACAAGTACAGCAGCATTGTCGGCAGCCTCCTGGGCAACGTAGTTATTGCCGAGAATCTGGAGCAGGCTAACAAGATTGCTGCCAGATGCCAGTACCGCTACCGGGTTGTAACGCTTGAAGGTGATGTTGTGAACGCCGGCGGTTCAATGACCGGGGGCAGCCAGCATAAGAAAAATAACAGTCTGCTGAGCCGCAAACGCCAGCTGGACCAGCTGTTCAGCGAGATTGAAGAAAGCGAGCGGCAGATCGCCAAGCTGAAGCAGGGCATCGGCCGGCTCAGGGAAGAGCAGGAGAATGCCTCGCGCAAGCTGGAGCAGCTGCGTCATGACGGAGATGAGAAGCGTCTTGAGGAGCAGCGTGTTGCCGGAGATCTGAAGCAGCTGGAGCAGGAGCTGCGCCATGTGCAGGAGCAGGTTGAAGGTGCCGGTGCGGAGCGAAGCGGCTTTGAGGCAGAGGTGAAGGGGCTGGAGGAAAGCCGTATACAGGCTGTAGCTGAGCTTGCCCGCCTTGAGCAGGAAGAAAAGGCTGCCCATGAAGCGATCCGCAATGCGGAGTCAGAGCGTAAAGCGAGCGAGTCCGCCAAGGAGGAGCTTCAGGGCAAACTGACGGGTATGAAGGTCGCAGAGGGTAAGCTGGATCAGGAGATTTTCTCGCTCGAGGAACAGCTGCGCCGGATGCGTCAGGATGCCGGCTCACAGGATAGAGAGCTGAAGCAGAGCCGCAGCCTGCTTATGACGATTGAGCAGGATCTGGAGGAGAATGTCCGTGAAGCGGTGAAGCAGCAGGAGAATCTGAACAGCTACCGGCTGAAACGGGATGAGAGTGCGGCAGCGCTTGACCTGGCCCGTGCAGACCGTGCTGCCCTGACCCGCAAGCTGGAGCTGGCTGAAGGCGAGACCAAGGATCAGCGGCAGGCACTCCGGGCCGTGGAGGACAAGCTCCGCACAACCGAGGTCTCGGTCGGAAGGCTCGATGTGGAGCTAGACAATATTCTGCGCAAGCTGAGTGAGGATTATGAGCTGAGCTATGAGCTGGCGAAGCAGCGCTATCCGGTGCCGGAGGATGTTCCGGCAGCCCAGATGGAGGTTCAGCGGCTGAAGCGCAGTATTTCGGCACTCGGTGAAGTCAGCCTGGGTGCGATCGAGGAATATCAGCGTGTGCATGAACGCTATACCTTCCTCAGCAGCCAGAAGGATGACCTGGTGGAAGCCAAGACCACCCTGTATCATGTCATTCATGAAATGGAAGAGGAAATGTCCAAACGCTTCAAGATGACCTTTGATGCAATCCGCCGGGAGTTCGGGACGGTGTTCTCGAAGCTGTTCGGAGGCGGACGGGCAGATCTGCAGCTGCTGAATCCGGAGAATATGCTGGAGACAGGGATTGACATTGTAGCCCAGCCGCCCGGTAAAAAGCTGCAGAACCTGCAGCTGCTCTCCGGCGGGGAGCGTGCTTTGACCGCTATGGCACTGCTGTTTGCCATCCTGCAGGTGAAGCCGGTTCCGTTCTGCGTGCTGGATGAGGTCGAGGCAGCGCTGGATGAAGCCAACGTTGTCCGGTTCGCCCAGTACCTGCGCGAATTCTCGGAGCAGACCCAGTTCATCGTCGTAACCCACCGCAAGGGCACGATGGAGGAAGCTGATGTGCTCTACGGCGTCACTATGGAGGAGGGCGGCGTATCTAAGCTCGTCTCCGTGAAGCTGGAGGATGAGGAAGCGATAATTGCGTAATTTTTTTGAAAATAGAGGGGGACCATAATGAGCTTTTTTAAGAAACTGAAAGAAACCATTTCCGGCAAAACGGAAAGTGTAACCAAAAGCTTCCGCGACGGGCTGGAGAAAACGCGCAAGGGCTTCGTTGAGAAGGTCTCTGACCTGATTATCCGCCGCAAAAAGATCGATGAGGAGTTCTACGAGGAGCTTGAAGAGATTCTGATCGGTGCAGACGTGGGCGTTAACACGGTAATGACCCTTGTGGAAGAGCTGCGTGCTGAAGTGAAGCAGAAGCGGATTGAGGATGCAGCGGAGCTTCAGCCGATTCTCTCCCGCAAGCTGATGGAGCTGCTGCGCGGTGATGATGACAACAGCCTGAAGGAGAACCCGGACGGCATTACTGTAATCCTGTTTGTCGGTGTTAACGGAGTCGGCAAGACGACAACGATCGGCAAGCTGGCACACCGTTACAAGCAAGAGGGCAAGAAAGTGCTTCTGGCTGCAGGCGATACCTTCCGTGCCGGGGCTATAGAGCAGCTTGAGGTGTGGGGCCAGCGGGCCGGAGTTGACGTGATTAAGCAGCAGGCGGGCTCTGACCCGGCAGCTGTTATGTTCGATGCCGTGCAGGCCGCAAAGCAGCGGAATGTCGATGTGCTGATCTGCGATACGGCCGGCCGTCTGCAGAACAAATCGAATCTGATGGAAGAGCTGAACAAGATTTTCCGGGTCATCCAGCGTGAAATTCCAAGTGCTCCCCATGAAGTTCTAATGGTGCTTGACGCGACAACCGGGCAGAATGCGCTGAGCCAGGCTAAGCTGTTTGGTGAAAAAAGCGGCGTCACCGGTCTGGTCCTGACCAAGCTGGACGGCACAGCCAAGGGTGGTATTGTCGTGGCGATCCGCCAGGAGATGAACCTGCCGGTGAAGCTGGTCGGGCTTGGGGAGAAGATGGAGGATCTGCAGGCCTTTGACTCCACCCAGTTTGTACATGCCTTGTTTGCCGGGTTGATCAGCGAGGAAGAGGCTGAGCCGGAAGAGGATAAAGAATAATAAATCTGAGAGAATCAGGATTCACTCTGATAGGACCCGTTTACCGGCTTTGGCTGGTGGACGGGTTCTTTTGTATGGGAAGCGGCAGTCCGTTTAAACGGATCTGTGAATAATCTAAACACATAACAATTTCAATACATGAAAAATTCATAATAGTACTGCTTGTCAGCTCTCCCGCATACAATTCATTGTATCCTCAACATTACAGCACCCGGAAAATACGCTCAGGAGAAAGGAAGCGATTCCAAGTATGCGGAATGGTTCATAAACTCCATTTTGCTGTTATATATATTGACATCAAGATTATCATTTACGTATTATGAGAGTAGAATTAAAGTTTTTCGGGATTAAATCTATAAATTTTAATTAATTTGTAAACAAACATAACACATTTGAACATCCGAAAGGAGTCGGGCTCATGTCCAAATTAGATCCTTTGCCCGGTATCTCTCCGTATCCGCTGGAGCATTTTTATGATGAAATGTATGCCGATGAACGGAGTATCCGGCCTCATTACAAGCATGTGAGCCGCATGTTTAACGGGATGAGCCCCGAAGAGCTGCATGCCAAGCAGAGATTAATGCAGCGTCGCATGATGGAAGAGGGAATTACGTTCACACTGTACAATCCGGCCCAGGATCAGCCGATGGAGCGGACGATTCCCTTTGATATGATTCCGCGGATTATCCCGAAGGGTGAGTGGGAACGGCTTGAGGCAGGAATTATCCAGCGGATAACTGCACTTAATTTATTCATTCATGACATCTATCATGAGCAGTACATTGTAAAGGATGGAATTGTCCCGCGGCGGATGATCATCAGCAATGTATACTTCCGTCCGGAAATGGCGGGCCTGAGGGTGCCTGGCGGGGCTTATGTGACGACCTCGGGCATCGATCTGATCCGTCATCATGACGGCGAGTATTATGTGCTTGAGGATAATCTGCGCACGCCGTCAGGCTTCTCTTATCTTTTTAAAGGCAGATCACTGATGAACCAGCTATTTCCCGAACTGGCGTTCGCCAGCTCTATACGGGATGTTGACCACAGCTTGAACCGTTTTCTGTCTGTGCTGCGCAGCCTGTCGCCGTCGAGAACCAAAGATCCGGTAATCGCGCTGCTTACGCCGGGCGAATATAATTCGGCTTATTATGAGCATGCTTTTCTGGCCCAGCAGATGGGCATCCATCTGGTTGAGGGGCGCGACCTTGTTGCCCGGGATCACAAAATTTATTTAAAGGAAATGAACAGCTTGCGCAGAGTCGATGTGCTGTACCGCCGTCTGGATGATGATTATATCGATCCGCTGGCATTCCAGCCGAATTCGCTGCTGGGTGTAGCCGGGCTGATGAATGCCTACCGGGCAGGCAATATCGCAATTGCCAACGCTCCGGGCACTGGGGTTGCCGATGATAAAGCCATGTATGTCTATGTTCCGGATATGATCCGTTATTATCTGAACGAGGAGCCGATTCTGGGCAATGTGCCGACCTATCTGCTGTCACGGCCTCAAGAGCGCCAGTATGTGCTGGATAACCTGTCCGAGATGGTAGTCAAAGAAACCTCACTCTCCGGCGGTTACGGCATGCTTATCGGGAGTGAAGCAACCAAGGATGAGCTGATAGATTTCCGTCTGAAAATTCTTGCTGACCCGGCCCGTTATATCGCCCAGCCGATCATGTCCCTGTCACGGGCACCAGTGCTGTCAGGTGCATCGATGGTGCCGCGTCATATCGATCTGCGGGCGTTTGTGCTCATGGGGGCGGACCGCAAGCCGCATGTCATACCAGGCGGCCTGACCCGGGTGGCGATGAAGGAAAACTCTTTGGTCGTGAACTCCTCCCAGGGAGGCGGAGTAAAGGATACTTGGGTTATGGCCTGAAGCCGGCGGCTTTAGCCGGTTAACAGGAACAAAGTGCAGCATCAATATGTGGAAGCGGAGGAGTGGTGACGATGCTGAATCGCAACGCGGAAGCTTTGTTTTGGATCGGACGTTACATTGAACGGGCGGAGAATCATGCGAGGCTGATTGATGTCCATTATCATATTCAGCAGGAAGAGGATTTTCAGTCAGAGGGCCATAAATGGTCAAGGCTGATTGATGCGTTAGGCGTCAGAAATGAGTACCTTAAGCAGTTTGAGAGCTTTTGTGAGCAGGATGTGCTATCTTTCATAACGCTGGATCTAGGCAACTCTAATTCCCTGTTCTCCTGTGTGCACCAGGCGCGGAATAACCTGCGTACACTGCGCCAGCATCTGCCAAGCGAGCTATGGGACATTGTTAACGGCTTTAATCTCTGGCTCGGTGAGCAGTCTGTAGCTGATATTATGAGCGGCCCGCATCAGTTCTACCAGCAGGTTAAAGAGCGTGCAGCCATGTTCCTTGGTGCAGAGCAGTCCGTTATGCTGCGGGGCAATGAGTGGCATTTTATTGAAAGCGGGCGGTTTCTGGAACGCGCTGAGAACACGACGAGGATTCTGCAGGCTGTTACCGTATCATGCAAATCGAAGGAGAACAGCACTATTTATACCCAGCTGCAGGCTGTGCTGAAATCAGTGAGCGGCTATCAGTCCTTCCGCCGTTATTATGCTGATGATATGTCACCGGAGTGCATCCTGGAGTTCCTGATCGTGAATGCACGTTTTCCGCGCTCGGTGCGCTTCTCGTTCCACAAGCTGGAGGAGCATCTGGCCAGACTGGAGCTGGATTCCTCGGAGAAGGGCTCGGGGCATGAGAAGGTTATCCGTCAGGCAGGCAAGATTAAGGCTGAACTTGACTACATGGAAAAAGAAGAGATGTCCGGCGATCTCGTCGATGATGTGCTTCATTCCCTGATGGTCTCCTGCCAGCGCTTAGGGAAGACGATGGAGGGCGCCTTTTTTCGCCGCGAAGGAGCTTATGTATGAAGATCCAAATCAACCACACAACCACCTATTCCTATCCCGAGCCGGTTACGGACAGTGTCAATGAAATCAGGCTGACTCCGCGCACCAACTACCGTCAGTCCTGCTATCATCATGAGGTGGAGGTGACTCCTGCGGCGAATCTGCTCACGTATGAGGATTTTTTCGGCAACCGGGTGCATGCCTATTCGGTGAATAAGCCGCATACAGAGATGGTGATTCATACCAAAGCGACCGTAGTGACACTGGACAAAGCGCAGGGTGCGGACCTTCCGCATATCCCGCTTGAAGATCAGGTTAAGCTGCTGAATGATGATAAGTTTCAGAATCGTTATATTGAATTTATTCTGCCCACCCGGTATACGGAGGTTACGCCTGAGCTGGTTGAGTTCGCGTCGCTGCACCCTTTTGAGGAAGCGGATGATATGTACGCCTGGACCAAAAAGCTGTCCTCCACGATCTATGAGCAGTTTACCTATGACCCTGAAGCGACGAGTGTGAATACTACGGTCAAAAAAGCGCTCAAGCTCAAGCGCGGCGTCTGTCAGGATTATGCTCATCTGATGATCGCCGTCTGCAGGAGTGTCGGCCTTCCTTCGCGGTACGTCAGCGGATATCATTTCGTCGGTGATCTGCAGGGCGGCAACGCCGATTTCGAGCAGGCTTCACATGCCTGGGTCGAAACGCATATTCCCGGAACAGGCTGGCTGGGCTTCGATCCGACCAATAATGCGGAAGTGAACTGGCGTTATATCAAGCTGGGCCACGGCCGGGATTACAAGGATATCGTACCGGTAAAAGGCGTATACCGCGGCGGAGCAGGAACACTGAGCGTAAAGGTGGATGTGCGCAAGCTGGAGAACTGAGGGGATTGGGAGGAGCGGCTGGTTCTGATTTCGCCGGAGTCGGCGAAATGGACGAAATGAAGGGCACAAATGCCTTTGATTTCGCCAAAGTCGGCGGATTGGATGAAATGAAGGGCACGAATGCCTCTGATTTCGCCGCAGTCGGCCAATTGGACGAAATGAAGAGCACGAATGCCTCTGATTTCGCCAAAGTCGGCCAATTGGACGAAATGAAGGGCACAAATGCCTCTGATTTCGCCTGAGTCGGCCAATTGGAGGAAATGAAGAGCACAAATGCCTCTGATTTGGCTAAAGTCAGCCAATTGGACGAAATGAAGGACACAAATGCCTCTGATTTAGCCGAAGTCGGCGGATTGGACGAAATAAGAAAAGGGCAATGAACCAACATTTAGTGCCTTCCTTAGTACGTTTGCACAAAACTTGCGCAAAATTTGCACAAGGGTGATTATAATCGAGGGGCATTTGGGTAATCTTGAAGCAGAGTCACGAAAATGGACAATGTGGAAGGAGAGTGTACATATGAGCCCAAATATAGCGAAAAAACAGCGCTTTGTCGGTAAAACAGCGATTATTACAGGTGCGGGCTCCGGGATCGGCCGAGCGGCAGCGATCCAGATGGCGCGGGAGGGCGCTAATGTAGCTCTTTTTGATCTGGTAAATGAACGCACCTCGGTGCTGGAGCAGAAGCTGAACAAGCTGCGTAAGGATTGCGCACTGGCTATTGATGTCGATACCTCTGATGCTGAGCGGATGGAGGAGGCGGTGCGCAGGACGATTGAGCATTTTGGCAGCCTCGATATTGTGTTTGCCAATGCGGGCATTAACGGGGTAGTAGGGCCGATCGAGGAGCTGAGCCTCAGCGATTGGCAGAATACGATCAACGTGAACCTGACAGGCACGTTCCTGACGCTCAAATATACCATCCCGCATCTCAAGGAAAAGGGTAAGGGAAGTATTATTATCACAAGCTCCATTAACGGGAACACCCGGTTCACGAGCTTTGGCTGGTCACCGTACAGCACGACCAAAGCGGGACAGGTTGCTTTTGCCAAAATGGCGGCGCTGGAGCTGGCGAAGTTCAAAATCCGCGTAAACGTAATCTGTCCGGGGGCCATCTCCACCAATATTGATGAATCTACAGAGTTTAACGAGGATGTCGAGGAAATTGTCATCCCGATTGAGTTCCCCGAAGGGGCTCAGCCGCTGGCAGACGGACCGGGTAAGCCGGAGAATGTCGCTGATCTTGTCTCCTTCCTCGCATCCGATGAATCGATTCATATTACCGGCGCTCAAATCGTAATAGACGGTGCGGAGTCGCTGCTAAGCTAATACTGAAAGCTTCAGGTAACAAAGCGTTACTAGAAAGATATAACAGCCTTGCTCCTTGTCTATAAGACAGGGCAGGGCTGTTTGCTGTGTGCAGGGTTGTAATGTAAACGGATTATGGTAAAATCTGTGCATACACTACAGTAATCAACAGCATATTTTAGCAGAAAAAGGTGATTGTATGAATCAGGAAGTTACAGATTTTATCAACAGCGTCAAGCAGCCTTGGCAGATTGAGATCTGCAATGCACTTCGTCAGCTTGTTCATGACGCAATACCGGATGTGCAGGAGCGGATACAGTACGGGAAGCCGCATTTTCTCAAAAACGGCAAGTATGCTGCGGTTATTACTACTGCGAAGGGCTGGGTGACCTTTACGATTTTTAATGCGGCTGGACTTGAGGTGCCTGAGGGAGTATTTGAGCCCGGAAAGCCGGAGCGGGTTACAGCAAAGCTGCTGGAGGGGAAAAGCGTTAATTACGAGCTGTTCACAGACCTGCTGAAGCAGGCTTCTGCCGAACTGTAAGGTTAAGGGAAGGGGGAAGAACATTGCTGTCATGGCTCGCGGAGCAACGGATTCAGGAGGCAATGAGAAACGGTGAATTTGCAGATTTGCCGGGACACGGCAAGCCGCTGGAGCTGGAGGATTTGTCCGGTGTACCGGAGGAGCTGCGGATGTCGTTCAAGATTATGAAGAATGCGGGGCTTGTGCCGGAAGAGCTGACTCTGCGTGCGGAATGCGTCTCCCTGGAGGAACTAATTGCGGCCTGCATGAACAGCGGAAATTCAGATCCTGCTGAGCAGAAGTCGCTGGAATCCAGATTAAGTGTAAAAAGAATGCGGCTGCAGCAGCTTTTGCGGGAACGGGGGCTTGAGAGCAGCAGTGTCTTCACGGAATACGGAGATGAAATCCACCGGCGGCTGGCAGGCGGGGAGATATAAAATGATATCAAACGGAGGTGGCTAAGCTAATGCTAGAGCGTAAATCTACCTACAGCATCGGAAATGTGCCTGCAGGCTTTCAGACAGAGGTTGAGCGGTTAAAGGCTCAGGCGGTCATGGGATGGGACAAGGAGTTCCGTAATCTGCAGTGGTACGGCTTGCAAAACGGCATGCGTGTGCTTGAAGTGGGCAGCGGCCCGGGATTTATAACCGAGCAGTTGGTCCACAGTCTTCCGGATTGTGAAGTAACCGCACTGGAATATGATAAAACCTTACTGGATGAAGCAGAGCGGCGGATTGTCCCTCCTCCTGCATCCCGGCTGGAATTCGTTCATGGCTCGGTCTATGAGACCGGGCTGGCGGACAATACATACGATTTTGTGATAGCGAGACTGCTGTTCCTTCATTTACATAACCCGCTGGATGCGGCGAGGGAAATTTACAGAGTGCTTAAACCGGGCGGCAGGCTGGTCATAATCGATATAGATGACGGCATATTCGGAGCGGTTAATCCGGACAGTGCGGTACTGCCTGCCGTAATACGTAAGCTGGCTGCCCATCAGGCGGCCAAAGGCGGCAACCGGTATGTCGGAAGGACGCTGCCGCGGCTGCTTACGGAATCCGGCTTTTGCGATGTGGATATGGATGCCGTCGTCCAGCATAGTGATCTGCACGGCATTGAAGGCTTCAGGCAGCAGTTTAACATTAACCGGTATACACCTTTTTATAAGAACGGTATGCTCAGCACAGAAGAATTTGAGCAGCTCAGCAGGTTATCAGAGGCGATTAACAGCTCACCTGAGGCCTATGCGATGATGACCTTTCTGATGGCCTGCGGCCGCAAACCCGGCCATTCTGAGTCTGAGGCTTGAAATCCGGGGCGGCATCGTTCAAGATAAAGTGAACTATAAACAGTAACAGTAATGGAGACAACGATGAAACAGCTTCCGATAATGCAGGTGCTTCCTGACCTGAAAAAAATACTCAGCAGCAGCACAGCCGCTGTGCTGATTGCCGAGCCCGGTGCGGGGAAAACGACGGGGACACCGCCGGCCTTTCTGGACGAGCCGTGGATGACAGGTAAAACGATACTGATGCTGGAGCCAAGAAGGCTGGCGGCACGCTCAGCCGCTGTCTATATGGCAGCTTGCCTGGGTGAGCAGGTAGGACAGACGGTCGGCTACCGGATGCGGATGGACAGCAAGGTAAGCAGGCAGACTCGGATTACCGTGGTTACTGAGGGTGTTCTGACACGGATGCTGCAAAGTGACCCGGAGCTAAGCGGTGTCGGGCTGGTGATTTTTGACGAATTCCATGAGCGGAGCCTGCACGCCGATCTGGGGCTGGCCCTCGTGCTTGAGGCGCAGTCTGTACTGCGCGATGATCTGCGGATTCTGATTATGTCCGCTACACTGGATGCTGAGCGGGTATCCGCCCTGCTTGGCGGGGCTGCGGTGGTGAATTGTCCGGGACGGACCTTCCCGGTTGAAACCATCTATGCCCCCTCAGGGAATAATGCCTTGCTTGAACAGTCCGCGGCCCAGGCTGTTCGCCGCGCGCTGGCGGAGCAGCCGGGAGATTGCCTGGTATTTCTCCCGGGAGAGCGGGAGATCCGGCGGACGCAGCGCGAGCTGGAGAGCGGTAGCCTGCCGTCAGGCACCGTAATCCGGCCGCTGTACGGACAGCTCCCGCAGGCGATGCAGGATGCTGCTGTAGCTGCCGCAGTGCCCGGCGAGCGCAAGGTTGTGCTGGCGACCTCAATCGCCGAGACCAGCTTGACGATTGAAGGCGTACGTACGGTGATTGATACCGGGCTCCGGCGTACGCAGGTGTTCTCGCCGCGGACCGGCATGCCGCGGCTTACAACGGTGCCTGTATCCAAGGCATCGGCTGACCAGCGGCGCGGCCGGGCAGGCCGGACGGCACCCGGCGTCTGCTACAGGCTCTGGAGCAGTGAGGAGCACGCGCGGCTTCCGGACGATAACGTGCCGGAAATGCTGGAGGCCGACCTGGCGCAGCTCGCCCTGGAGCTGGCGCTGTGGGGCGTGCGCGACCCCGCCGCGCTGCCCTGGCTGGACCCGCCGCCTGCTGCGCCTTACGCGCAGGGCACGGCGCTGCTGCGCCAGCTCGGCGCGCTTGACGCCGGCGGCGCCATAACGCCGCACGGCCGCAGCATGGCCGCGCTTGGCGCACACCCGCGCGCCGCGCATATGCTGCTGCGCGCGGCGGCGCTTGGCGAAGCGCCGCTCGCCTGCCGGCTGGCGGCGCTGCTGCAGGAGCGGGACCTGTTCAAGGGTCCCGCGGATCAGGGCAGCGACATCACGCTCCGCGTGGAGGCGCTGCTTGCGTTTGAGCGCTCCGGCAGCAGCGGGAGCGCGGACCCGGCGGTCTTGCGCGCGGTGCAGCGCGAGAGCCGCAGTCTCCTGGCGCAGCTGCAGCTGGCGCCGGAGGCAGTGCCGCAGGACAGCGGCGCCACCGGCCTGCTGCTGTCGTTTGCCTACCCCGACCGGGTGGGGCAGAAACGCGGCGAAGGCGCGTTTCTGCTCTCCGGCGGCCGGGGGGCGGCCATGCGCGAGGGGCAGCCGCTGGCCCGCTCGCCTTACATCGTTGCCGCCGGCGTGGATGACCGCGCCGGGCAGGGCCGGATTCTGCTCGCTGCGGAGCTTGCTGAAGCAGCGCTGCTGCAGCACCATGCAGACGGCCTCACCGAGGAACGGGGTGTCTATTGGGATAAGGACAGCGGCAGCGTCAAGGCCTCCCGCCGGACGATGTTCGGTGCACTGGTACTGAAGGAGACGACACACGAACGTCCGTCCTCTGACGAGATTGAGGATGTGCTGCTGTCCGTCATTGCTGCGGAAGGACTGGATATCCTGCCCTGGGAGAAAAACACGGTTCAGCTGCGTCAGCGGATGGCCTTCATGCAGGCGGTCCGCAGTGACTGGCCGGATGTATCGGAGGAGGCTCTGCTGGGTACGCTGGACAGCTGGCTTCGCCCTTATCTGCAGGGTATACGCAATCTGCGCGAGCTGCAGCGGCTGCCGCTGGCCAGGGCGCTGGAGGGCATGCTGGACTGGAACAGCCGTCAGACGCTGGACCGTGAAGCACCGACGCATCTCACGGTGCCGAGCGGGTCGCGGGTGCCGCTTGACTACGGGAATACCGGAGCCCCCGTCCTGGCGGTAAGGCTGCAGGAAATGTTCGGACAGGCGGATACGCCGCGGATCGGGATGGGCAAGGTCCCCGTGCTGCTGCATTTGCTGTCACCGGCCAGACGGCCGATGCAGGTGACGGCAGATCTGGGCAGCTTCTGGCGGTCTACCTATTTTGAGGTGAAGAAGGATCTGAAGGGACGTTATCCGAAGCATTACTGGCCGGATGATCCGCTGCAGGCCATACCCACAAGCCGGACACGGCCCGGCAATAAATAATCACTAGCAGACGATCCTCCTGCCCCGCCCTGTTTGACAGAACGTTATTGGGGTAATAATACTGCGAACGACAATTACGAAGGAGGGCTTCAAGTGACTACCAAAAAAATCGTAGGAATCTTTGATACGGAACAAGAAGCGACCAGAGCAATTGAGGATCTGCAGAACCGGGGGATCAGCAACGACGAAATCTCCATTATTACCAGAGACCGTGATGAATTACAGAGCATTTCTGAAGATACAGGAACGATGGCGCCGGAAGGTGTGGCAACCGGGGCGGCAACGGGCGGTGTAGTCGGCGGGGTGGCCGGGCTGCTTGCCGGAATAGGTGCCTTGGCTATACCGGGTATCGGACCTATTCTCGCTGCAGGGCCTATCGTAGCTACGCTGACCGGAGCGGCTATCGGTGCAGGCGCAGGGGGCCTGGTCGGCGGCCTGATCGGACTTGGTATTCCGGAGGAAGAGGCGCGCGAGTATGAGGGTTACGTCGACAACGGGAAAATCCTTGTCCTGGTCGATGACAACGGAAGAGGAAATTCCATTCATGATGTCTTCCGCGGCAACCGTTCCTTGAACGCCAGCCGTTACGACACCCTTTATAATGCCGATACAGCCGGAGACAGACTGGCAGACAGAGGAACCGCTAACCCTGACCTTACTCTGGAAGACACGACAGTAGGGAACACGAGGGGGAACCGGGGATCGATGAATGCCGACCGCGACCCGGATCTTTACAACCGTGACCGTTTATAATTAATGTCAAGTCATTCGAAACAACGCTAACTGACCTGTGCATAACCAAATACAACACAGCTTCAAGACTGCATTTCCGGCCTCAACAGCCGGGGATGCAGTCTTTTTTGTGCTGCTGAAATGTAAATCAGGCATACAAGCGGAAATATGCCTCAATTTACAATATTTAAACATATGAAAAATTCACAATAATAAAGCCATAAAATCCAGCTCCCCAGATACACAGCAAATATCCCGCCCATTCTGCTCCCTTAAACCACCAAAAGACGAAAAAGGAGGGCGGACAGGGCACAGATCAGTGCAGCGCCGGATTCAGATTGTGAAATATGGTAAACAGGCATTATACTAGAGTCATATGGATAATCATCAGGAGGGATACAATGGCATTCATGATTGCCCAGCGGGCTTTTATCAAGGTGTACCTGATTACATTGGTAGAACAGCATAAGGGGTACGGCTATCAGATGCTGGAGGACCTGCGGAGGGATTTCAAAGCCCACGGGTATTCCCCGCCCCAGAGTGAGGTATATCGTGCTCTGCATGAGCTTGTACAGCAGGGAATCCTGTACCGGACCAAGCAGCTTAAGGGGAATGATCCAAAGGTCGACTTCCAGGAGATTGTCCTGTATCACTTTACTGCAGACGGGGAAGAAAAGGCCAGGCTGTACAAAAAACAGGTAAAAACAGATCTGGACCGCTGCCTAGGTATCCTAAACAAAGCGGTCGCAGATAATTACTAGCTTCTATTTATAGATTTCCAGCTTCAGCTCAGGAATCCTGTTCTTCCTTGTCCTGGCCCGGCGGTGTGACCGGAGAGCTCGCGCTCCCGTAATCCTCAACGGAATCCCAGGCATCGGCGTCATCGAACCGGCCGCTGTGCTCCTGCCGGCCCTGTCCGGCCCCGGCAGGCGGAGGGGTCATGACCTCTTCTTCAACGGGGCGTTCATCCGCAGGCTGGCGTTCCGGCACATGATTAACCGCATAAGGTGTAAAGGGGATCGCCTCAAGCCGCTCATACGGAATTTCTTCTTTACTGATTACACAAATTCCGTAGGTACCGTCTTCCATCCGCTGCAGGGCGGCTTCAATATCGTTCAGCTCATCTCTGAGCGCGTTGTTGATCCCGAGATCCCGGCTTCGTTCAAAGGTTTCGGTGCCTGAATCTGCAGGGTGGTTATCGACGGTGGAAAGCTCACCGGTAGATTCCCGGAGCGAGTCGCCAAGCAGGCTGTTTTCTTCACCATTATCTGTAAAATGCTGCTCCAGCTCCTGTCTGCGCTCCTCCAGGGATGCCTTGAGTGAATCAAGCTGTGCATCGGTTAAGTGGCTCATCGTTCATCTTCCTTTCTGCATAGAGAGTGGTTTTATTGCCGTAATCATCCTTACCCTATTCACCGGACAGGCAATCAGAGGGATTGTGCAACCAGAAACTGCAACTTTAGTGATATTTTCAGACCGCTTTCAGCCTGATATAATGATTACTGCCAACAGAACATAGACAACGCTTGGAGGTCACAACAATGGACGAACATATGAAACGCAGACTAGATAAACAAAGAAAGCTGTTCAGCCAGCTTGGAATTACACTTGATGCACTCACGATACATGAGAAGGAATTCAGCATGAAGCTTCGCGGATATGATGCTGAAGAGGTGGACACTTTTCTGGATAGTGTAATCAAGGATTATGAACGCTTCTACGCAACCATAGCTGATTTGATGGATAAATGGCAGGAGCAGCAGCTGGAGCTGCGTGATCTGAAAGAGCAGGCGAAGACGGCTGCTGCCCCGGCACCGGTAATCCGGGGGATCGATCCGCTGGAGCTTGAAGAGATTGTGGTCAGAATGGAGGGCAACCTGCGCCAGCTGAAGGACAGAATACCCCGCACGGAAAAATATATCTAAAGAACAGGCTCCTACGGTAATGCCTGTTCTTTCATACTAGCGTCAGCAGGCAAAGGACTTGTTTGACGCTGTTTTCATTCATACATGTATATAGAGTCCACTATATCCGGCCAGATGGAGGTTGTATCCGTGCTTATTAAGCAGCCTAAGAGCTTGAAAATACGCGGTAGAATTGCGCTTGGCTATGCCGTAATTCTAGTTATGCTGGGTTTGTTTCTTGTTATCGTCTCCAGCAGAATTACCGACCTGGAGAAGGAAACAGTCTATTTAAGCGATCATGATATTGAAGTACACGAGCTTACATACCGTATTGAAAAAAACGTACTCGATATGGAAACCGGACAAAGAGGCTTCTCGCTCACGGGAGATTCAAGCTATCTGGAGCCGTATAACACCGGACTGTCCGAGTGGGCTGTGAATTACTCCAAGCTCAAAGCTCTTATAACAGATAATCCGTATCAGCTCGAAAATCTCGAAAGCATCAAACAGGATATTGAAAAATGGATTGCTGAAGCGGGAAATTATGTTGTTCAGCTGAAGCAGCGCGGCCGGGATGATGAGGTCGCACTGTATTTTCAGAATGACTCCGGTAAAGCGGTGGTGGATTCCATCCGCGCCCAGTCGGATTATTTCCGGGATAACGAGCGCCAGCTGACGAACAATCGTATTGACAAGCTTAAGGACAGCAATCAGAAGCTGATTACTACGATGTATATCTTGTGGGCAATGGTTGCCCTATTGGCGCTGCTCATTACCTATCTGCTATCGGTGAGCATTGTGAAGCCGCTGCAGCATGTGATTCAAGCGATCAACAGCATTGCTAACGGCGGGAATATGTCCGAGCGGATCAAGGTCAAAACGATGGATGAGGTCTTTGATCTCGGTGAAGCGACCAACGGCCTGCTCGACAAGGTGCAGGTGGATCAGTGGTGTGCGGAGCAGCTTGCATCAACCTCTATTATTTTGCAGGAAACTACGGACCTTTCTGTTATGAGCAGGACCTTTATGAACAAGCTGGCAACCACCTTTGAAATCCAGTACGGGGCGATTTATACCCTGGATAATGAGGAAGAGAGCAACAGGGACGTCTACAAACGGATGTACTCCTACGCCGGGAGCATAGATGCCGAGACACCTTACGGGGCGGTAAGCATCCGTCTTGGTGAAGGGCTTGTAGGACAGTGCGCCTTGGACAGGGTGGTAATGTTTACGGGAGATCTGCCGGAGGATTATATCAGCATCAATTCCGCACTAGGACGGACTGCGCCAAAATTTGCGGTCATTGCCCCGGTTGTTTTTGAGAACAAGACACTGGCGGTGGTTGAATTTGCCTCTTTAACGAAATGGCCGGCCCATCATGTGGAATTATTGTACGAGCTGCTCAAGGCATTGGGGGTATCCCTTAATTCCCTTATCACACGTATGGAAATACAGTCATTGTATCAGGACTCCCAGGCATTGAATGAAGAGCTTCAGGTCCAGTCCGAGGAGCTTCAGGTTCAGTCTGAAGAGCTGCAGGTGCAGACAGAAGAGCTGCAGAACCATACCAGTGAACTGATGGATCTGAACAGGGAGCTGGAGAATCAGAAATCGGTAGCTGAAAATGCGGCAGTGGAGCTGGATAAATACAACAAGCAGCTGGAGCTGAGCTCACGCTACAAAAGCGAATTTCTCGCCAACATGTCCCATGAGCTGCGGACTCCGCTTAACAGTATGCTGATCCTTTCACAGCTGCTGGTTGAGAACCGCAACAATACCCTTACCGGGGAAGAGCTTGAGTATGCTTCTGTTATCCATTCCTCCGGCAGCGAGCTGCTGACGATGATTAACGATATCCTGGATCTCTCCAAAGTAGAAGCCGGTAAAATGCTGGTAGAGATGGATGCGGTCAATCTTACTGAGCTTCCGGCGCTGCTTACCGGATATTTTGATAAGACGGCCGAACAGCAGCACCTGGATTTTTCAATCCGTCTAGGTGATAATGTGCCTGATCTGTTCTTCACAGATGAGCTGCGGCTGCACCAGATTCTGCGTAATTTGTTATCGAACGCCTTTAAGTTCACTGAGGAAGGATTTGTCCGCGTAGAGATCAGCTGTACTGATTATCAGCCCGCTGAGCCGGGAACTGCTCCTGAGCAGATGCTGGCCTTTGCCGTCACCGACAGCGGGATCGGGATCTCAGAAGCTAACCGTGAGCTCATCTTTGAAGCCTTCAGGCAGGCTGATGGCACTACGGCGCGTAAATTCGGCGGAACAGGACTCGGCTTATCGATTTCTCTTCAGCTGGCCAAGCTGCTGGGCGGTTATATCACCCTGGAGAGCCAAGAAGGGAAGGGAAGCACCTTTACCTTGTATCTCCCGTATCTGCAGGAGGAGTCGGATCTTGCCCAGATCCCGCTTGGATCATGGTATCCGGCGGCGGCCACAATAGAGCGGAATGAACCGCCAGACTATCTGGAGGAGCAGGCTCTCAATGACAGTATGCTGTTCCAAAAGGAATATGAAAAGCTGCATGGCCGGACCGTGCTGATCGTAGATGATGATCTGCGCAATATCTATGCGCTTGAGAGCGGGTTTGTCCCTTATGGAATGAACATTCTTACAGCCCAGAACGGCTATGAGTGCCTGCAGATTGTCCGGGAACAGCCTGAGCTTGATATCGTACTGCTGGATATCATGATGCCGAACCTGGACGGCTATGACACCCTTTCCATTATCCGTGAGGAGCTGCTGCTGCGGGAGCTCCCGATTATCGCCGTATCGGCGAAAACCATGAAGGAAGACAGGGAGAAGTGTCTTGCTGCCGGGGCCAGTGATTTTATCAGCAAACCAGTGGTGCTTCAGGATGTCGTTACACGGATGTGCAGGCTGATCGGACCGCCGCTCAGGTAGCAGCCGGGCAAAACTTGACTTTTCTAAAATTACCATTGACGAAAATTTAGCTATGATTTATGATAGGCTCATAAATGATCATTTATAACAAACGGCGTGTTACCTATTAAGGGCATGAGCCAAGGATTGTCTTCATTTTTATATGAGACGGTTCTTGGCTTTTTTTGTTGCCAAATTTCTGAAGCTTAAGGGAAGGAGGGAGAACTTGTCGCGGGAAATCGAACAGTTTCAAGTGCTGCGGGTGATCGGAAACAATGTTGTGATGGTTCAGGGAAGCAAAAACGGCAAGGAGTATGTCATTATCGGCAAAGGCATCGGCTTTGCTGTGAAGGACACCGGAGTAATTGATGCGGGTGATCAACGGATTGAAAAGCTGTTCCGCCTGGAAGACAGGGAGGAATGGAGCCAGTATCAGATTTTACTTGAAGATATCGATCCAAAAGTAATGAAGATTACGGATGAGATCATCGGAGATATCACCAATCAGTTTCCCGGCAAGTTAAACGACAAAATCTATTTGGCGCTCCCGAGCCACATCCAATTTACCATCTACCGTCTGCGCAGCGGTATGGATATCATCAATCCCTTTTTGCAGGAAACTAAAATGACGTTCCCCAAGGAATTTGAGATCGCTTTCAGGGCAGCGGATAAAATCAGTGCCGAATTCAATGTACAGATTCCGGAGGATGAAGTCGGCTTTCTGACTTATCATGTCTACTCAGCGGTAAGTAATGTACCGGTCGGACAGCTGGTGAAGGTATCGAATATGGTCAATGAGCTGCTGGAGCAGATCCGGACGGAGCAGAAAATCACCTTTGAGCACGGCAGCATGAATCATGTGCGGCTGATGATCCACCTTCGGTTCTCACTGGAACGTATTCTGCAGGGCTCACTAATTGACAATCCCTTTGTAAAGCATATCAAGAAGGAATACAAAGCGGAATACAAGCTGGCTCAGAAGCTGGGCAAGGTAATCCAGAACAGGCTGGAGGTTCAGGTTCCGGAAGAGGAGCTGTGCTTCCTGGCAATGCATTTGCACCGGCTGTTTCAGACCATAGACAAAAACAAATAGCAGCATGAGAGGAGTGGTGCGGATGTTCTCCAGATGGAAATCCAAAAAAGAAGAGCAGCGTACTGTGCAGTTCATAGAAATTAACGCCCCGTTAAGCGGGCAGGCAGTTGACCTGGGTCAGGTGCCGGATGATACCTTTGCAGGCGGACATATGGGCACCGGGATTGCGATTGAGCCTGCAGAAGGCAAGCTGTTTGCACCTTTTGACGGAAAGATTGCCCATATCGTGAAATCCGGCCATGCACTGATTATTGAACACGCTTCCGGGCTGCAGTTGCTGCTACATATCGGCATTGATACAGTCAGCCTGAAGGGCAGCGGCTTTCAGAGCCATACTGCTGCGGGCGACAATGTAAAAGCCGGACAATTGTTAATCGAGTTTGATCTTGAAGCGATACGTGCAGCCGGACTTGCAACGATTTCTCCGGTGATTGTGACCAGCATGGCGGAGACACCGCCGGCAGTAGAGTGCCTGTACGGTCAGGTTACAGCAGGGAAAGACCTGATCCTGAAAGTAGCAGTACAGTAACGGTATATAGAGCAGTACCAACTATGATCTAAGGGGATGATGGTATTATGTTGGCTTTTCTACAAAAGTTAGGCAAGTCTTTGATGCTTCCGGTTGCTACCATGCCGGCGGCTGCGATTCTGCAGGGGTTCGGGCTGATAAATTATGAAAAGGATCTGCCGTTTGGCAGTGTGGTCGGAGGGTTTCTGAACCAGTATGTAGCCCCCTTCCTGAACGCCGGTGCGGGTGCAATCTTCGGGAATCTGGCGCTCATCTTTGCAATCGGGGTTGCAATCGGCTTTGCCGGTGATGCTGTAGCTGCACTATCGGCATTGATTGCCTATATGGTCCTTACCAAGGTGCTGGCTATTGTCCCTCTGCAGTTCTCCTTCATTAATGATGATGTCGTATTGAACATGGGCGTGCTGGGCGGGATTTTTGCCGGTGCCTGGGCAGCGTTCCTGTATAAGAAATACCATAATGTCAAAATGCCTGACTGGCTCGGCTTCTTCGCAGGCAAGCGGTTTGTACCGATTATTACTGCGGCTTCCATGATGGTGCTTGCTGTGTTCATCGGAATGATCTGGAGTCCGGTCCAGGATGTCATCAGTGATTTCGGTAACTGGGTAGTCAGCCTCGGAGCACTTGGTGCTTTTGTCTTCGGTACTGCAAACCGGCTGCTGATTCCTATCGGATTGCATCATGTCATTAACACAATTGCCTGGTTCCAGATCGGTGACTTTACCAATGCAGCCGGTGAAATCGTACACGGTGACCTTACCCGCTTCTTTGCCGGAGATAAAACAGCCGGAATGTTTATGACAGGCTTTTTCCCGATTATGATGTTCGCCCTTCCGGGTGCGGCTTTAGCCTTCATTCATACAGCCAAGCCGGATAAGCGTAAATTGGTTGCTTCCATCTTTATCGGTTCGGCAATCGCATCCTTCCTTACAGGGATTACCGAGCCGCTTGAATTCTCGTTCATGTTCGTTGCACCAGTGCTGTATGTTGTGCATGCTGTATTGACCGGTCTTGCCGGACTTCTGATGTATGTGCTCGATGTGAAGCTCGGTTTCGGCTTCTCCGCCGGTCTGATCGATTATCTGGTCAATATGAAGCAGTCCACCAATGCCTGGATTCTGATTCCTGTAGGGCTTGCCTTCTTTGTACTCTATTATGTGTTATTCCGCTTCATTATCGTGAAGTTCAACCTTAAGACACCGGGGCGCGAAGATGATATAGAAGATGATCGACAGGTCATTGCAGCTGGAAAAGGCAATGTATCCGCATCGTCCAGAGCCGCGAAAATTCTGGAGAACATCGGCGGGCCGTCCAACATCCGTTCAATTGATGCCTGTATCACCCGGCTGCGGCTGAATGTGGCTGATGACAAGGCAGTTAAGGATGCCGCACTTAAGCAGCTTGGGGCTTCCGGAGTTATGCGGCTCGGGCAGGGTGCAGTACAAATTGTCTTCGGTCCGCAATCCGAGCAGATTAAGGATGATATTAAAAAGCTGATGTAAGAGCTTAAACGGTCATTAAAAAGCATTAGAGCAGGGCGGATTCTTAATCCGGCCCTGTTTTTTTGGTTCAGCACTTGCAATATCTATAATACCGAGTATAATACTTGGTATAAAAGGATTAAGGAGTCGGTAACCATGTCAGTCGATGATTATCTGGATCTGCTAAATTACGCCAAGGCAATTAACGATGGACAGTGGCAGGCTGACATCATAGAGCATTTAAAGAATATTAGTACAGTGCGTGAGTCAGATGCTGCAGAAGAGAATGTACATGAGCTGTGGAGCCGGTTTGATGATATTAATCTTAAGCTGCTGGAGCTGTTTGACAAGCTTAAGGAGAATGAGACTGCGGGGGACAGCTACCGGTTGAAGGAACAAATCTGGGAGCTGAAGCTGGAGCGGATTACACTGGCCAAGCAGATTCAGGGACGTTATATCAAGATCAGATAAACCTGTATATATATATTCAGACCTTGCAGATTGCATTTATGGGGATACTTTACATGATCATGTGCAGTTTGATGGCTCTTCTGAGGCGGCTTCCTAATGTTTAGGAGGCTGCTTTTTTGCGTTGCTGATCAATACTGATAAAATATTTTTGTGATTAGTGATATAAAATTGTCCCGGCTACCGTCTTACTTATAGCTGCAGCTGATAAGGAGGAAATACAACAATGGATATTCCGGAATCAACAGATAAGTTTAAACAAGTGTTCTATGAGCATTATCCGGCAGTACGGCGTAAGCTGGCTGCTCTGGTCCGTGATGATACCGCAGCAGATGATCTGGCGCAGGAGGTTTTTCTTAAGCTGTACCGTAACCCGCCGGATGATCCGCAGGCGCTTGGTGCATGGCTGCATAGGGTGCTTACCCGGACCGGCTACGATTATCTGAACAAAAAAGCAAGAGAGAGGCTGCTGCAGGCCCGGCAGGAGATTTTCTATGATACAGAAACCGCGCCGCCGTCAGGCGAGGAAGCGGTGCTCAGCAAGCTGGAGCAGGAGGATGTCCGCCAGTGGCTTGACGAGCTGCCGGACCGGGACCGCCAGGCACTACTGCTACGCTACTCAGGCTACAGCTATGCGGAAATTGCCGGGAAGCTGGGAGTGAGGCCGCCGGTCGTCGGTACTCTTTTGAGCCGGGCCACCCAAAAGCTGAAGCAGCAGGCGGCAGACGCACTGCCCCAGACGGAATAAGGATATGGGCAAACAAGCTATTATCTAGGAGGAATAAAAATGACGAACCCTGAGATCAAGAATTCCAATAAATCCGGATCAGAATCTGCAGATGCAGCCTGGTCGAAAATGCAGAAGCTGCTGGCTGAAGAACCGGTGAATCCGGTATGGGACAGCTGGGGCCAGGCCGGGCCATACAAAGCTGAAGACGTAGAAGCCGGCCGGGGAATAAGCAGCTCTGTCTTTGCTGATACCGGCGGACTGCCGGACCGTCCGGCTCCGGCTACAGCAGCTGGCAAGACGTCAAAAGCTTCTTCCCGCCGCAAAAAGCGGATGACCCGCAGCCGTAAATGGGCTGCATCCGCTGCCGCAGCTACTCTTATTGCTGTGGTTCTGGCTACCCCTGTCGGAAATACGGCAATGGCGGCGATCCTCAATCAGTTCAGGATGCAGGAGGTTACAGTTATAAATGAAAGCGATATTCGCGAACTGTTCTATCAGATTAATGAAGGGGGAACGGTAAGTGAAGCTGAGAACAAGTTCGGCAGCTTTACGACTTCTTACGGCACCTTCCATAATAAGATTTTAGTGGATGAGCTGCAGTCTGTTGTCGGGTATCCTGCTATAAGTTCGGCTATGCAGGAAGGCATTCATTCTGTTCAAGTGACGGAATCCCGTGATGCAACAATGACGCTCAAGGTAGATGCGCTCAATGACGCACTCAAGCGGCTGGGAGCAGAACAGCTCCTGCCAGAATCGGTTGACGGCAAGCCTATCACCCTTCATCTGCCTGAGACTGTAATTTATGATCTGTCCACAGCAGACGGCAAGTGGGCCAGCCTGTCCCAGATGAATACCCCGAGTATTGCTGTGGACCCGTCGATTGAGGTGGACGAAGCACTGCAGGCTGTACTGAATTTACCGGTTCTGCCTGATCACTGGAAGACGAGCCTGCAGCATAGCCGGGTACTCGCCGGTGAAATTCCAATGCCGCTGATTAAAGGGGATTTCGCTAAGGAGATAACGGTAGCTGATACATCAGTAATTCTGCAGCAGCATGATTATAGCCAAGGGCCTGTTTTTAATGCAACCTGGGTTCATGAGGGACAGATGTTTGAACTATCCGGCGGCAGCGTATACCCGGATAAAGATGAATTTATCGCTAAGCTGCAGGAGCTGATTACTGAATGAGGGAAACGGCAATTGACACGCAGTTATTGTCCAAAGAGTACGGGAATGGACGCGGCTGCCGGGATGTAACCATAACTGTGGGAAAAGGGGAAGCCTTCGGCTTCCTCGGTCCCAACGGGGCCGGTAAAAGCACCTTTGTGAAAATGCTGGTAGGCCTCATTTCTCCTACAAGCGGACAAGCGAGTATTTTCGGGCACAGGATCGGGTCCATGGAGGCAAAAGCATGCATCGGCTATTTACCGGAGCTGTACCGGTATCAGGAATGGCTGACAGGCGTAGAGGTGCTGGAGCTGCATGCAAGATTGTGCCGGATGGATAAGGCGGCTGCCAGGCGGAGAATACCCGAGCTGCTGGAGGAGGTCGGGCTTGGACATCGCGGCAAGGACCGCGTCAAGCATTATTCCAAGGGAATGCAGCAGCGGCTTGGCTTGGCCTGTGCGCTGATAAATAAGCCGCAGCTTGTTTTTCTGGATGAGCCTTCGTCAGCACTTGATCCGGTAGGACGGGCAGAGGTGCGCGGCATTCTGGAGCGGCTGAAGGCGCAGGGGGTTACGATTTTTCTCAACTCACATCTTCTAGGAGATGTAGAGGCACTCTGTGACAGGATAGCACTGCTGAATGATGGTGTAATCCTGCGTCATGGTACAGCATCAGATTTGCTCAGTAAGCGAAGCACATGGCTTTTTAAAGTCGGGGGCTGCTCGCCTTTTTTGTTATCCTGGCTGAATGAGCAGACAGGCTTTCAGCTTCATGAAACGGCGAAGCAGGAGGCTGCAGATTCGGCTGCATTACCGGAGGACAACAGTGTTGTCTGGCTGGAAGCAGAGCTGGATAATGAGGAGCAGGCCGGCTGGCTGAATGCGCTGATTATTGAGCAGGGAATGATTTTATATGAAGCAACTCGCAAAAGGGAACGTCTTGAAGGCTGGTTTATGGATGCGGTATCAGGCCTCAGTCACAGGGGGGAGAAGGAATGAGGATCATTGCCGGCATGACCTGGAAGGAATTGCTCCGTAAAAAAGTAATGCTGCTAACCCTGCTCATGACTGTCGTATTCCTGTTGGCTTTCTGGTTTGTGGCACAGACGATAGGTAAAAACGATGTTTTGGCCGGGAACGGAGTGAACAGCTTCAGCACCATGATTGCCCGGTTTACAAACGGGGCTTTTATCCTGATGCTCGGCTTTTTCTTCGGTTCCTTTGTCATTGCTTTTCTGGCTATATTCAGTTCCTTTGCAGCTGTATCCGGAGAGGCGGAGCAAGGAATTATGCAGGCGATGCTGCCACGTCCGCTGCCGCGCTGGAAATGGTACGTTGGCCGCTGGCTTGGATATGTATCGCTTGGGGTTATCTATGCAGGTATGCTGTTCATTGCAATCCTGCTGATTACACGGTTCCATGCGGCAATTCCGCAGGACCCTGAGGCGCTGATCGCAGCCTTTCTGCTGTTTGTGTCTGTCGTTCCGTTATTGGTCAGCCTTACAATGCTGGGTTCAGGCATTTTTTCTGCACTTGGCAATGGTGTCTTCATGACGATGCTTTATGGTGCAGGCTGGCTAGGGGGCATGCTGAATAAGCTCAGCGGGTCCCTAAGGCTTGAGCCTGACGGATTGGCCATGCTTAATAATTTGACCGGGCTCATCTCTATGGCTATGCCTGCAGACAGCTTACAGCGCAGAATGACAACAGAACTGCTTAGCATCAAGGAACTCAGCGGTATGGTAGATTTAACAAGCGGCGGCTTTAGTATGCTTAGCGGGGGGACGGGTCCGTCGGATACCTTCATTATCTATACCGTCGGATACACCCTTGCCGCACTGATCGCCGGACTTTTGCGCTTTCAGCGGAGGGATTTATAAGAATGTCCGGCCTTAACTGGCATGAATATACAAATAAGCGCCCTTTTGAGCCGGAATCCGGTTCAAAAAGGGCGCTTATTTGCTTGCTGGGCGCGGCTCACTGCTTCACTCCAAGCTCAATCCATTCGGAGGACCAGCTGCTGATCTCACCCAGAATAGGAGCGAGGGCAGTGCCTTTGGCGGTCAGGGAATACTCAATACGCACCGGCATTTCAGGATATACAGTCCGCTGAATAATGCCTTCGTTCTCCATTTCCTTTAGCCGGTCGGATAATACCTTGCCGCTGAGATTCGACAGGCAGCCTTCGATTTCACCAAACCGCCGGGGGCCCTGCATCAGTACAAATACAATCAGTGCAACCCAGCGTTTGCTGAGCACATCTACTGCTTTTTCAAAGCGGGGACACATCTCAAAGTCATTCATTTTTGTTCACCTCTGCATTCATTATATCATAAACTTACAATAAGTAATTATAAATATTTAAATATATATTATAACTTGACGAACTTATATTACAATGATAAACTAACTTACAAATAGTTACTAAAGAGAATTTTAATTATTAAAATTTAGGACGGTGCACTCATGATTAAACCGGATATCATTTCTATATTGCAGAATAAAATCAAGTGGATTACTAACAATGACAATACAAACATTCTGGTCGGACCGATTACCCTTCCCGTCAATCTGGACGGAGAAACAGTTACCTTTAAGTGGTACAGCTGGCTTAATGCGGCTGACGAAGATTTACAGCAGGGCGATACGAAGGAAGCCACAGAGCTGCTGATTTCCCGGCTGTCTTCACTGAAGCTGGCTGATGCGCAGCAGTCCAGTGTGCTGGTCTATGGTGATTTTGAAGAATCGGACGAGGCTCTGATCCGGATGCACAGTATCTGCCATACCGGAGATATCTTCGGCAGCAAGCGCTGCGACTGCGGCTTCCAGCTGCGACAGTCGATGAAGATGATATCGCAGCATGGTTCAGGGGCGCTGTTCTATCTGGCCAACCATGAAGGCAGAGGTATCGGGCTGTTCAGCAAGGCGATGGCCTACATTCTGCAGGAAGAGGGCTATGATACAGTAGAGGCTAACCTTGAGCTGGGCTTTGTAGATGATTCCAGAGACTACAGCGACGCCATCAGCGTGCTCCAGCACCTGCGCAGCAAGCCGGTCACCCTGATTACAAATAATCCGAAAAAGCTTGAAGCGCTGAAGGCTGCCGGAATGAATACCGGGAAGCGGATTCCGCTGTGGGGTGATGTGTCTGTATTTAACGAAAAATATCTGCGGACCAAGGTTGCCCGTTCCGGCCATCTCGAGGCTGTGAAGACCGCTGATTTTTTTGACGGCAGAGTGGCTAAATAATGAGGGGTAGTTCTTTTCCGCTCTGTACATTATAATGGAGAACTGAACCCAACTTATAGCTTAGCGAGGTACTCTATGAACGCAATTGAAGTGCAGGACTTGCGCAAAACCTTCAAAGTCCAAAAAAACCGCGAGGGCCTCAAAGGGGCCTTCGCTGATTTGTTTAAACGGCAGTATTCAGAAGTTACTGCGGTAAAGGATATTTCCTTCACCATACCCGAAGGCGAAATCTGCGGCTACATCGGGGAGAACGGGGCGGGCAAATCAACAACGATCAAGATGCTTACGGGAATTCTTGTTCCGACTTCCGGCAATGTCTCTGTAGGTGGCTTCGTCCCCTATATGGAGCGGGAAAAGTTCGTACAGAACATCGGGGTTGTATTCGGCCAGCGCAGTCAGCTGTGGTGGGACATCGGCGTTATCGAGTCCTTTCAGCTGCTGCGCAAGGTGTACAGAGTCTCCGAGCATGATTTCAAAAAGCGGCTGGACGAGCTCGTTGAGCGCCTGGAGCTGCAGGAGTTGCTGAACCGTCCGGTCCGCAAGTTGAGTCTCGGCCAGCGGATGCGCTGTGAGCTGGTAGCGGCGCTGCTGCATAACCCGTCCATCCTGTTTCTGGACGAGCCGACCATTGGTCTGGATATCGTCGTGAAATCGGAAATCCGCGATTTTCTCAAGGATATGAACCGCGAGCACGGCACAACGATTCTGCTGACAACCCATGATTTGCAGGACATTGAAGCTCTTTGCTCACGGGTGATCATGCTGGACGACGGGCGGATTATTTATGACGGCGGACTTGAGGAACTGAAGCAGCGCTGGGGAACCGGACGTGAGGTGCAGTTCCAGTTCGGCACGTCTACTAAACTGGCCCAGCTTGTACAGTGGACCGATGGAATGCCTGTTACATGGACCGCCGAGAACGAGCTGGGTGCCAATGTGTGGATTCCGCTGGAGCTGAATGTGTCCGATGTGCTGGCCCGTGTGGTGGGGCAGGCGGATATTACCGACATCAAAATCATCGAGACCAATACGGATGAGATTGTACGAAGCATCTATCAGTCCGGCTCTGCAGACAAACCGGAGGACAAGATAGCGGCACTGCAGGAAGAGAAAGAGGCGGCGCATGTCTAAATCTCTACAGGCTGGCGGTCCGCAGGAGAACGGCAGGCTGCTGCTGCTCGGCGCTTATTTCGATTTTATCCGCATCCGGTTTTTGACCATGCTTGCTTACCGCGTTAACTATTACTCAGGTATCCTTATTTATACCCTGAATATCGGAGTCAATTATTTTACCTGGAAGGCTATTTACGGCGGAGGAGAATCCTTAGGCGGCTTTACCAGCGCGCAGATGACGACCTATGTTGCCGTTTCCTGGATGGCGCGAGCCTTTTATTTTAACAATCTGGACCGGGAAATTTCATCAGACATCCGTGACGGGAGCATTGCGATCCAGTTCATCCGACCGTATAACTATGTGCTGGTCAAAATGATGCAGGGTCTTGGCGAAGGCCTGTTCCGCTTCCTGATGCTGATGATTCCGGGGATGATCGTTGCAATCCTGCTGTTTCCTGTGCAGCTTCCAACAGAGCCGGCCGCGTGGGCAGGGTTCCTGGTTATGCTCTTTTTCAGCTTCCTGATCAGTTCGCAGATTAATGTAATCACCGGGCTGAGCGCTTTTTTTGTGGAAAATAATGAAGGTGTTATGCGGATGAAGCGGGTTATTGTTGACCTGTTCTCCGGCTTGATTGTTCCGATCAGCCTGTTTCCGGGCTGGCTGTCGTCTGTGCTGAATGTATTGCCGTTTCAGGCGATTACATACCTTCCGGGCTCCGTCTTTACGGGCCGCGTTCAAGGGGTAGGCATTTGGAATGTGCTGGGCATCCAGGTCTTCTGGTTCCTGGTGCTGCTGATTCCGATTGTCTGGCTTTATCATGCGGCGCGTAAGCGGCTGTTCGTGCAGGGGGGCTAAACAGATGTATCATTTAGGCTTGTTATGGGAATATCTCAAAAATTACATGAAAACCCGTTTAACCTACCGCGCTGATTTCTGGGTAGAGGTTATCTCGGATCTGCTGTTCCAGGCTACGAACTTTATCTTTATCATGGTTATTTTTATGCACACGGAAAGTCTGGGCGGATGGAATCAGAATGAAGTGGTGTTTGTCTACGGCTTCTTTATGGTCCCTTACGGTGTATTCAGCTGCTTCGTGAATATGTGGAACTTCAGTGAGCGCTACATCGTCAAAGGCGAAATGGACCGTGTTCTGACCCGTCCGGCACATAACCTGTTTCAGATTCTTCTGGAAAATGTAGATCCGCCGTCCCTGATCGGCTCCTTCATTGGACTGGTCATTATGGCGATCAGCGGGGCAAATCTGGGCCTGCCGTTTGAGTGGTGGACCATTCCGGCGCTGCTTGTGCTTACGCTTAGTGCGGTCGCGATATATACCGGGATTTATACGGCTCTGACATCCTTGTCGTTCTATTCCGATGCACCGACCGGTATTCTTCCTCTGATGTACAATATCCAGAACTACGGGCGTTATCCGGTAACGATCTATAACCGGGCCATTCAGGTGCTGCTTACGTGGATTATCCCGTTTGCTTTTGTGGGTATCTATCCGGCAGCCCTGTTCCTGCAGCGGGATGAGATGAGAGGGATGGCTATTCTGACACCGGTTGTCGGGGCTGTGTTCCTCACTATCGGGCTTTTAAGCTGGAATTATGGGGTCAGACGGTATAAAGGCGCCGGCTCCTAAAATACACAAGTAAAGTTAGCAGGCGGGTGAGCGATCATCCGTCTGTTTTTGCGTGTACAAGTCTGCTAACACCATCAAATAATACTACCCGGATGCGATAATAATACTAACCGCTGCTCCTGTTAATGCCCATAATAAAGAGTGTGCTGGATAGATCATTATTTTTGATAAAAGGCGGGTTGAGCAGAGATGAGCAGTTATATCATAGGTGTTGATTTGGGCGGAACCAATATCAAGGCCGGTCTGTACGATGCGGAGTTTATAGCGGTCAGGGAAGTATCTATCCTGACAGAAGCGGCAAACGGGCCGGGTCATGTCCTTGAAAGAATCAGGCTGGCAGTGAATATGCTGATCATCGAGAAAGGCATTCCTCTCCAGGAGATTGCCTGTATGGGCATGGGGATACCGGGTCTGCTGGACCCGTATGAAGGTCTGTCCGTCTTCTCCCCGAACTTCCCCGGCTGGGAGCAGGTACATATAGTAAATGAAATGAAGCAGCATTACAGCTTTCCTGTCTTTATCGATAATGATGTGCGGGTGAACCTGTACGGGGAGTGGCTGCATGGAGCCGGACGGGATTGCAGCAATCTGGTGCTGCTGACGCTGGGGACAGGCCTTGGTTCCGGCATCGTCCATGACGGCAAGGTGCTGTATGGCACAACGTTCAGCGCCGGTGAAATCGGGCATATGAACATGTACAGACAAGGGCGGCCCTGCCGCTGCGGCAGCTCAGGCTGTCTGGGGCGCTACGTCTCCGCTGTGGGCATGGTGAATACCTTCAAGGAAAAGCTGACGGCCGGCAGAGACAGTATCATCCAGGAGTGGACGAGCGGTGACGAAACGGCTATTACGGCTAAAATGATGTCTGAGGCGTATGACCTTCATGACCCGCTGGCTGTAGAGGTTATGCATGAGACGGGCGAGCTGCTGGGCTTCGGGCTGGCTAATGTGATTAATCTGCTCAACCCGGAGCGAATTATCATCGGCGGCGGTATGGCTGCGGCCGGGGACCGGCTGCTTAGCACTGTTAGGAATACCGTGAATACTCATGCCTTGAAACTGTCCGGCGGCAGCTGTGAAATTGTACAGGCAGAGCTGGGCAGCCGGGCGGGTACTTTAGGTGCTGCGGCGTATGCGCAGCAGCGGATGGGTAATCAGGTTTCAAACAGATAGCATTTAGATAAAGTGCCGGAGGGGAATTTTGGAACTGTCCTTTTTTGAATCAAGGGCCCGGCATGTTATGCTATAGGCAACGAATATGCAGGAGGGTAACCATGAAACGGGACATTCAGCATGTGCCTTACGGCTATGAGCCGCCGGCCAGAGAACGCAAAGGGACTTTGATTTTCTACGATTCGTTTGAGCATATTACAGACCAGGAGCTTGAAATGGCGGCTCACACAGCGTTAGAACGTAAATTTGCCAAGCTGGTGCTGTATCCGCTGCATGAGGAAACGGTGAGACGGATGAGCAAAGAGCCGGTTCAATCCTACTACAAGCGTGAAGACCGGCTGCATGAATGGAAAAGAGACCAGGGCCGAAAATTTATCACCATCGAGACGCTAGAAGGCAAACGGAAAAAATACACTCCGCTCGATACGGCACTCCGCCATATCAGCGATGTGTATCCGCCGCCGTATTTTTTGTATCTGACACCTGAAACAGCCAATCAGTTTGCCTCGTATTCTTCTTTTGAGGAGTGGATTGTCAAGCTGCGCCTGATTGTGTCGGCAGAGCCGCAGCAGGCTCACCCGCGGCTTGCGAAATACAGCCACCGCTGGGATGTTACCGGGGCAGTGCGGGAGGAGTAGCGTGCCGGGCAGTCCATAACCAGATTACTTTTGGGGAGAGTGATCAGAAGTGGCGGATAAATTTCAATTTAATGTAAAAGTAAACCCGGCTGTTGCTATGGCTCTGATAAAGGATGGTATGGGTACGGGGGCGGAGCTGCTGCACGAAGAGCTGAACAACGTTGGTGAAGGCCGGATGATTGGAACGCTCGTATATGAACGTTATTTTCTCCGTTCCGGTAATCAGGCGGCAATGGTGATTATTGCGGATAATCTGCAGGGAGTATGTAACATCCGGCTGATCTCAGCAGGAAGCTCGAATAGTATGATCTTTAAAGTAGACTGGGGCGCAGGTCGAAGCTTCGCTTCATCCGTCGCCAAGATTCTGTCTGAATATACAATTGAATAACAAAAAACAGGCAGCATGGGCACGGTTCATTCGTGCGATGCTGCCTGCTTGCGTCTATACGTATACATTTTCCATTGATAATGGATAAAGCAGCCGATGCAAAAGCCAAAAAGGGCGACTGTTGCGGCAGTGGCTACAAGAGTTGTAAAGATGACGGCTGCAATTGTCCAGCCAGCAAGGTAACTGATAAGCCCTGCCGCCAGGCAGAAGACCGCTATGCTCTGATTGAACTGCTGCTGATCCCAGTCTTCCTGAAGATAGGAGGAGCGCTCTTGGCGGAGAAATAGTCCAGCCAGCTTGATGACCGGATTATAGCCGAACACAAGTCCGGAAATACCGGCTGCCAAAGGCAATGCCAGAATCCAATGAGCCCCTGTTAACCAGGAGAGCAGTACAGTGACCACAATAAAGGCCTGATTGGTTTTGACTAAGGGTCTGGGAATATTCTTCGGCTTGAGACGTTCTGCCACTCAATAACACACCTTTCAGATTGGAATAATAAAATTATACTGGATCTCCTATTGGCTGGCAATAAAAAACATTCAAGAACAAGCGGAAGGTATGTAAAAGCAGTGTTAAATCTTAAAATTGAATTATTTTACTGTTGACATATTATTAAATATTGTGGTTTTATTATATAGACCGATTGTTATAAAAGGTAAAGGAAGTGTTGAGCTTGTCGAACAAGCACAATACGCGTGAGGCGATTGTGGATACCGCTTCAAAATTGTTTTTTACACAAGGCTATCACGCGACCGGCCTGAATCAGATTATTAAAGACAGTGACTCACCCAAGGGATCGCTTTATTATTACTTTCCCCGCGGCAAAGAGGAGCTGGCTTTGACCTGTATCAGCCGGACAAGTGAATTTGTTGCCCAGCTGCTTAGTCATTATGCAGAGACACAGTCGAGTACAACCGCCATGATACAGGATTTCATACTGGAAGTGGCCAGAAAGGCGGAGGAAACCTCATTTGAAGGCTTCGTTCCGTTCAGCTTCTGGGTCGCCGTTGAAACCTCCTGTGTCAGTGACGAGCTGCGCTCAGCCTGTCAGGCAGTCTTTAAGGACTGGCAGGATGTTATCATGCACAGTCTGCTGAAAGAAGGCGTTGATGCACAGCTTGCCTCTGACAAGGCTTCTGTTATCGTTTCGCTGTACGAAGGTGCGCTGCTTCAGGCCCTGACTTACAAAAGCACACAGCCGCTGCTTGCCGCGGTACAGGTTATTCCGGCCATACTGGGTTAACAAACAGAAAGACAGAGAGAAAGAGAAATTACACAAATCAGGAGGATACAAGAGTGGAAGCAACAATGCAAGGCAAGCAACAACCAGAGGTAAAGAAATTTAAAACCATCCCGATTCTTGTTTCCTTACTGCTCGCCGGCTTCATCGGCATGTTCAGTGAAACGGCGCTGAATGTCGCGCTGTCAGACTTAATGAATATTCTGCAGATTACAGCATCAACGGCACAATGGCTGACAACCGCCTATCTGCTGACACTGGGCATCCTGGTTCCAATTTCCGGTATGCTGCTGCAATGGTTTACAACGAGACAGCTGTTTGTAGCTGCGGTAAGCTTCTCGATCGTGGGAACCTTTATTGCCGCGATGGCACCGTCTTTTGAAATCCTGCTTCTTGCACGTGTGGTGCAAGCGATGGGTACGGCACTACTGCTGCCACTGATGTTCAATACGATCCTGGTCATTATTCCGCCTGAAAAAAGAGGAGGAGCGATGGGACTCATCGGTCTCGTCATCATGGTTGCACCTGCGATCGGCCCTACAATTGCCGGTCTGCTGATCTCCAACCTGACCTGGCACTGGATCTTCTGGCTGTCGCTTCCGTTCCTTGTAATGTCCCTGATCAGCGGAATTCTCTTCATGCAGAACGTCTCTGAGGTTACCAAGCCGAAGATTGATGTACTGTCCATTATTCTGTCCTCCGCCGGTTTCGGCGGTATCGTATTTGGCTTCAGCAGCGCCGGTGAAGAAGGCGGCTGGGGAAGCACTAAGGTTATTGCTGCGATTGCCGTCGGCGTGATTGCCCTTGTGCTGTTCGTCATCCGCCAGCTGACTATGAAGCAGCCGATGATTAACCTGCGTGCTTTTAAATATCCGATGTTTACAGTAGCTGTATTGATGATCTTTATCTGTATGATGATCATTCTCTCCTCCATGCTGATTCTTCCGATGTATCTTCAGCAGGGTCAGGGCTACTCGGCGTTCAAAGCAGGTCTCCTGCTCTTGCCGGGCGGTATTATCAATGGTCTGATGTCACCGATTATGGGCCGTTTGTTCGATAAATATGGTCCAAAATGGCTTGTTATTCCGGGTCTGGTAGTAGTAGCAGTATCGCTGTGGTTCTTCTCCAGCATTACCACTACTTCGACTGTGATTTTCGTAATTGTTCTGCACAGCGCGCTGATGATCGGGATTTCGATGATCATGATGCCTGCACAGACAAACGGCATCAATCAGCTGCCGCTGGAATACTATCCCCACGGTACGGCAATCATGAACACACTGCAGCAGGTTGCCGGCGCGATCGGTACTGCACTTGCTGTCAGCATCATGACTTCCGGTACGAAAAGCTACATGGAAACTGTAACCGACGCTACCAACCCGCTGAATGGTCTGGCTGCCTTTACCCACGGGGTACAGAATGCCTTTGTATTCGGAATGGTGATGGCTGTGATCGGCCTGATCGTTGCCTTCTTCATCAAACGTGTAGTGATACAGCATAAATCACAGGCACCGATGCACTAATCTAATATTATCCATTGAGAGGCATATCCGCATTGCGGGTATGCCTTTTTTACATATACTGGACTTTAACCGGAGGATCATGTATGTTATACATAGATTTACGAGGTATAGCCAGCGTAGGGAGTGAGAGGAATGAAGGTGGGCAAGGAGATGCTGAAGGGCAGCACAGGAACATTGGTTTTGACCCTGCTGCAGGACAAGCCGCATTACGGCTATGAATTAATTAAAGAATTGGAGCGGCGGTCACAGGGAGTATTTGAGCTAAAGGAAGGGACGCTGTATCCGATCCTGCATGCCATGGAGAGCGAGCGCTGGGTGGAAGCGTACTGGGAGGAGGTAGAGGGGCGCAGCCGCAAGTATTACCGGATTCTTGATGCAGGAAGGCAGAAGCTGGCGGAGAAAAAAGCAGAGTGGCACTTATTTAAAGGAGCAGTAGATGGGGTGTTGGGGGAAGGAGGGGGAGTAAGCTGAAGCAGCAGGATAATCGGGAGAATTTTCTGCATGAGGTATGCAGAGAAATTAAAGCAAAGGAGATGCACGCGGACATCCGCCGGGAATTGGCAGGGCATCTTGAGGATCTGATCGAAGAAAAGCAAAGCAAGGGAATGTCCGAAGAACAGGCTATATCTGAAGCCATCCGCCAAATGGGTGATCCCCAAACGCTCGGTAAAGGTTTACACAAAATTCACCGGCCCAAAACGCCGTGGAGTCTGATTAGTGCTTTACTAATATTTTCCGCAATTAGCCTGACTGGATTAAGTTCTGTGGAAGCGGCCGGTGCATTACCGCAACCTGATTTCAATCTTGTCAGGAATCAGATGATCTATCTGCTGCTGGGCTGTCTGATTATGTGTGGAATGTACTTCATTGATTTCCGCAAGCTGCAAAGAGGAGTGTGGTGGCTGTATGGAGGTGCAATTGCCGGAATAGTATATAGTGTGCTGTATGGCTTTTCGGCTGGAGGCAGCAGGTATTTTCTGGCCAAGGGAGGCTTCGCAATTGATTTCATATCTTACAGTCCTTACATACTGCTGATTGGACTTGCCGGAATTTTATCACAAACTAAAACAGCTGTGAACATAAATAAGCTAAGAGGAGTATGGATTGATCTCACAGTACTGTTCATTCCAGTATGTGCCTTTTGGTGGGCGGGAGTATGGCCTGAGCTATTAACTTATCTAATCTGTGCACTTGTGCTTTACACCTGGATTACCGGAGCCTGGCTTCGTTCTATTATTGCAGGCGGACTGATCCTGATCTCCGGTACAGCATACGTCTGGAATAATCAGCAAATCCGGCAGCGGATCACCGGAGCGTTTAATCATACGCTTGATCCTGACGGCAGCGGGTATGTGTATAAGGTACTAAATGAAACGTTTGCAGCAGCGGGCTGGCGCGGGCACGGGTTCGGAGCGAGGCTGGAGAGTCTTCCGTATCTCTATACCGATATGCTGCCGGCCTATCTGATTAATTGCTTTGGCTGGAGTGGAGGCTTACTGCTAATTGCAGCAGCTGTGTGGTTTTTTATCCGGCTGTTCTCCGCCTTCAAGGCAGTAAGGGAGCCGTATGGACGGGCCGTAATTCTGGTTTTATCGTTGATGCTGGCGCTAAGGATTGCCTATGGTTTGAGTATAATAAGTGGTAAAATGGTGCTGACAAGCCTTCCGTTTCCTTTTCTGAATTACGGTAATCATGTACTGATAGAATTTGCCGTGCTGGGTCTGCTTATGGGCATTTACCGGCGGAAGGATATTATACCTGCACAGGAGAATGAAAGGGGAGCAGCCGCTTAATGAGGGAGACAAGGCCAGCACGAGGCTGGTTACTGGCAGCAGTCATGCTGATCTGCGGCGGTGCAGTCCTGTATACGGACTACCAAGCTGCCGCACAGGCCGCAACCGGCCAGGATACAGCATGGAAACCGGCGATCAACAACGTGATGAAGAAGAATAAACTGCCATCCGGATTCGTCTACCTCGATGAAGTGATCCCGGAAGCTCAGTATCAGATCAGATACTATGGCAAATATAATTTTACAGGTGCACCCGTCAGCGGGTATAAGGCACCCCTGGCAATCGCGACCTCCAAAGCGGCAACCGCCCTGAAAAAGGTGAGTGAGGATTTGTCAGCCAAAGGATATATTCTGAGAATCTACGATGCCTACCGTCCGCAAAAGGCTGTTAACCGGTTTGTTGCGTGGTCCCGGGATGCTTCGGATATTATCAATAAGCAGCTCTATTATCCGGAGCTCGATAAGCAGAACCTGTTTCAGCTTGGATTTATTTCGAAGAAATCAGGGCATTCCCGGGGAAGTACGGTCGATCTGACGCTGGCCGACAAAAAAACGGGCACCCTTGTCGATATGGGCAGCCCGTATGATTTTTTCGGTGAAATTTCTTACTATAATACTACCCTGGTCAGCACCGCCCAGCACCAGAACCGTAAAATCCTGAAGGATGCGATGGTCAAGCAGGGCTTTAAGCCGTATGCCAAGGAATGGTGGCATTTTACGCTGATCAATGAGCCTTATCCGGCCAAATATTTTGATTTTAATGTAGAGTAGAACTTATCTTAATATAAGAGCAGCAGAGATACTATCTGGACATTAATACTGGAAGCTCCTCGAGCAGACGGGTCCGGGTTATCAGATCATCAAAGTTCCATTTGCTGTCAGTAACGTACACATGGCCATTCTTCACCGCAGGGATGGTCTTCCAGATCGGCCCTTCCATTAATTCCTGCACGGCGGCGGAGGTTTCCGCCGTCTCATCACCGAGCACAAACACCTCGTCACCGGCATATTCAGCCAGAACCTCGGCGGATATTTCTGCGAACCGCTCGTCCTTGTCAATCATCTCCTGAACTTTAGAGGCGGGTTTGAAGCCCAGCATATCGTACAGCGACACTGAAATCCCCTGATGACCCATCACATAAAGCGTCTTACCGAGCTGCAGATAGATTGTAGCCGTGTCACCGGAGCCGGGGTCCAGCTTGAGCTGATCTTTGACATCCGCAGCTTTTGCTTCATATTCTGCAATCTTTAGATCTGCTACGCTCTCCATACCCAGTACAGTAGCAATCATCTTAAGGCGCTCATAGGTGCCGCCTTCCCCGATTACAACCGTAGGGGCAATTGCGGCTGCCGATTCGATTCCTGATTCATCCCAGTCATTAAACAGAATGAGGTCAGGATCAAGGGCTACAATTTTTTCAAGTGACGGGGGATACCCGACATCCTCAATGCCTTTGAGCAGGTCCGGGTAGGCTACCTGTGTCCCGATAACACTGAGACTGGCTCCGATGGGCTTTATGCCCAGGGCGAGCAGATCGCCGGGATCACTGCCGATATAGACAATCCGCTGCGGATGAACCGGAATGTCAGTCTGACGGCCTTTTGCATCTGTAAAGCTCCGGGAATCGCCAGCAGCAGAGGCTTGCGCTGTGGCAGCAGCGGCCGGTTCAGCAGTCTGTGCCGGAGTTGCAGTAGCGGATGCCTCAGCATTCCCGGCACTGTTATTGGCGCTGCTGCCGCAGGCAGCCAGCACAAGAACGAGGAGAATCGTGCTGCAAAGCAATGATAGGTAACTTTTTAATGTGAACATGTTAAACCCCTCTCTATTTAATAATGATAATCATTATCACTATTGCTGGATATGAATTTACCATATCTGTTTTCTTTGCACAAGACACTTGTCCCTAAAGAATATAATCTTTATGCCAATCAGAGCTTGTTTTACATAAAACAGGTTATTACTGGCAGCAAATCGGTTATTGTTAACTATAAGACTATTCCCTGCAGTCAGCGTGCATAATAATTCTAATACAGGAGAGGTGTGATCGGGATGAAGAGCAAAGTCGCAGCTGTTATCCTTAGTATTCTGTTATTGGCAGCAGGAACAGGGATATGGACAGTAAATGAGGCAAAAGCAGCCGCAGGCCTGAGTGTTGTTGTTAACGGACAAGCCGTGCAGCTGGCAGATTCGTCTACTTACAAGAACGGTACAAATGTATTGGTACCCTTGCGTGAGGTTGCTGAGGCGCTGAAATACAAAATCACCTATAAAGGCAGTACGGGTACGGTTCAGCTCAGCCGTGCAGCAGAAATAATTGAATTCCGGCTGGGCAACAAGGAAATTATTCTGGCCGACAAGCAAAAGGTAGCATATGAAGGCACGATTGAGACTAGACAGGGTAGGCTGTATGTACCGCTGTCTTTTCTAACCTCTCTTGGACTGGTTGCCGGTTATAATCCGTTAAGTAATCTGGCAGAGATTTATTCGCCTGAGGTAACGGCGGGAGCGGTAACCACATTGCTCGCGACAGGACAGTATGAGGAGCTGCAGAAAAGATATATCAGCGGCGGCAGCCAGACTGCTGACCTGCCTCTGATCCGCCAGAGCTGGGAGCAGGTGGCGGGCACCGCGGGAAATTATATGGGAGTAAAATCTGCAGTGAGCACCTGGAAGGACGATGCCTTCATTATTGAGAGCACCTTGGCATTTTCATCATCAGAAGCAGTATTGACGCTGATTGTCGATAATACCGGTAAATTGACTGCGCTGAAGCTTGCGCCTGCGGCGGCTGAGAAGGCTCAGGCGAATCCGCATTAATTAATTCTTATCTGGATAGCTAACAAAACAGCCCCGGTGGCTTCATGCCGGGGCTGTTTGTGTATCCGTCTATAAATCGGCCCTGCGCTTCCTGAAGCTGCGCAGCGGATGGTGAACTGCGGGCATTTTGCCAAGCAACTCAGATGCGACAATACCCAGCATTACCAGCGCAGCACCGGCATACCCCTGCATCGACAGCTGCTCCCCCGCGAACCAGTAGCCGAAGAAAGCTGCGAATACCGGCTCCAGGGAGAAGATCAGTCCGGTTCGGGTCGGAGTAGTGAACTTCTGGGCAACAGGCTGAAGGATGAAACCGCAGGCGCTGCAGAGAATGCCAAGGGCCAGAATGGCGATCCAGCCGGGCATCGAGGAGGGAAATGCAGGTGTCTCAAAAATAATTGAGAAAACCAGCGCATAGCCTCCGGCGAAGCCAAGCTGCAGGATACCGATATTCAGTGAGTCGCAGCTTTTGACCGCTTTAGACGTGACAAGAATCTGCACGGCATAGAAGAGGGCTGCCAGAATGCAGAGGAAATCGCCGGGCTGTATACTCAGTGAGGTATTAAGCGTGAGCAGCCCGATGCCTGCGATTGCGAGTGCAGTGCCGAAAACCTGCGGCGGGGCGACCTTTTTGCGGAAGACCAGGACCTCAAGCAGCGGCACAAACACAACGGTCAGCGCAACCAGAAAACCGGCGTTCGAGGTTGTGGTCGTTTGCAGTCCGAAGGTAATGCAGGTGAACACGCCAAACAGCAGGGCACCCAGCAGAGCCCCGTATTGTAATGTACGGAGATTGATGCTGCGCAGCCTTTTATGGAATAGTGCAGCCGCAAGTACAAAGGCGAGACCGAAGCGCAGGGCGATCAGGTTAAATTCTCCCAGGGAACCAAGACCCATTTTCATAAAAATGTAGGAGGAGCCCCAAAACAGCGTTACCATTAAGAGCAGCAGCTCGGCCTTAAGCGGCTTCATTCGTATCATCAGCATCCTTTTTCTTATCATGTGATTATAGTATAATACTGCCAAATACATAAGGTAACTGAATGTTTATCATGGAATACATGAGGATAATTCATGTAACTGCAGGAGCTGATAAATTGAGTCTTACAAAATATGAGGTGTTCTTGACTGTCGTGGAGCTGGGCAGTTTAACACGAGCAGCAGAGGCACTGGGCTTTACCCAATCGGGAATCAGCCACACGATCAGCAGTCTGGAGAATGAATTCGGTTTTACTCTGCTGGTGAGGAGCCGTTCAGGAGTCAGGCTGACGGTTAACGGGGAGCAGGTGGTGCCGGCGATGCGGGAAATCCTTAAGTGGAATGAGCAGCTGAAGCAGCAGGTGGCTGATATTCACGGGCTGGAGACCGGTACGATAACTATTGGTACCTTTACCAGTGTATCGGTACACTGGCTGCCCGGGATGATCAAGGAATTCCGCAGGGAGTACCCGTATATTGAATTTAAGCTAATGGATGGCGGGTATTACGAAATTGAGCAGTGGATTGATGCAGGCATTGTTGACTGCGGCTTTATCTCCCTGCCGACACGCGATAAATTCGAGGTGTTTCCGCTGAAGCAGGACAGGATGCTTGCAGTTCTTTCCAGGGAACATCCATTATCCGGAGCACCGTATATGCCGCTTGCTCAGATTGCCCATGAGGATTTCATTATCCAGAAGCCCGGCTCAGATTATGACGCCCGGCGTGTACTGGACAAGGCGGGAATAAAAGCGAATATAAAATTTACAGCAGGGGATGATTCGGCGATTATTGCGATGGTGGAAAACGGGCTGGGCATCAGCATTTTGCCGGAGATGATTATCACCCGCCAGAATCACAACGTAGCCATGCTTGAGCTGGAGGAGCGGAGCTTCCGTTCGCTGGGGATAGCTGTACATTCGCTGAAGGACGCTTCACCTGCTACACGGCGGTTTTTGAAGCATGTACAGGAGTGGCTGAAATAATGTACGGACAGAATTCGTAATAGGGAGGCTGAAATGACTATTAATAAAGATATACTGCGTGCAAAAGCTATGGAAATGTTCGCTATTCCCGGCCATTACAGGCTGGTTGCGGAGGATGATACACCTGCCGGACAGCCTGTGAACCGGACTTTTGTCTGGGAGGACCCTGAGAGTCCGGAGACAGCAGTTGAAATCGGGCTGGATTTGGCTACCGGTGCTCTTGTCAACGCGGATGTAAAGACCCTTTTCTGCAAGGGGTTTCTGAGCCAGGCAGCTGTAAGCAGCCCAGAACTTGCCAGGGAAATGGCAGACGGCTTCGTGGCTCATTATGTGCGGGAAGCGGATCATTATTCTTGGATTGAGACACTTCATAGCACAGGCTACAGGTTTGCCTACAGAGAAGAAGCAGGCGGCCTGCCGCTGCCGTATACCGGCTGTGAGATTGTTCTGGATCAGCAAATGGAAAATATCCGTTACAGGTACCACCGTAGAGTTGCTCCGCTTCCGGAATGGCCGTCAAGGATTCTGCAGCAGCATTTAATAATGGATCAGATACTGGACCAAAGCCGGATGGAGCTCCAGATCGCTGCCATTCCAGCGCAAAGCGGAGACATGGAGGCAGAATTCCGGCTCGTTTATCAGCTGTTGTCCGGGATGTGGCTGATCGATGCGGTGACCGGCGAGGATCTATACGGAGCTGAGCATTACGCCTTACCGCCAAGCTATCCGCTGATTCCGGGTAACAGTGAGAATACAAGAGTTAAATCTGAATCTAACGCGCTCCTTAATATTTCTGAATGGGAAAATCTGCTTGGAATTGCCCCAAATGAACTTGTGCTTGATAAAACAGAGGATGATGAGTGTCTGTATTTAACCTATAATCTAATAAGCATGAAGCCAGCCGGCCCAGAATCTACAACGCTCTCTTTGCACAATTACTTAAATAATAAATGGGCAGAAACAGTTAAACAGCGGAAAGCGCCGTACAGGCTGGAGATTGAAAAGACGACGGGAATGCTTCTGCGGTTTCACCGTTATGAAACGGGCAGGCAACCGCAGTCCGGAAGCCTGGGCCGCAAGGAATGCTGGCAAAAGGCAGAGCGGTTTCTGGGCAGTGTGTTTCCTGAATATGCGGCCTGGCTGCGGCTGGAGGAACCGGCAGATGCCGATCACAGTGAAGAGCGCAGCAGTGAATTATTCTGTTTGCCTGTTTACAGGGGAGATACACCTGCTCAGGGAGAACTGGTTATGGTCAATGTAAACACATCAACCGGGCAAGTTAGTCATTATAAAGGGACTTCAGGCTTAATGCTACAGCAGCTGAAGCAAGTGAGTCTGCACCCGGAGCTCAGTCCGGATGAAGCCCTGGAGGCCTGTAAAAACTCCCTTGAGCTCGAGCTCAAATGGCAAAGGATGACTGACCTGGACAATAATCAGTTCTGTTACCGGCTGATTTATGGACTCAGTGCTCTTCAGGATAAAGATGGATCACAGGCTGCCGGTATACAGAAACAACGATATGTTGATGCCCTCACCGGAGCCCTTGTTTAGGGATGGAGCGGAGGGGGAGAATTCCGGAGATGCAAGGTGAATTCCATAGAATCAGAATGTTTATGGTACAATAATAGAAGTTTTACATGAAAGCGAATTCATTCAAGGAGGAGTATGATGAAACAGCTTCGCATTGGAATGATCGGGTACAAGTTTATGGGTAAGGCACACAGTAATGCATACCGCAGTCTGCCGATGTTTTTTCCGCAGGCGCTGAAGCCGGAGATGGCAGTGATCTGCGGCCGTAATGAAGAGGCGGTATCCGCGGCGGCCGGCCAGCTGGGCTGGTCTGAGAGTGTAACGGACTGGCAGGAGCTGGTCTCAAGAGAAGATATTGACCTTATAGATATCAATGCGCCAAGCAACGTCCATAAGGAAATCGCACTGGCGGCTGCGAAGGCGGGCAAGCATATTTTCTGCGAAAAGCCGCTCGCGCTGAATCTGGCAGATTCGCGTGAAATGCTGGAAGCAGCCGACGCAGCCGGGGTTAAGCATATGATCGGCTTCAATTACCGCTTCTCCCCGGCGGTGCGGCTGGCAAAGCGGCTGATTGATAGCGGGAGGCTCGGGCAAATCTATCATTTCCGCGCCTGGTTTCTGCAGGACTGGATTCTGGATCCTGAATTTCCGCTTGTCTGGAGGCTGCAGAAGGAGGTCGCGGGCTCGGGTTCACACGGTGATCTGGGTGCCCATCTGATCGATCTGGCCCATTTCCTGGTCGGGAATGTCCAGGAGGTAATCGGCATGAGCGAAACCTTCGTCAAGGAGCGTCCGCTGGCCTCGGAGATGACCGGACTTAGCGCAAGAGCAGGCAAGGATGCGCCGAGAGGTCCTGTCACTGTAGATGATGCGACGCTGTTTCTGGCCCGTTTCACCGGCGGGGCTATCGGGAGCTTTGAGGCAACAAGGTTTGCTGCAGGACACCGTTCGACGAATGCTTTTGAAATCAACGGCAGCCTGGGCAGTGTAAAATTCGACTTTGAGCGGATGAACGAGCTGGAAGTCTATCTGACCTCCGATGCTGAGGATGTGCAGGGCTTCCGGCGTGTGCTTGCTACAGATCCGGCGCATGATTATGCGGAGGCCTGGTGGCCGCCTGGACATACAATCGGCTTCGAGCATACGTTCATCCATGAAATGCTGGAGCTGTCCTCCGCTATTGCCGAGGACCGTCAGCCTGAGCCTAATTTTAACGATGGTGTGAAGTGCCAGGCTGTACTGGAAGCGGTGGAGCGTTCCATTGAGGAGCGGCGCTGGGTTCAGATAACGGAGATGTAGACCTCTGCCTGTCATAACCAGCAACCTTTCCCTGCTTCTGCGCGTTTAGAAAAGTAGAAACTTATGGAAAGGAGGCTGAATATGTTCAAATGGAAAACAGCAGCAATCAGCCTCGGCCTCTTCAGCCTGCTGCTTGCAGGCTGCGGAGATGCCGGGGATGTAACCGGTAAGGCTGAACCCGCAGCAAGCGCTTCTCCTGCGCCGGTACAAGGGGCAGTAGTTCCTTCTGCCGGAATTACTGCGGCTGATCCGGAGAAGATTCAGCACTTCCTGGCAGATGAAAGCATACTCAACGGGGATATTTATCTGGAAGACAACAAGGTGCATGTCAACATCGTGGGATTGAATAGCGGGCTTGAGGATCGTTTTGCCGGCGAATTCACTAAGGACAGCTATAGTCTGCACGATGTGAAATATTCTGCCGGTGAGCTTGAAGCAGCCCAGCAGCTGCTGGCAGACAAGGACATGCACAAGCAGCTTAATCTTTACGGTTCCTGGATTGACGTCAAGCAGAACAAGCTTGGCATCACCGTACCGGACGATTACCTGAAAAATGCAGAAGAGACGCTGAACCAGCTGATCGATCCCGGCATGCTGCGCTTTGAGGTTCAGGAGCTGGGGGAGCCGAGTGTAACCGGAACCATTGTTGAAATGAAGTCCGGGCCTGTAGACAGTATTCTGATCCTGGAGCCGGGAAAAGAGAATCCGACCTACTGGTTCTCCTTCAATGACCGTTCAGAGCTATATGATGCCGCAGGACAGAGAATCGAATTTTCAGGACTGAAGAAAGGACAGCAGGTCCACATCTGGGGGACGGGAACGGTTCTGGAATCGCTGCCGGCCCAGGCTACCGTCCGGAGGATTGAATTGCTGGAGTAGCACTAAATAAGCAAGAGCACCCTTCACAAAAGCTGAAGAGTGCTCTTTTTGCGCGGGAGGGGTATTACTTTCTTGCTGCTGATGGAGTGACCCCTTTATATTGCTTGTACAGCTTTGTAAAGTAGTTGGGATTGTCACAGCCCACCCTGCCGGCAATTTCAGTTATGGTTGCATCCGTCTCCAGCAGCAGACGCTCAGCTTCATTGACCCTGCACAGGTTAACGTAATCGATAAAGGTACGTCCGGTCAGCTTTTTGAAGGTTTTGCAGAAATGGTAGGGATTGAGATTAACGAATTTTGCCGCAAAATCAATGCTGATCTTCTCGTCATAATGGCTGTCCAGATACTCCAGCAGCGGCTTAAAGCGCTCCCGGTTAACCGAATACCGCTCACTCTGCTGTCTTCCTTCAAGCTGCTGCGGGGGAAAGGAGCGGGCCAGCAGCGTAAAGAACAAATGCAGCTGGTTCTTCACCACAAGCTGAAAAGCAGGACCCTTAAGCTGCACTTCATTAATCACTGATTCTAGCAGGGGATAGTAAGCGGCGCAGGCAGAAAGATTCTCCGCCGGCTTAACAGGGAACTGGTACCTGTTCTCTAAATAGGGTGCCACAAACTGCTCATGCTGGGAATCCAGGTTCCTGTCCTTGAATAGTGAGGCATGGAACACAACGGAGACAAAGGCTATATCCCCGCCAGTGAGGCTGTAGCCGACATGAAGGCCGCCGGAAGGGACGACCAGCACATCGCCCGGTGCAGCAGGGTATGGTTTGCTGTCCACATGAAAGATAGCGCTGCCCTTTTGCATGACAATGATTTCAAAATGCTCATGCCAGTGCAGAAACAGAATATTCTGCTCCGGCCTGGCATCCCTGCATTCGTTGAAGAATACGCGGAAGGGATAGGTTTTCTCTTCAAGCTGGGGATATTCCTTGAGCTCTTTCGGATAGGACACGCCGGTATCAACTCCCACAAGATTCAGCTATATTAGCACAAGATAAGGAGAGATTTTGCTTAAAAGGAGCCTTATACTTGGTTTATTCAATTAACTATAAACCAATATTGGAGTGGTAGACAAGATGGAAGATACATTGAGAATCGGTACGCTGATCGGAGGCGGAGATGCAGTAAGAGTGATTCCGCAAATTGCGGGACATGGCTTTGAATCGTATAGCCTGACCTTCTGGCAGACTACAGGCAAGACGGATCTGGCTGACACGGCAGCCAGGGTGCGGGAGCTGGCTGAGGAGCACCGGTTTGTTATTTCGGCAATCGGGGTGTTTGGCAATCCCTTAACCGGCACCGGGGATAATGCGGACACGCTCGCCAGCTGGGAACGGCTGATCGATCATGCCCATTTATTCGGGACCGATATCGTAAACGGTTTCACCGGACGGCTGACCGGCTTGTCCATAGATGAATCTTTGCCGAAATTTGCTGAAGTCTTCGGCGAGCTGACCAAACGGGCGGCAGACAAAGGTGTCAGAATCGCCTTTGAGAACTGCTCCATGGACGGCAGCTGGAAGACCGGCGACTGGAATATTGCACATAATCCAACCGCCTGGGAAAAGATGTTCAATGCCGTTCCTGCTGACAATATCGGACTGGAGTGGGAGCCCTGCCATCAGATGGTGCAGCTGATTGATCCGATTCCGCAGCTGCGTAAATGGACGGATAAAATTTTTCATGTACACGGCAAGGATGCGACGATTGCCTGGGACATTGTGAAGGAGTACGGCATTCACGGTCCTAAAGACTATGTGTGGCACCGGACGCCGGGCTTCGGGGATACCAACTGGACGGATGTAATCAGCATACTGCGCCAAGCTGGCTATAAAGGTACCATTGATATTGAGGGCTGGCATGATCCTGTATATCGCGATCAGCTGGAAATGACAGGGCAGGTTCATGCGCTGAACTATCTGAAAACGTGCCGGGGCGGCAGCTTTGTCCCTAATCCGGTCTAAGGGAGGTTACAACATCGTGACAGCACAATATCGTGTGGCTGTGGCCGGCTGCGGAGCCATGGCAAATGAATGGATCAGCTATGCCGTGAAGCGGGCAGATACAGAAATTGTGGCTCTGGTTGATATCCGGATCGAGGCTGCTGAAGCAATGGCTGGCAAGCATAGTCTTGCTGCAGCTTCGTTTACGGATATTAAACAGGCCATTCTGGAGACCGGGGCAAATCTGGTATTCGACGTGACTATTCCCTCAAGCCATTATAATATTGCTACTGCTGCGCTTGAGCTCGGCTGCAGCGTATTCAGCGAGAAGCCGCTGGCTGAATCGCTTGAGCAGTGCACCAGGATTGTCGAGACAGCAGGACGGACCGGCCGCTCACATGCAGTGATGCAGAACCGCCGCTATGACCCGCGAATCCGCTCACTGCGTAAGCTGGTTGAAGACGGGGCGATCGGCCGGATTGGATACGTGGGAGCAAGCTTTTTCCTGGCGCCGCATTTCGGCGGCTTCCGTGATGCCATGGACAGCCCGCTGCTGCTGGATATGGCGATTCATACCTTCGATCAGGCGCGGTTTATCAGTGGAGCCGATCCGGTCAGCGTATACTGCCAGGAGCTCAATCCTCCAGGCTCGTGGTATGCCGGCAATGCTGCGGCGGTATGCATTTTTGAAATGTCGGACGGCTCCGTATTCTGCTATCAGGGCTCCTGGTGTGCCGAAGGGGCACCTACCTCCTGGGAGTCCTCCTGGCGGGTGCAGGGTGAGCGGGGAGCAATCCTTTGGGACGGCACTGAAATGCCTTATGCCGAGGTGGTCCGGGGCAGCGGAAATACGGAACAGTTCCTGCGGGAATTTGAGCGGATAGAAGCGGCTGAGTTTCCAATGGAGGAGACCTTCCATCACGGCTGCCTCCGCGAAATGTTCCAGTCGCTCATAGAGCGGCGTCCTGCTGAAACAGACTGCCGGGATAATCTGTATAGTATGGCTATGGTGTTCGGTGCACTGGAGAGTGCCAGAACGGGACGCAAGCTGGAGATTGCCAGTCTGCTGAATACTTCCGGTCTGGGGTCAACTCAGGAAGCACGAATCTAGGCGGTACCCAAAAAGCAAAGAGGCCGTACGCTGCATAAGCCTGCAGCGGAAACGGCCTCTTTTTTATCCCCGATAAAGCTAGAAGCCCCTGTACTGCGGCTCTTCCTTCTCCAGCTGGGCTACCCGGCCTTCAACCTGATCCACAATCTGCTGAGTCTGTTCAGCGGCATTGGTAAACAGGGTTTTGGCTTCCTGGTTCTGGGTCTCCATGGCGAACTGCTCAAGGCTGGCCTGGGCGCTTTTAAGCGAGGACAGGCAGGTTTTCACTTGTGATGCAACAGTCATTTACTTGTTCCCTCCTCGTTTCACAATCTTTGGTTTACAGCTTGCTATCAGCTAGTATAGGCGGGGAAAGCAGGGGGAATTCAGGTAATTTCAAGCAGGCGGCGAGTAAATCTGCCCTCTTTTGACAAATAATGAATAACAGATATACCGAAAGCAGCTTGAAACAACAAGGGGGAATCTGCATGCCGGACTGGCTGGAGGTCATTGTACGTACCGTATTCGCTGTTGTAGTCTTGTTCTTTTTGATAAAGGTGCTTGGAAAAAGACAGGTCTCACAGCTCTCTTTCTTCGAGTACATAACCGGAATTACGATCGGGAATCTGGCAGCTTACATCTCACTGGATACGGATAGCACATGGCATCTGGGGTTCCTGGCCCTGTTTGTATGGGTGGCTTTTTCGTTCGGGATTGAAATTCTGCAGATCAAGAGCAAGAAAGCCCGTGATTTCATCGACTTCAAATCAACCGTACTGATTAAGGACGGCAAAATTCTGGAGGATAATCTGCGTAAGGAGAAGCTAACGACGGATGAGCTGCTTGAGGGGCTGCGGAAAAAGGATGTTTTTACGGTGGCGGATGTGGAGTTTGCCATCATGGAGTCGGACGGTGCCATTAATGTTCTGCTCACAAGAGAGAATCAGCCGCTGACCCCCAAGCATCTGGGGATTAAGGTAGCTCCGGAGAAGGAGACGCAGGCAGTCATTATGGACGGCGAAATACTGGACGAGCCTCTGGATGACCTGAAGCTGACCCGGGGCTGGCTGAATATGCAGCTGGAAAAGCTGGGGCTGACGGTGGAGAATGTTTTTCTCGGGCAGGTGGATTCCTACGGGGAGCTGACGGTCGATTTATATGCTGACAAGATGCAGGTGCCACAGCCGCAGGAAAAGCCCCAGCTCTATGCACTCCTGAAAAAATGCGAAGCGGATCTGGAGCTGTTCAGCCTCTCCACTGTTAATCCGGAGGCGAAGCAGATGTACGAGGAATGCTCGGCAAAGCTGCTGCGGCTGATTAAGGAGCTAAAGCCGTTTATACAAAGCTGATTGACCAGAGGACCGGCAGTGATGCCGGTTCTTTATGCTGTGCCCGCAGCAGAGTCCGGTGTATATTTCCAGCCTGCCTTGGCAAACTAAGTCAGATTCACCATTAACTCCGGAGGGGGGCGAAAGTAATGGCGGCAAGCGTGCTGGATGCCATTAAAGAGCAGCTGCAGGGCTGCAGCGACGCTGTATACCAGTCGATCAATATTCACGGGCAGGCCTGCATGCTGATCTATATCCCGTCCATTGTGGACACCCTGAGCCTGCAGGAGTTTGTTGCATCCCCGCTGAAATCGGAGGCCAACGGAGAGCCGGACTGGCCGGGCTTTCTGAAGCGCCTGGATCACGGGTCAGCCTTTGCCATTCCTTATATCAAGGTATATGAAATCGACCGGGCGGTGGAGCTGGCAGTAAGCGGCAATGCGGTGCTCTGCATAGAAGGTATGCCGTTCCTGTATTATTTTGAAATCGCCCATTATCAGAAAAGAGCGGTCTCCGAGTCACAGAATGAGCTGGTCGTTATCGGTCCCCAGGAAGCCTTTATTGAGGATGTGGCAACCAATCTGTCGCTCCTGCGCCACAAGATCAAGCATGCGGACCTTAAGACCAAGCATTTCTCCCTCGGAAAATACACAAAGACCGACGTGTATCTTGTCTATATTGAAGGCCTCTACAAGCCGGAAATCCTCGCTGAAATAGAGGAGGTGCTGGTTAATCTGAATATGGACGGCGTACTAGGCATCAGCTACATCGCTGAACATATCAAACAGGGCAAATTCTCGCCGTTTCCAGTATTCCAATATACGGAGCGTCCCGATTCTGTAGCGGCCTCCCTGATGGAAGGCCGTGTCGGTATTTTGCAGGATGGTACGCCCTCCGCATTGTTGACCCCGGTGACCTTTATGTCGCTGCTGCAGTCGTCTGAGGATTACTATCAGAGCTTTTACGCAGGCAGCTGGATCCGGCTGGTCCGGTTTTTATTCTCAATCATTGCCTTGGTGCTTCCGGCCTTTTACATAGCGGTAACCACGTTTCATTCACAGATTATTCCGTCTGATCTGCTGCTGACTATTGCGGCCGCGCGCGAAAATATCCCCTTCTCCGCCCTTACAGAAGCGCTGATTATGGAGCTGACCTTTGAAGCGCTGAGGGAAGCAGGTACCCGGATTCCAAAGCCTGTCGGGCAGACGGTTTCCATTATTGGGGGTATCGTCATCGGCCAGGCAGCGGTGCAGGCAGGAATAGTGTCTGCACCGATGGTCATTGTTGTTTCGATTACCGGGATTGCGTCGTACATCATTCCGCATTTGGAGCTGGGGCTGACCTTCCGGCTGCTGCGGTTTGTGCTGCTGGTGCTTGGAGGCACTATGGGACTGCTGGGGGTTATCGTTGCTGTCTTTATCATTTACGGGCATCTGGTTCATCTGAAATCATTCGGCACCCCTTACATGCAGCCGTTGGCCCCGCTGATTCTGGAGGACTGGAAGGATACCCTGCTGCGTGTGCCTAATCCGTTCATGACTAAGCGGAGCACCTCTTTTACAGGCAGTACAAATGACAGGAGGCAAAGATCGAAATGAAGCTGCTGAGGCTGGGGATGGCCCTGCTGCTGCTGTTTAGCCTGACCGGCTGCTGGTCCAAGCTTGAGCTGGATGAGCTGACGTTTATTTTCGGCATGTATATTGACGCCGGACCTGAGCCGGGAACGGTTGAATTATCCATCAGCACCCCGCTTCCCAACCGTCTGGCATCCGGTACACAACCCGGAACGGCCCAGGGAAAAAGCTATTCCACTGTAACCAAAACGGCTCACTCCATTACGGATGCTATTATTCTGATTCAAAAGGATCTGTCCCGCCGTCTGGAAATTTCACATATTAAGGCGATTGTCATCGGCAAAGAGTATGCGGCAAATGGTATCCATGAACTGCTTGAATGGTGTAAGCGGCAGCCGGAGATTCCAATGGGAAGCTACATCATGGCGGCTCCGGGCAAGGCTAAGGAGATAGCCGGATTATCCGCAATCTTTGAGCAGCTGCCGTCCCAGGTGCTGAGGAACTTTTCCGAGCTGAACCTGACTTACGCTACTACCGTCCGTGATTGTCTGCTGGCGGAGTCCAATAATATGGGATATGCCATGAACCATCTTTCCTTTGGCGTAAACAAGGATGAGAAGGAACAGGGGGAGCCGGTAAAATGGGCAGGTGTACAGGGTGTAATGCTCTTCAACGGCACGAAAATGACGGGAACCCTAAACAGCGATGAGAGCAGAGCGCTTTCCTGGGCAGCCGGAGACCTGTCCGGGCACGTAACGCTTCCTATGTACACTGTAATGTGGAACGAGCAGGAAAGCAAAGGAAAGGCCAGCGCTCTTTTCTATAGTGACACTGTATCCAGAAAGGTACGGATTACAGCAGACGGGCCTGTGTTCCATATCAGATTAAAGGGAAAGGCCAGCATCACTCTATTTGATGACAATAATACAGACGAGGCGGTGGATCACAGCAACCTGATCCGGCGCAAGCTTGAGGAGCGGATTACTTCAGAAGTGAAGGAAGCATTAGAGCATACCCGGGAGGCAGGAGCAGATGTACTACAGCTTGGAATGCTGCTCGAATGGAACCATCCCAGGGAATGGAAGAAGTTAAAAGAACGCTGGAGTGATTATTATGCTGACAGGGCGGAGATCATCGTGACGACTGATATACGCATTGTAGATTTTGGGGCAAGCAAATAATGGATCAGGTAAAGGAGGACCTATGCGTACTACTAACTGGCAAATGTTCCGTTTCGGCCTGGTCTATTTCAATTCCCAAACCTCCATTTTTCTGATCCCTATCATCGTTACAGACGCAGGATACCAGGGCTGGATATCGGTTTTGATTGGCAGTGCCTTATCGCTCGTGCTTCTGTTTTTTATGATTCATGTAGGGAAGCTTAAGCCCGGCCAGTCCTGGCTTCAATTCGGGGGGCAGTACATGGGCAAGTGGATGCACAGCATCCTGGTGTTTTTACTCTTGGGCTGGTGTGTGTACTATGCTTCTTACGATATAGAAAATTTTGTGCTGTTCTTCGGATCGAACTATATGCGCGGCACTCCTCCGCTCTTTATCCAACTGGTAATCGGCATAGTCATTGCATATACAGCGGCCAAGGGATTAACTACGATAGTCTACATGGCTGACGGTGTTTTTCTGCTGCTGATCGTCACCACATTCTTTTCGCTCTATCTGTTTTTACCCAATGCTAATTTTCAGATGCTTCCAGCATTTATCCACTACTTTGACCCGGGTACCACCATTAAGAGCTCCTTTGCAGTCAGCTCCTGGTTTTCGGAGTGGGTTGTGTTTCTGTTTGTCGCGCCTGAGCTTAAAATAAATACCAATATGCTGAAAAAGCTTCTGCTGGCCGAACTGGTCTTAACTGTGCTTGTGCTGGCCGGGTGGGCGCTCACTATGATGAATTTCGGGCCGCATCTGGGAAAAGATCTGCAGTATCCTTACCTTGATATGGTGCGCAGTTCGTCGCATGACGACATAATGGGGAATCTGGACCCTATTCTGATCGGCATCTGGTCCGCTTCCATGTTCATCCACAGCTCTTTCATGATCTATGTGGCCAGCAAATGCGCCCTGTATCTGACAAAACAGAAGGGGAAGAAGCTTATGATTCCGTTCCTTACCCTGTGTTCAGTGCTCATAGCCTTTCTCTATTCTCTCAACATCTCCAGATACTACAATGATTTCAGCTCATACAGTGCGGTAGGCGTCTGGCTGGTTGTGGAGTGCATTCCCGTCTATTACACTATGGCTGCGTTCATCAAATCCAGAATACATAAGCCCGCCAGCTGATAGCTGCGACTTATGTATTATAAATTGGATGCGCTTTCTGGTATGATTAAGCTTTAGTACATACCTTATAGACGATAGGATGGTGGAATGCTTCATGAATATTCAAGAGGCTGGCAGGCTAATCGGCTCAATCCGCAGCAATCTCTCAAAGGTTATCGTAGGAAAAGAAGCCGGTGTTGACCTGCTGCTTACAGCGCTGCTGGCAAATGGCCACGTGCTGCTGGAGGATGTGCCGGGCACAGGAAAAACCCTCCTGGCAAAAACTCTGGCCCGTTCCCTGGACTGCCCGTTCAAGCGGATCCAGTTCACCCCGGATTTATTGCCCTCTGATTTGAGCGGCATCAATTACTACAACCAGAAGACCGGGGATTTTGAATTCCGGCCGGGACCGGTATTTGCCAGCATTCTGCTGGCAGACGAGATTAACCGTGCGACTCCGCGGACGCAATCCAGCCTGCTGGAGTGTATGGAGGAGCGCCAGATTACCATTGACGGTGTAACCCATGGCCTGGATGCGCCGTTTCTGGTTATCGCGACACAGAATCCGGTCGACAGCCAGGGAACCTTCCCGCTGCCGGAGGCTCAGCTGGACCGGTTTCTGCTGCGGATAACGACGGGTTATCCCGCTTTTGAGGAAGGCGTACAGATTCTGCAGCGGTTCCGCCTGAACAATCCGCTGGAGGACACCGGCGCTGTGGCGGATGCCCGGCAGATCCAGGAGGCCCAGCGGCTGACCGCTGAAGTCAATATCAGCGATGATCTGCTGGCTTATCTGATGCGGATCGTAGAAGCTACCCGTACGGCCCCTGCGGTCAAGCTTGGTGCCAGTCCGCGGGCAGGCTTTGCGCTGCTGCGCGCCTCACAGGGCTATGCCCTGATCCAGGGCAGGAATTATGTCATTCCTGATGATATCAAGGCTGTAGCGGGACCGGTGCTGGCGCACCGGCTGGTCCTTCACCGCGGTGCCGGCTCGCGGGAGGGGCAGGCTGCGGAAGCAGTGCAGCAGATCCTGCGTGAAGTGGAGGTTCCGGCTGAGCCTGTTTCTGCAACCAGAGGCGGAAGGGGGGAGTAGCCCGTGTCCCTTCCCTGGCTAATTATGAGCACGCTGCTGCTGCTGGTGCTTGTTTCTGTAATCTACCAGCGCAATGCACTCAAGAACCTCAGCTATACCCGTTATTTCTCGGCATCCGCTGTCTATCAGGGCGAGCAGATAGAGATGGTAGAGGAGATTGCCAACCGCAAGCTGCTGCCGCTCCCCTGGCTGCGCCTTGAATCCAGCATTGCCCGGGGACTGGAGTTCGGCCTCCAGGAGAATCTGGGGGTCAGCAGCGGTGAAATATACCAGAACCATATCAGCCTATTCTATCTGCGGTCCTACCGGCATATTAAGCGCCGGCATCAGATCCGGTGTGAGCAGCGCGGCCTGTTCCGGCTGGAATCGGTAACGATGACAACCGGAGACTTCTTCGGTATGAGCCGCCGGAGCAAGATGTTTCCGCTGCAGCTGGAGCTGCTGGTATATCCGGCGATGCTGGATGTCTATGAGCTGCCTTTGCCTGTGCACAGCTGGCTCGGCGAGCTGCCGGTCAAGCGCTGGATCGTGGAGGATCCGTTTCTGACAGCCGGTACCCGGGAGTACAGGCCGGGAGACTCGCTCGGCGGGATGAACTGGAAGGCTACCGCCCGGACCGGCCGGATGCAGGTGCATCAAAAGGATCATACCGCCGATGCCAGGCTGATCATCTGCCTGAATGTGGAGATCAGCGATGCGATGTGGCGCAATATTACAGATAAGGAACGCATTGAGCTGGGTATCCGCTATGCGGCAACCGTAGCAGAGTATGCGGCCGGACACGGTCTTGAGGTCGGGCTGATGTCAAACGGAAGGCTGGACGGACAGAATGATCCCGTAAATGCCGGTCCGACGGGAAGCCTGCTGGAAATGCTGGGCCTGCTGGCCAGGCTGGAGCTGGACCGGACCCTTCCGATGTCTCGGCTGCTGGAGCTTGAAGCCGAGAGCAGCCCGTCTGACAATGATTATCTGATTATCAGCTGCCACCGGGGAGCAGAGCTGGAGCTTGCGGCAGAGGAGCTGCGGCTGCTCGGCAATGGCGTTGCCTGGCTGGATATTCCCGGTGAAGGGGGGATGGGCGCATGAGCAGCAGGTTAGGAGAGACGTTTAATGCTTCCTTAAGATTGTGGGTAGCCTGTCTGATAGAGGGTTTGCTGTTTCTCCCGCTCTGGGTCTTTCTGCAGGTGTATTTGCAATCTGAGCAGGCTTCACTGCCATGGTATTCTATTCTGCCTGTGTTATCTCTGGCAGGCGTGCTGCTGCGGCATGTGATCAGACGCAGATGGATGCAGATTCTGGCTTCCCTGCCCCTGGGAGCAGCGGCAGGGTATCTGATTGGGGGAATGGAGCCTGATGTGATTCCCTTTATGGCTGCGGGTGCCTTGTTCGCCTATCTGGGAATGGATGCGGTTAACCGCGAGCATGGGCTGAAAACCTATGCGATCGGCCTCATGGTATATTTTGCGGCGGTTATTATATTTGCACGGATTCCCGAGCTTCAGCATACTTTGACTCTGCTGACCTGCTGCGGCAGCCTGTGCCTTGTACTTGCCCTTCTATTTACCAATACCAGCTTTATACGCTATAACACCTTCGCCGCAGGAACCAGACGGCTGCCCGCAGGAATGCGGCGGTATAACTGGATGTACATGCTGTTATTTCTTATCGCTGTAGTGCTGCTGGCTTCCGGTGCTGCTAAAGCAATAGCAATCCTGGCTTTAGGCGCCGTCTACACCATTATCGGCTTTCTTTCGAGCCTGCTGTCCCGCTCAGAGGAGACCCCGATCAGAGGGCAGGGGACGCCGACAACACAGGAGTTTTTACAGACGGAAATCAAAGAGCCCGGCTTGCTGGCAGTGATACTGGATGTGCTCTTTTATGGGCTTGCGGCCGTTGCAGTAGCCGCAGGACTCTACTTCGGGCTGCGCTGGCTGTACAGGAACAGCAGCGGTATTTTCCGCCGGGCGGTTGATGCCCTGCTGTCTATCCTGCGCAGGGAGAACAAGCAGGAGCAGACTGCGTATCAGGACGAAGAGGTGAGCATATTTGCCTGGGAGAAGACAGTGCAGAATTTCCGTGAGTACTGGCGCAAACGGCTGAAGAGCGGAAGCAGGAGTGACCGCTGGGAGGCTGCAGAGGGCAGCCGTGAGCGGGTGCGCTGGCTGTACCGGCACTGGCTGACGGCCAAGGCGTCTGAGGGATACGAGGTCAAAGCCCACCTGACTCCCATGGAGACCGGCGAAGATATAGCGGAATGGTCGGGAGGCAGGAAGCAGAGCCGCAAAGGGGAGCGCAGCGGCAGCGAGGCTTCACCTGCAGAGCTGCTGCGGCTGTACAATGAAGCGAGATATAGCCAGACAGCCGGTTCAGACAAGGAGCCTGGGCAGCTGGAGCAGCTGAAGAAACAGCTGAAGCTATGAGCTGACAAGCCAAGCTGGCTTACTGCTGCAGGCTGCTGCTGGCTGTCAGAATAACAGCCGCAGCAGCATTAGAGACAACACACCGGTAATGACGGTCCCCAGCAGGCTGCGGGTTTTGACGGCAACCCAGAAGGTGGGGAGGGCGGCGATCAGCTCTACATTGGTGGAGAGCGCCGAGAACCGCCCGCCGTCAATGAACAGCTCCTGGGCGATGAGTGCGGACATTACAGCGATAGGCATGTAGTTCAGCCAGCGCATTCCCCATTCGGGAATGGTAATCCGGCTTAGCAGCATGAGCGGCAGCACCCGCGGGATAAAGGTGACTAATGCGGCTCCGAGAATAATCAGAAAGATATCCAGCCTTACTTCCATTTTTCCATTACAGCTCCTATCGTTGAGGCTATTACCGCAGCAGCAATAACGCCGATGCTGGGGGACCACAGGATGGACAGGCCCACAGCAACAGCCATGGCAATAAGGCCGACCGTAATGTCCAGCGCATATTTGCTTCTGCTGATCAGTGTAAGCACCAGAAGTCCGATGAACATGGCCGGCAGGGCAAAGTCCAGCCCCCATTCTTCCGGACTGCTTATCCATTGACCGAGTACAGCACCGGCCAGATTGGCAATAATCCAGTTCAGGTAGGCTGTAATATTAAGGCCGTGCATCCATTTCTCGCTGATGGCCTTCCTGTTTGCGCTTCTCTGAATCGCCACACCAAAGGTCTCATCTGTCAGCAGTGTGCCGATAAGCAGGTTGCGCAGCGGTGTAAGATGGCGGAAATACGGGGAGAGAGCTGCGCTCAGCAGCAGGTGGCGGAGGTTCACCAGCAGAATCGTAATAATGATGCTGGTCGCCGTGCTGCCGGCTGCGATCATCCCGGCGGCTATAAACTGCGCCGACCCCGCATACAGTATAGTCGAGATCAAGGCGATTTCGGCCAGTGAGAGGCCGGCGGTTTTCTCGACAACACCGGCCGCAAAGCCGATGCTCAGGTAGCCGAGCAGGGTCGGGATACAATCCTTCACCCCCTGCAGAAAGCTTTCCCCGCTGACGGCTGCGCGAGCATTAAGCTCCGCCGGTACGGATTCGGATTTCATGATTACGGCCTCCTTTCGGGCTGACTTGATTTAACGTATTGCAGGAAAAACGCATTATCTTAATATCATATACTTTCTGCAGCTTGGCAAGGGAAATCTTCATGCTCCTTCCGCCGGCAGCCGGAACAGAAAAGGTCCCGCCGCATGATAGTCATGCGGTCGGGACCTTTTTTAAATGCGATGCTGCCTGACTGCTTCAGTGAATTGCCGATTTACGGATTTTTTCATCTGATTCTATTGCAGCACCAGTACACCGAAGCCATCCATAATAAATGTACCGCTCAGTGTTTGTCCTGTCAGCAGATCGGTGCGCGGCTCCTTGAGCAGAATTTCGACAGGCAGCTCGTTGTAGTTGAGCAGGAAGGTCAGACTGGCAGACTCGCTGCTGCGGATCTGGAGCTCTACCTCAGACGGAAGCTCCAGCCATTCGGCAGCAGGGGAGACCAGCTCCAGGCTGCCGATGATGCGCAGTGCCGATTCCTCATTAAATACCGCTCCGTAGTACCATACCTCACCCAGTCCGCGTTTGTTCCGGGTAACCGCAGGCTTACCGGCATAATAATCACTGGCGTAGGTGCCCATGACCTCTACAGTATCGGCCTCCACATGCAGAATGTCATTGAACGAATCAGCACCGGTCAGCTCTTCGCTGCCCTGGGCCCATTTGATCGTTGTCGGGAGACGTCTGCCTTTGACCATAGTGAATTCTTCAACGGTAATTCCGCACAGCTCCTTGGCAGCTCCCGGGAATGCCCGCATATAACACTGCCCACGGGAATCCTTGTACCCGGTCCGGCAGCCGAAGATGAGCTTGCCGCCCTGTTGTACATATTCATCCAGCACAGCTGCCGTTTCATCAGTCATGATGGCCGGATGCGGATAGACGAGCACCTTATAACGGGACAGCTCCTTAGCGGTGGTCTTGCTGCGCATGTACACTACATCAGTAGGGATATGCTTATGCTGCAAGGCCTTAAACCACTCTTTATTGCTCTGCCACATGAACGGCCCGTGCCAGATATCATATTCGCCGTCCCACTCATTATCGTAATCACGCACAATGGCTATTGAGGCCTGGGCCTTCGTGCCGATGATGGTGCTGCCTGCTGCAGAGAGCTCCTTGCCGATAGCAGCGGCTTCACGGACCCGGCGGTTCGGCAGGTTGTGATAGTCGTTAATACCGTGCCAGTAAATTTCGTTGCCCATGGTGGCTGTCCGCCAGCGGAAGTAGAGCACCATATCTGCACCGTGGGCAATGGACTGGTAAGTCCAGAGACGCATCTGACCGGGTTTGGGTGAAGGCATATCCATACGGTTAACCCAGCCGCCCGGGCCGGACTGCTGTTCCATAATGCAGTAGTTCGGGCTGATCGAACGAATAACCGACAGGGACAGGCTCCAGCTGCGGTCAGCAAGCGGATTCTGCTCATCCGGATCGGAATGGATGCTGGAGAACTGCGGATAAGAATCGTAGCTGAAGAAATCCAGCTGCTCATCGTGCAGCTCATGGCTGTCAAGATGGCCGAACAGGCCGTTGGTTGTCACCCATTGCTCCGGAGCCTTACTGCGGAGAATATCGGCCTGTATTTTGGAGAAGGAAATCGTATTATCGGATATAAAGCGCTTCTCATCCAGCGCCTGATGCGGGTTGGGCTGCTTCGGAACAGGCGTTGGACGCGGCAGATAGACCTGTGACCAGTCTGAATAGCTCTGATTCCAGAATATGGCCCCCCAGGCTTCATTCAGCTTATCCAGCGTACCGTATTTCTGCTTCAGCCATTCACGGAAGGAGATATGATCGCTCTCAGAGTAGAATACATTTATTTCGCAATTCAACTCATTATCAATCTGCCAGCCGGCAACACCCGGATGATTGGCATAACGCTCAGCCATTTCAGTTACGATCCGTGCACACAGCTCACGGTATTTGGGACTGCTGTAATTATAATGCCGCCGCATGCCGTGCTGGAGGGTTACGCCCTCCTGGCTTACGTTCAGCACCTCAGGATATTTATGGGTAAGCCAGGCCGGCGGGGTGGCCGTCGGCGTTCCCAGAATGACCTTAAGCCCATGGCTGTGCGCCAGGTCAATGGCCCGGTCGAACAGCCCGAACTGAAAGAGGCCTTCCTCAGGCTCAAAGATGGACCAGGCAAATTCGCCCATCCGGACTATTGTGAATCCGGTCTCCACCATGCGGCGGTAATCATCAGCCCACATTTCCTCCGGCCAGTGCTCCGGGTAATAACAGACGCCCAGCTCAAACTTCTGATCAGCAACGGGTTTCTTCATGTTAACCTCCAAATGTAAAAAGATGCTTTATAAAAGATATAAATCTATTGTAATAGCAGCAGTGAGGTATCTTATATAACATAATATTGCTATTATATGATTATATTGCGTGCCCGGGGTTAAGAGGCGGAAAGAGGTAATGTAATGATGAAGCAACGGGTGCTCCCGGCTCCGGCCTATGCCCATTATGTCTGTTATCCGGATTTTATCGGACATTACAGCGGGTTCCCGCAGCATGCGGTCCGCAGGAGTGAGGGGATGCTCAGCAGCTACAATCTGCATCTGGTTTTTGACGGCTCCGGATACGTGTTTCAGGACGGGGTAAGGATTCCAATGGGAAAAGGCAGCGGCTTCCTCTATTCCCCGGGAGCCTATCAACAGTATGGCTCGGACCCCATGCACCCGTGGGAGATCCGCTGGGTTCACTTCAGCACCTCGGTATCTTTGCCTTTGCTGGAGGAGGCAGACCAGTCACGGGGGTATTTCTTCACCTTTGATCTGAATGCCGGCCTTGATCAGCTGTTCGAGGAGGTGTACAGCCTCAGTGCAGCCTATGAGACCAGGAGCGAGCCGCGGCTGTCAGCTGTTTTGTATGAAATTCTGGTAACTCTGCTGCAGAATTCCGAACCGCTGCACGGCTCGGTCCCGCTGGAAATCCGCCATTCGATCCGCCGCACGGCTGATCTGATCCATAACGAATGTGAGCGGCCCTGGACGCTTGAGAGCATGTCGAGGCTGGCAGGATACAGCAGCTATCATTTTCTGCGGCTGTTCCGCTCCACCATGGGGAAGACACCCAACCGCTATTTAAGCGAATGCCGTCTGGCCAAGGCCAAGCTGCTGCTGGTCTCAACAGAGCTGCCGGTAGAGCAGATTGCCCTGCAAAGCGGCTTTCAGCAATCCAGCTATTTTATCAAGGTGTTTAGAGGGGCAGAAGGCCTGCCTCCAAGCCAGTACCGCCGCTCTTTCCGCTCATAAACCGGTTAGCAGGGAAGATAAAGTTAACAAAGCCTGTGCGGAAAACAGCAACCATTGTGCCGTTTTTGGCGTATTTAGGGGGAAAAGGTTACAACACAGCGGGAACAGTTACAAATTGGATACAAATCCCTGCCTGTTAGCTACTATAATAACCTTAGCAAATATTTCTGGGAGGATATCAATGAGAGAGTTCAGAAAAAAAACGGCCGTCTTGCTCTTGAGCAGCCTTGCCCTTGTCCAGGCAGCCGGGGGCCTGGCGGTACCTGCTGCTCAGGCTGCAGGTGTACAAGCTTCTGCACCGGCCGCGGCAGCGGTCAAAATAAGTCCGGTTACAATGGCGGCAGGAGTAACCGCAGCCATTGAAGACGTCAACATCTGGCCGCAATCCGGCGGTAACATACTGGCTTACACCCTGAAGATTACCAACAACAGCAGCGCGACAGTGAACCTGCAGCGTTACTTTTCGCGCGTCGTCACACCAGGAGGCTCGGTCATCCCAGGCAATCCGGTAACCGCAGACGCAACGAAGAAAAAGATTGCTGCCAAGAATAGCATGAGTATTACATATTATGTGAATATCGGACAGACCAAGTCCCTTTCGGGCGTCAAGATCGCCATGTATGTATGGGATGCCAAAAGCAAGGGATACCTGAAGCATGCCGGTTCCTTTGCCATACCGGCTGCCTACAGCACAACGGTGGTATCAGGCAAAAGTCTGACTACGAAGATGAATGACATCCCGGTGACAGCAAGTGCGGGGTCGCTGGAGCTGTACAAATACGGCGGCAAAGTATATGCCAAGGCAAGCATTAACATTACGAACAAGGGCGGCAAGGTGCTTGGCGATCCGGGGTACACGGCTTATCTGGTAACAGCCAGCGGAACAGCGTTCGAGCTTGCACTAAGCAGCTCCCAGACCGGCTATAAGATTCAGCCGCAGGAAAAGAAGAGCATCTACTATCTGACTGAAATCCCGTCCTATCTGAATACAAGCAATATGAAGCTGCAATTTACACAAAAGGATGAGGCACTGAAGCTGGAGCTTCCCAAGTCTTCATTTAAGCTTCCGGCGGCAAGCACTCCTAATCTGGTAGTAGCCAGCGGTGCCGTCAAAAAAATCGTCGTAAACAACAACACAGTCGACACAAAGCTCACCGGCACCTCTGTATTTGCAGAGGATGATAAGGCAGTCTGGTCTTTTCAGCTGCAGCTCAAAAACACAGGCAATACAGCCGTAACGCTTCCGGCCTATGAACTGGCTGTGAAGTCAGCCAAGGGTACTGCATTCCCGGTTAATGCCAAAGGCTTAAGCGGTCTTACCCTGAAGCCCATGGAGAACAAGGTCGTGCCGCTGACAGTGGAAATCCCGCTGCAGGTGGAGCAGTCTACGCTGCAGCTGCAAATGATTGAGGCTGTTACCGCTGCTTCCGGCTCGGATACTGGAGCTTCAGGTGCCGGTGATGCAGGCGGAGCCACGGCAAAGCTGGTGTTCCCGGTTGCTTATTTCACCATTCCATATACGCTCCGGGCAGATGTGTACAGCGGCCAGGAATACGGAGCCACGAACCAGTACGGATCCTTCGCCTACAGCCTGCAGTCCCTGCAGCGTTATCCCTGGAAGGATGATGACATTGTATTGGCCAAGGTGAGAATCACCAATAACCAATCCGTTAATCTGACGATTCCTGAGCTTAAGGGCGCGCTGAAGCTTGATAGCGGAAATCTGTCAGCAACGACGGATCTGCTGATGGATAAAGAGGATTCGGTGCTTGCTCCCGGCAAATCTGCTGATATCTCGCTGATTACCAAAATTCCATATACCGATGAGTTTAATGATGTGCGGGTAAATCTGAGCGTCAAGTCGGAAACCGAAAGCATTCCGTTCCTCGACTTCAGCACAACCAGCTTTATAAGCAGCGTGAGCCAGCTCCAGCGCGGAGACAGCTACACCATTACAGGTAAAGGCAAAAATGCTGCAGTACAGGAGAACAGAACGACCGTCTATGAAGGCAGCAATTATAATATCCTCTACACCGAAGTTCTGATGACCAGCGCCGAGAAACGGCAGAGTAAGATGGCCCGTCTGCAGGCGTACTTTAAAACATCGGACGGACAATTTTATGAAGCCAAGGTGAACCAGCCGGACAGTCTGGCCATACCGGGCGGCAAGCAGCTGGTTACCTTATGGGCTAAGCTCCCCAAACCTGCAGGCACTGCTGATGTCTCCTTGTATCTGGGATCAGGCGTGACGGGCGGCAAGCTTAGTGAGGGCAGCGAGGAAGCCACGGGATTTATTAATGTAGCTTCACTTCCGCTTACTCCAAAAGCTCTAGTCCCAGCTTCAAATATTCAAAACATCGCCCTGTATCCGTACACTTTAAACGTGGTTACCTCGGATGCAAGCCATGTGGAAGCCAGCGATACGGTAGCTTTGAATATTACTTACAACCTGAAGCGGGAAAACTTCTATGACGCCGGAGAGTCGGAGCATAAGCTGGTGCTGCGGGTTACAGATCCATTCGGCCAATCCCAGGACAGGGTGCTGGCGATCGGTACGGATCTGACAGAGGGAATCAATCACAGCTACACATTGTCCTTCTCAAATAATCTTTACAAACAGATAAACGGCGGTACCTATAGATTGACCTTCTATGATGAGTTCCAGGGTGAACGCCAGGAGCTGGGCGGCCAGACCTTTACCATGCGCTTTATTTCGCTGCCGAAGCCTGATAATGAGGAGAAAGATACCGGTAAATAACGTTCTATTCTAAGTCCACAAAGGAGCAGCATCCATGTTGCGAGTTGAAAATATCAAGCATTCGTTCAAAACCGGCAATGAATGGACCACGGTTCTGCACGACATCAGTTTTACTGTTAACAAAGGAGAGATGGTCGCGCTGCTCGGCAGCTCCGGCTCAGGTAAATCCACCATGCTGAACCTGATGGCCGGACTGATGAAGCCGACGGAAGGCCATATCTACATTGCCGACCATGACATCGTCCAGATGGGCGAGAATAAGCTGGCGGAATTCCGCCGTAAGCACATCGGCTTTATCTTTCAGGCATACGAGCTGATTACAAGCCTTACGGTGCGTGAAAATGTGGAGCTGCCGCTAGTATTCCAGTCTGTCTCACCCTCGGTCCGCAAGCAAAAAGCGCTGGCGCTGCTGGAGCAGGTCGGTATTCCCGACAAGGCGGATCTGTTCCCGTCACAGCTGTCAGGAGGTCAGCAGCAGCGGGTCAGTATCGCCCGTTCACTGATTACCGAGCCGTCCGTTATCTTTGCGGATGAGCCAACCGGGAATCTGGATACCCGGACAGAGGAAGAGATTATTGCAATTCTGCTGAAGCTGAACCAGTCCCTGAAGACAACCTTTATTGTTGTTACACACGAACTGGAGGTGGCGGAGCAGATGCAGCGCACCTTCTCCCTGCGTGACGGCTATCTGATCAACAATCAGCAGCCGGCAGCGGATGCGGAAGCTGCGGAAGGAGGCGCCGGATGAAGATCAGGGATATTTCCCGGATGGCCTGGGATCAGGTGAAACGGCGCAAGGTCGTTACCGGGCTGTGTATGACAGGGATTTCGATCGGCTGTGCAGCCATTATCGTGGCGCTCAGCATCGGACAATCCGCCCAGACCTATGTAACCGATGAGGTTAACCGGAATTTTAAAATGGACGAGATCACCGTTACTCCCGGCGGGGGCATTCCCTCACGCGGAGGAGGCGGCGGCTCAGCAGAAACTAATGAGAACCTTGATCCGGGCAAGCTTACAGCCCAGAAGCTGGAGATTATCAAGAGCCTGAATCATGTCGTAGCCGCTGCACCTTTTGAGGATGCCGGTTATATGCAGATGCTTACCGTCGATAATAAAATTGCCGATATTCAGGTCAAAGCAACAGACCTGCGGATGTTAGGCGAGTTCGGCTTTAAATTCAAGCAGGGCGGTGTTACAGATCTGCCGGGAATGGTTGTGCTGAATTATGGTGCCACCCTCGGACTGATAGACAACGAGACCCGGCAGAAGCTGTATGAGCAGATGGGAGCCGATCCGTTCAGCTCTGATCTGATGGATCAATATAACAAAATGTCCACCCTTCCTTCCGAGATATACAGGCAGCAGGTGCAGCTGCAGGCCACTGATTACTCCACAACGGAGGGGAACATCAAGCTCAGCTCAGCACTGCAGGTTGGCGGTATTCTGGCTACAGCGGAAGGAACCGATGATCTGCGCGCCTCGTACGAGAAGATTATGTATGTATCGCTTGAGACGGCGGCGCAGCTGACACAGCAATTATCCTTTGGTAATAATAACGGCATGACTCCGAACGTGGAGGAGAACAGCTACAAAAGCGTTACAGTCAAGGTTGACAGTACAGATAATATCAAATCGGTTGAAGCCATGATCCAGAAGCTGAATCTGAACGCCATGGACAATCTGTATCAGCAGGAGATGCTCAAAGAGCAGTTCGATATGATCAAAATGGCTGCGCTCGGCATAGGGGTATTCATCCTGATTATTGCTTCTATCTCAATCATTGTGGCCATGACCATGTCCACGCATCAGCGCAGACGTCAGATCGGCATCATGAAGGTGCTTGGCGCCAACATGGGACAGATCCGCAATATGTTCATTACGGAGGCAGCTCTGCTGGGCCTGCTTGGGGGAATGCTGGGAGTGCTTTTCTCCTATCTGATTATCATGGGGCTGAATAAGCTCGTAGGTACAGCAGGTGACAGCCTGAACTTTGTTATCCCGTTAACGACCATTCCGGTCGGACTGGCTTTTGCGATTATGACTGGTGTACTGTCCGGTATTTATCCGGCGATCAGTGCCTCCAGAACCGATGCGCTTACAGCCATTAAAAGGGATTAACGCCTGACCGATTTTGTATTTCAAGCTGAAAGGAAGCAGGGGAATGAAAAGGATAATAAAGTGCAGCCTGAAATGGATTATCATCGCGGTAATCATTATAGGCGCAGGGTATATGCTCTATGGAAAAATGTTTAAGGATAAAGAGCCCGAAATTGTGATGGAGCCGCCTCAGGTGATCAGCTTTCCCGTGACCGAGGAGACCATGACGAGCACCGTCCAGGTTAAAGGAAGATCACAATATCAGGAAGAAACACTCGTCTATGCACCCTTTGCTTCTAAGGTAACCGGCTGGAAGGTGGAGAACGGCGGACAGGTGAAGAAGGGGGATGTGCTCTTTACGCTGGACCAGTCTACGCTTAAGAATGAGATTGCCCAGACTGAAGCAGCAATCCGCAAGGCTGAGCTGGAAGCTGAGCTTAATGCCTTTGTCAGCCAGCAGGAGGATGAGAATGCGGCTCCGATCGGCACAGAGGCAGAGCGTCTGAAGGCGCTGGCAGCCGAAGAGGCGGCAAGGCTGAATGATGAGCTGAACCAGGTGAATGCACAAATCCAGCAGAAGGATCTTGCAGATAAAAAATCCAAGCTGAACACCGCAGTCTATCATGCACCGGCAACAGGGATTTTCCTGTATGACAGCAGTACTGAACGTCCCCAGACAGTATCTGATAACCAGTATATCGGCAAAATTGTCGACCTTAACAAGCTGGAATTCATCGCCTCTGTCGGTGAGCAGGATATCTTCAAAATCAAGCAGGGGATGAAGGTTAACGTTAAAATGACGGCGATGAAGGATCTGATCCTGAGCGGTGAAGTAACCGAGGTTTCGAAATTTGCGACCAACACTACCGGGCAAAATTCAGCCAGTCAAATCCCGCAATTCGAGGTGGTAATTTCACTGCAGCCGGACGAGCGTCTGATCGGCGGACTTAGCCTGAGCGGGGATATTGAAACCCTGCGCAGGGAGAATGCGGTGGTCGTTTCCAGTATGGCTGTTATCCACGAAGGGGAGCAGGCCTTTGTCATGCTGGATAAAGGGGACGGGGTCTATGAGCGCCAGGAAATTACAATCGGGCTGGAAACCTCTGATAAAACTGAGGTTCTGACCGGCCTGAAGGCGGGAGATACAGTCGTTCTTCAATAGCATGCACCCCAAGAAAAAGGGAGCTCCGGCAGATGCCGGGGCTCCCTTTTTACCTTCGAACAGACTTCATTGTCCCAGTGTTCCGCGCCATGACTTTATATCCTGGTTCAGCTCCGTCAGGTCAGGCACGGCAACCGGCTTGTCACTAAGCCGGTACTTTTCCTTCAGCTCCAGAATCCGCCCGACGCTCTGATCAATCCGTGCTTCGGAGATGACTCCGCTATGCACACTGTCCAGAAGGGCTGCCCGCACCTTTTGCTCGTTAGCATAGCCATGGGCAATCAGCAATATGTCGCTGCCTGCAAGCACGGTATCTACCGCTGCCGCCGGCAGTGTATAGTGATCAGTGATGGCCCCCATTGTCATATCGTCAGTAATAACTACTCCGCTGAAGCCCATCTGCTTGCGGAGCAGCCCGCTGATAATCTCTGCAGATAGAGATGCAGGCTTATCCGGATCAAGCTGCGGATACAGAATATGGGCAATCATTACAGCATCTGCACCTTCCTTGACTGCTGCCTGGAACGGCAGCCATTCCAGCTGGGCAAGCTGGGCGGCGCTTTTATTCACGACAGGCAGCTCAAGATGAGAGTCAACGGAAGTGTCTCCGTGACCGGGAAAATGCTTGATAACCGGAATTACGCCTTCCCCGGCGATTCCCTGCATTTCGGCAATACCGAGCCGGGTTACAAGCTCAGCGGTATTCCCGAAGGAGCGGTCCCCGATAACCGGGTTGTCAGGGTTGCTGTTGATGTCTAGCACAGGGGCAAAGTTCATATTAAAGCCGGCAGACAGCACTTGTCTTGCAAGCAGGCTGCCCAGCTTGTGCGCATTCTGCGGATCAGCGGCTGCTCCGATCGTGCTGTTCGCTGGTATTGCTGCATATTCCTTCGGCATCCGGCTTACCTTGCCACCCTCCTGATCAACGCTCATGAACAGCGGCACTGCATTGCTGCTGTTGCTCTCCTTGAGGCCGTTAATCAGGCTGACCATGCTCTTTAGGCTGCTTATATTGTCCTTGTACAGAATGATTCCGCCGATCTGATCTTCAGCAATCATCCGTTTGGCTTCACTGTCCGGTGCCCCGCCGTCGATACCGGCCAGCAGCATTTGTCCGATCTTCTGCTCAAGCGTCATTCCGGCAATTAGCTTGTCTATACTATCATTATTGCCGGTATCTGATCCGGAAGTGGGTGAGGCTGACGGCGGTAAAGTGATGTCAGGCGTGACTTGCGGTGCAGACGGTGAAGGTGTTGCAGGCAGTGAAGTTTCAGCTGCTGTAGGGCTGCTGTTGCTGCAGCCAATGGTAAGCAGCGTATAGAATAGAGTGGTAATGATTATGCCTTTCCGTCGGATGTGAATCATTTCAGATGTCCTTCCTCTCATTTGCAGATTAACCTGCCATGATGATAAGATGTATGAGATTAAGCGGTACATAGATTTAAAGGTCTACTAATTTTATAAGGATGAGGTGGCGTATTCATGAAGGAAGATTTAATGAAGACACTCAATGAACAGATGAACTTCGAGTTTTATTCCGCTCATGTCTATCTGGCAATGGCAGCGTATTGTTCCGGTGAAAGCCTTGACGGCTTCGCTAACTTTTTCCTGGTACAGGCTGAGGAGGAACGGTTTCATGCAATGAAGATTTACAGATTCCTCAATGACCGTGATTACCGCGCCACACTTGCTGCACTGCCGGAGCCGAATAACACGTATACTTCCATGCTGAATGCATTTGAGCACGCTTATGCCCATGAACAGCAGAATACCAAGAAATTCTATCACCTGGCCGATCTGGCGCTGGATGCGCGGGAGCATGCTACAATCTATTTCCTTAAATGGTTTATTGATGAGCAGGTGGAGGAAGAGGCGCTGTTCAGCAATATTATCGCCAAGCTCAGACGGATTGAGACGGACAGCAATGCTTTCTATATGCTGGATGCAGAGTTTGCAGCCCGCTCCTTTACACCGCCGGCTGAATAATCAGGCATAGACAGACACGGAGATTATCCCTTAGGGAGATAATACCCGTGTCTTTTTCTTTTGAATAAGCTAGCGGAATGTATACACTGGAAAATTCTCACTCTTTATAGACTCAATAAAATGAAAAAAGTTACATTTCAGGTCAAAGTTATGTTCGCACTGACAGGTTATGGCATGAAAGTTGAACGGATGCAAACTATATTGCATACAGCAACACACTTCCGGCTGCCCAACTCTATTTAGGAGGGTTAACTATTACGCCGCCCGGCAACACTGTTTCTCTAGACCCACCCGGATGCCAGCGTGTAGTATGGAACAATACTAATTGTTTTGGAGGTTCTTTTGTTTTGGAAAACTACAGCGACATCAAACAAAGTGAAAAAGGAGCCTGGCTCAGCCTGCTGGCGTACATAGTGTTATCTGCAGTCAAGCTGCTGACCGGGACCTTCTCCGGCTCCCAGGCGCTGCTTGCCGACGGACTTAACAACAGCACCGACATTATTGCATCCATTGCTATTCTGATCGGTCTGAAAATATCGAGAAGGCCTCCGGATTCCAATCACAGCTACGGGCATTTCAGGGCAGAGACGGTTGCCGCACTGATTGCCTCATTCATCATGGTTGCTGTAGGGTTTCAAGTTCTGTATCAGGGTGTGAACAAGTTCATTCAGCCGGTGCTGGAGACACCTGACCTGATAGCCGCCTGGACGGCTGCAGGCAGCGCAGCGGTAATGTTAATCGTATACAGGTATAACATCAGGCTGGCCCGCAGGCTGAACAGCAATGCTATGCAGGCAGTGGCACAGGATAACCGGTCGGATGCGCTCGTCAGCATAGGGGCTTTTACCGGGATCATTGGATCGCAATTCGGCCTGCCCTGGCTTGATCCGGTAACCGCAGTTATTGTCGGCCTGCTGATCTGTAAAACAGCCTGGGACATTTTCAGCAAGGCCACCCATGACCTGACAGACGGCTTTGACGCCGGACAGCTGGAGCTGATGAAGCAGACGGTCGCGGGAATTGCCGGTGTGGAATCCATCAAGGATATTAAAGCGAGGGTGCACGGCAACAATGTGCTGGTCGATACGACGGTGCTTGTCAAACCCAGCCTGAACGTGGTGCAGAGCCATGATATAACCGAAGAGATCGAGGATCAGCTTAAGGGACAATATAGGGTGTCAAATGTGCTGGTGCATATTGAGCCGGTGTGAAATGTGAATTGTATATAGGTAGAGCAGTATGAGCGGAAAGCCTGAGCAATCAGGCTTTTTTCTTGTTGTCTATCCATATTTAACCCATTTGTGCTTGACTTCAACATAGGCGGTATGTATATAATATCAATATGTTAATAACAAAGTAGTAATAAGTTAAAGCCTGATATAAATTATCAGATAAGGAGCGTTATATGAACAAGCAACCGATAACCGATGCCCAGGGGCTGACGGAAGAGCAGTTTCTGCAAAGCTATGATGCCGGAGTATATGAGCGCCCGTCCGTGACTGTTGACATGCTAATTTTTACCGTGATGGAGCAGGAGCAGGATAACTACCGCAAGCTGCCGGAGAAGTCATTGCAGCTTCTGCTGATTAAGCGGGGACAGCATCCGTACCTGGGACAGTGGGCATTGCCGGGAGGCTTTGTTTCAGTGGATGAGAGCATTGAGGATGCGGCCAGAAGAGAGCTTTATACGGAGACGAATATCGATAATATCTATATGGAACAGCTCTATACCTGGGGAGATGTAGGCCGCGATCCGCGCATGCGTGTCATCAGCTGCTCTTATATGGCACTGGTTGACCGGACAACGCTGAATGTGCAGGCGGGTGATGATGCTGCAGATGCTGCCTGGTTCGAGGTGTCGCACCAGTTAATCGAAACGAACCGCACGGAGCTGGAGCAGGGCTACAGGCTGCAGAGGCTGTTCCGTATTACGCTGCACAATGGCCAGACAAGGCTAGCTGGTGTGGTTAAGCACACGGAGACAGTACACGGGCATGTCCGTAAAGCTCACAGTGAGATTATGGAGAGTGAAGGGCTCGCTTTTGATCACCTGCTGATGGTGCAGTACGCCATTGAACGCCTGCGCGGCAAGGTGGAGTATACAGATATTATTTTTAATCTGATGCCGCCGTTATTCACTCTATCCGAGCTGCAGCGGGTGTACGAAATCATACTCGGCAAGGAGCTGTTGGCTGCAGCGTTCCGGAGAAAAATCGCCGACAGTGTGACAGAAACGGATGAATACACGAAAGATGCCGGACACCGGCCGTCCAGGCTGTACCGGTATAATACCAATAAAGAATAAGCAGAACAGAATAGAGGTGCTATGCGTGATGGAACAGTTCACCTATTTTTATAAAAGTCATTCGCCCTTCTCACAGTGGTTTCCGTGCTCATTTACAGTAGGTGATAACCATTTCAATAGTGCGGAGCAGTACATGATGTATTGTAAAGCCCGGTTATTCGGGGACGAGGAGCGGAGCCGGAGGATTCTGCTGGCCCGTATCCCCAGAGAGCAAAAGGAATTAGGCAGACAGGTAAAGGGCTTCGAACAGAGTAAATGGGAGCTGCATTGTAAAGACATTGTCTACGAAGGGAATAAAGAGAAATTTATACAGAACGAAGAGCTGCTGCAGCAGCTGCTTGATACTCAAGGGACTACGCTTGTGGAAGCGAGTCCGACAGACCGGATCTGGGGTGTAGGCTTAACGGAGGATGATCCGGCGATCCGCAGCAGAAGCACATGGCGTGGTTCGAACTGGCTCGGAGAGGTTCTGACCACACTGCGCGAGGATCTGATCAAGGGGTAATTGTATGCCTGAACTTTGCCTCGGCCAAAAACCCCGGCGGCGGCTTCCTGGGCGGCAGCCAGGCGCAGGAGGAAAGTCTGGCGCGTGCTTCTGCCCTATATCCAAGTATTTCGCAAATGAAGGAAATGTACGACTATAACCGCGGACGCAGAACCTGCTTATATTCGCACTACATGATCCACTCTCCGGGTGTTCCCGTATTCCGGGACAGCCGTGACCTTCTGCTGGAGGAGCCTTATACAGTGTCGATGATTACTGCCCCGGCCGTTAATGCGGGTGTAGTCAGGGAACGGGACCCCCAGGAGGCACCTCTGATTGCCGGCGTGATGCTGGAGCGGATCCGGTATATTCTTGCAGTCGCTGCAGAGCAGGGACACCGGACTATTGTGCTTGGAGCATTCGGCTGCGGTGTATTCCGCAACGATCCGGCTGAGGTTGCCGGATTCTTCCGGCAGGTGCTGGCGGAGGAAGATTATCAGGCGCTTTTTGACAGCATCGTATTTGCGGTTCTAGACCGTTCTCCGGGACAGGCTACATTAAATGCCTTCCGGCAGAAACTGTTGTGATGTTGTTCACAGAACATGTCTGAGGAAAAGGTGAAAATAAAGGTTGTATTTGTCTATTGGAAAAAATGGAAAAGGGCAAGGTGAGCTATGATCAACTGGAAGGAATCGTATGACATCGGTGTGGAGCAAATTGATTGCCAGCACAGGCAGCTGCTTGTGAAGCTGAACGAGTTTTTTGACGCGTGCACCAATCAGAAGGGCAAGGAACAAATTGAAGAAACACTGAGATTCCTTAAAGAGTATACGCTGGAGCATTTCAGCAGTGAAGAGCAGCTGATGAAGGACATTGATTTTCCTGAGCTGGCGGAGCACCAGAAGACGCATGCTGAATTTGTTAAGACAGTACTTGAGCTGGAAGAGACGGTTAAGACCAAGGGAGTATCGGTACTATCGACCATTAAGCTGAACCGTACTCTGACTGACTGGCTGCTTCAGCATATCAGCAAATGCGACCAGCTGATCGGCGACTGTATCGCTAACAAAGGCAGAGCGGTGTAACTACATAAGGATGGTGCGAGGATGCCGCAAGGCATCTTTTTTTGTAAAATAAGGCTGCTGGTTAAACCGGTATTTAGCGAAGGTGCTGTGCAGAATTTATACCCGCCAAATACTTTGTGATATGATTTGAACTAGAGCATTAAGATAGGCTTTAAGCTAAAGGAGTGGGATCATGAAAAACCTGCGCATGCTGCTGTCAGGAACGGTAATGCTGCTGGTGCTGGGACTAGTTAATTTTTATATCGGGTATCATCTGCGGGTTCTGCTGGAGGAATTTGTGCCGGGTCTTTCTGCAGGCTTGTACTGGACGGTGTTCATGGTCATTGCTTTTGCATATATGATCGGAATGGTGCCGTGGCCGAAGAGCTTGAAGCCTGCCGCCAGATTGTTCAAGGTAGTCGGCTCTTATTATCTCGCCTGTATGGAGTTTGCCGTTATTATGCTGCCGCTGACCGATTTACTCTATTGGATACTGGGACTGACGGGTGTCAACCGCAGTCTGTTTACGGCTGAGGCAGGGGCGACGCTGGTGCTGCTGCTTGCCGTATTCCTGATCTGGGGCTCACGTAATGCGTGGAGTACCATTGTTCGCTCCCATCCGATCCGGATTGATAAATCAACCGGAACGAGCAGCCCGCTTACGGTGGCTGTAGCATCCGACCTGCATCTGGGGAATATCGTGGGCAACCGCCATCTGCGCAAAATGGTAGCTGAAATCAACCGGATGAACCCGGATATCGTCCTGCTGGCTGGTGATGTGCTGGATGACAGCATTGAGCCTTTTATCCGCAACAGGATGAGTGAACAGCTGAAGCAGCTGAAAGCACGGTACGGCGTGTATGCCGTCCTCGGCAACCATGAATATTATGGCGGCTCGATCCCGCAATATACCCGGGTAATGGCCGAGATTGGCATCAAGGTGCTGCAGGATGAGGTTGTTGAGACCGGAGGGGTATATATTGCCGGGCGTAAGGACAAAACGGCTGAGTCGATGGAAGGCGGCAGAAAAAGTGTCGCTGCGCTGCTCGAAGGGCTTGATCATTCCCGGCCTATTCTGATGATGGATCATCAGCCTACCGGATTTGATATGGCTGCCAAGGCAGGAGTGGATGTTCTGCTGTCAGGGCACACTCACCGCGGCCAGATCGCACCTAACCACTTCATTACGAGACGCCTGTTCGAGCTGGACTGGGGCTACCTGCTCAAAGAGAAGCTGCATGTCGTCGTTTCCTCGGGATACGGGACCTGGGGACCGCCGATCCGGCTGGCCAGCCGCTCTGAGCTGATCAGGCTGGAGGTGCTGCCGGAAGGCAGCAGGAGCTTTAACGGAGAACCGCTGTCTGCGAAGACTGTGCTGGCCTAAGCGCTATTTGATTGGATGTTATTCGCCTCCTGCCTGCATTCTCTGCAGCTGAGCAGGGGGCTCTTACTATTCGGAGGGAAGCTCATGAAATATGTTGAGATTGGCCTGGGAAACCGCTGGCTGGTGCGCACTGAAACGGAGCTGGCGGATGGCAGCGAGTATGAGCAGCGAGGAATCGTAAGGCCGCTTAAGCTGCATTCAGTATACATAAGATGCTGGATGGGGCACACCGTATATGTGTTTGATATCCGATCGGGCTTCAAAAGAACCCGTAAGAGCCGGAAAGCCTTCAAGCTCATCCTGGGCTTCAGCAGCTACCTGTAATCATATTCTTTGACAGCGGCAGATGGAAAAGGTACATTATAGTAGTTAAGCTATTAACTAAATGGAGCTGAACTGTAATGAAGGATGATTTACACAAGCTGGTGCTGGAGCAGCCGCTGACAACGGAAGCTTTTTTCACGCTGGTGGAGACTACTGCAAGTGCTGTAGCGGTATCGGAAAAATATTGGCAGCTGCATGGATTAAACGGGGCGAGGATCCGGATTCTGGTCGAAATAGCCAAGCATGGCGGCAGTATTCTGCCTTCGGCGCTGGCTGAAAGGATCGGCGTGAGCAAGGCCAATATCAGCCTGCTACTGTCACCGCTGGAAAAGGAAAAGTATATTACCCGGGCGGGTCACGCCGAGGATGGCCGGAAGACTGTAATTTCCATTACGGAACAAGGGCAGACGCTGCTGCTTAAGCACTTGCCGGAGAACCGGCAGGCTGTTGCCGAAGTGATGAGCCGGCTGGACGGGGAGGAGTTGTGTCAGCTGATGCGTTTGCTTGGGAAGCTGAACCGTCCTTAGTTCACAGTAAATAGGCTTATCGAAGCGAAAGAGGTAAATGTGTTTCCCTGTCCGTATAGTTAAGGACTTAACTATAATGACTCTGACTCATATAAAGAAAGGGAGTATCACTATGCGAATCATGATTACAGGAGCAACCGGTCAGCTTGGAGGTTTGATTATTGATCATTTGCTGCAAAAGCTGCCTGCCGGTAGCTTAGTTGCCGGTGTACGAAATTTAAGTAAAGCTGCCAGGCTCCGGCAGTCAGACATCGAGATCCGTCACACGGATTATGATCTTCCGGAGTCGCTGGAAACGTCATTTGCAGGCATTTCACGCCTGCTCTTCATATCCAGCCCGCATCAGGAGGATGCCGTCAGGCTTCTACAGCACAAGCGGGTTATCGAAGCAGCCGGGAGAGCAGGTGTGGAGCATATTCTCTATACTGGCTTTGCCTTTTCACACCAGGGTAGTCCAGACAATATTCATACGCTCACTGAACAGGCAATTCTGGATAGCGGGATGAAATATACTTTCCTCAGAAACGCGCTTTACATGGATTTTGTGAGTGTCATCGGTTTGAACGAAGCGGTCAGCAGCGGTGTGCTGAACACACCACCGGGGAATTGGCGGTTTAACGCCGTCACGCGCAGCGATCTGGCTGTGGCCGCAGCGGAAATTACGGCAAATGACGGACATGAGAATACAAGCTACGAATTAACTGCCCCGCACGCCTGGACATTCGCAGATCTGGCCCAAGCACTGACCGAGTTATCCGGAAAGCCCGTTATTCACCGGGAAAAGCCCGGGATACAGCATTGGATTTATAACTGGCTGTCAGCAATTAACACCGCTTCAACCTCGGCTGATCTGGAGAGAGGGATGGGGCGGCCTGCTGCTTCGCTGAAGGAGAGTGTTGCACCTTTTATAAGGTGTCAGCAGGCTTAGATATTGTTAATTTGTCATCCTCAAGTATTGTTGCTACCATATAGAACAGCTAGATTTGATAACGGGAGTGGACGACAATGAAAAAAATCCTGGTTGCCGACGATGATCTGAATATCCGTACCCTGCTGCGGCATGTACTGACCCGGGAGGGCTATCTTGTTGTTGAAGCGGGGGACGGGCGGGAGGCGCTCGGGCTGCTGAAGGAGCATACGGTCGATCTGGCGGTGGTGGATGTGATGATGCCGCAGATGGACGGGCTGGAGCTGTGCCAACATATACGGGAGACCTATGATATACCGGTTATTCTGTTAACAGCGCGCCAGCAGCTAAGCGATAAGGAGCAGGGTTATCTGCACGGGACGGATGATTATGTGACGAAGCCGTTCGAGCCTGAGGAGCTGTTATTCAGGATGAAGGCCTTGTTCCGCCGGTATTCGGTGGCATCGGATGACCGGATTCGTCTTAACTCGCTCGTCATTGACCGCAAGAATTATGAAATCAGTGACGGAAATGATGTATTGCTGCTGCCGGTAAAAGAATTCGAGCTGCTGGCCCAGCTGGCCCAGTATCCGGGAAGATTATTTTCGCGCAGTGAGCTGATTGAGCTGGTGTGGGGTGCGGACTATGAGGGGGATGAGCGGACGGTGGATGTGCATATCAAGCGGCTGCGCCAGCGGTTCGCGGATTACCAGAATGATTTTCTGATCAGAACCGTGCGCGGAATAGGCTATAAAGTGGAAATGGTGAATGCATGAAATCAATGTATATAAGAATGTGCCTGCTGTTCTGTTCGATGATTGTCATGAGCAGCGTGCTTGGCTTCCTGGTGTCCAATCTGTATTATCAGGCCCGCATCAAACCGCAAAACGACGCCAAGCTTACTAAAATGGCCATTGGGATGCAGCAGTTCATCCAGGATCATCCGGACAGCGCCGGGGAGTATCTGCTGAGTACGGCATCGCTCGGTTACAAGCTGTATCTCACTAACGGGGCCGGGGAGGAGCGGTTCTACGGATTGCCTTTCCGGAAAAATGATCTCCCTGCAGACAAGCTGCAGCTGGTGCTGGACGGCACAATCTATCACGGGGTTGCTGATTTTCCGGGCAGTGCGTTTATTACCGGATTTTTTGATAATCAGCTCAGTAATTCGGTCGGCGTTCCGGTTCAGCTGGACGGACAGACCTATGCGCTGTTCATGCGGCCGGATGCGCAGGTGCAGTTCGGCGAGCTAAGGCTGTTTTTTGCCATGCTGATCGGGTTCAGCATTCTGTTCAGTCTATGGTTTGTGGTGGTTGCCGTGCTGCATGTGGTTAAACCCATTACCAGGCTTACCGCTGCCACACAGCGTATCTCCAAGGGCAGATACGATATCAGGCTGAATACAAGACGGCGCGATGAGCTCGGCCAGCTGGCCTCCCATTTCATGCTCATGAGCCGGGAGCTGGAGCGGACGAACCGGGCACGCCAGGAATTCGTTGCCAATGTCTCGCATGAGATCGAGTCACCCCTCACCTCCATTCAGGGCTTTGCCCATGCCCTTAAGGATTCCGCATTGCCGGACAGCCAGCGACTGGAGTATCTCTCCATCATTGACCAGGAAAGCCGGCGGCTGTCCATGCTGAGTAAGCAGCTCCTGACACTGTCTACGCTGGATTATGATGAGAACGCGCTGCAGAGGGAACGGGTCGATCTGCGGGCCCAGCTCCGCCAGGTCATCCAGACGATGGAATGGCGGCTAACCGAAAAGGAACTGGCGGTCCGTCTGCATGCTGAGGAGATTACCGTTATGGCAGACGCGAATCTGCTTCATCAGGTGTGGATGAATCTCGTATCAAACGCAATCAAATATACACCGGCCGGGGGGACAATCTCCCTGTCAGCTTCAGCAGCCGATGGCAGCTGTACCGTTACGGTAGCGGACACCGGTGAAGGTATTTCTGCTGATGAGCTGCCGATGATTTTTGACCGGTTCTATAAGGTTGATAAAGCGCGTACTGCAGGCAGCAACAGCAGCGGTCTGGGTCTTTCCATCGCCCAAAAGATTGTCATGGCGCATAACGGGACCATTGAGGCTGCCAGCACCGTGGGGGAGGGCACTTCTTTTACGGTCACACTGCCGCATCTGTAATCGTTTATTCATACTCCGTTCATTTTCAACCTTTACACTGTTGCCATACAGAGATGAAGGAGTGGTAGTATGTTTTTGGCATTAAGGGAAATGAGGCACTCCAAGGCAAGATACAGCCTTATTATGGTGATCATGCTGCTGGTTTCGTTCCTGGTGCTGTTCGTGACCGGACTGGCCCGCGGGCTGGCCTATGCTAATATTTCTGCTGTGGAAAATATGCCGGCGGGCTATTTTGCAGTCCAGGATGATGCGGAGCATGCCTTTAGACGTTCGCAGTTAAATGAAACGGAGCTGGCTGCAGCTATATCCGTTGTCGGCACCGGCAATGCTGCAACGCTGGCTGTACAGACAAGCACGGTTACGGCTGAGGCTGCAGAGGTAAAAGCGGATATCACCTTTTTTGCGGTCGATATGGACGGGATGCTGGCACCTGAGGTGGTGCAGGGTGAAGCCTTAACCAATGCTTCTCAGGGAAGTGTCATTGTAGACTCAAAGCTGGAGAAATCCGGGATTGCGGTCGGGAGCACCATCGTTGACCAGGCCTCAGGGATGAGCTTTAAGGTGGCAGGCACCGTTGAAGAAAGCTCCTACAGTCATATGCCGGTCATCTACATTACGGAATCGGACTGGCAAGTCATGAAAGGTGGCACGGTACAGGAAGGGTCAGATCAGCTGCCAGCCCCTTACAATGTAATCGCACTGAAGGCGTCTTCTGCACAGGCTGCTGAGGTCGCGGGCAAGCTGGATCACGTTGAAGTGATTACGCAAAAGCAGGCCATTTCGAGCATTCCGGGCTACGCTTCTGAACAGAACTCCCTGCTCATGATGATCGCTTTCCTATTTGTTATCGCAGCGTTTGTGCTGGCCGTCTTCTTCTACGTGATCACGATCCAGAAGACGAGCCAGTTCGGCATCCTGAAAGCGATGGGCACCCAAATGTCCTACCTTGCCTGGAGTGTAGTAGGCCAGGTGCTGATTCTTTCTGCGGCGAGCCTGGCTGTCAGTCTGCTGCTGACCTTTGGCATGAATATGGGACTGCCGGATACGATGCCGTTTCAGCTGGAGCGTTCGACCATTCTTTTGACCAGTGTATTGTTTATCGGCATGTCGCTGCTGGGTGCATTAATCTCTGTAGTGAAAGTGGCTAAAGTGGACGCTTTGGAAGCGATAGGGAGGGCTGGAGCATGAGTGCAATGCTGATGATGAAGCAGGTTACCAAGACGTACGGGGATGGCGGCCGGACAATGTCAGTGCTTAACCAGCTGGACCTTACAGTGAACGCCGGGGAGTTCGTCGCTGTGCTGGGGCCGTCCGGTTCAGGCAAGAGCACCTTCCTTTCGGCAGCCGGAGCGCTTTTAACACCGACCAGCGGTGAAATCTGGATTGACGGAGAAGCATTGACTAACAAAGATAAGCGGGAGCTGACAGATCTGCGGCTGCAAAAGATCGGCTTCATGTTCCAGAGTGCTCAGCTGCTGCCTTATCTAAAGGTGGAGGAGCAGCTGCTGTATGTAGCCAGGCTGGCGAAGCTGGGAACTAAGGAGTCCAAGGAACGGGCTGCCGGCCTGATGAAGCGGCTGGGAATCTGGGAACGCCGCGGCCAATATCCCGAGAAGCTGTCCGGGGGCGAGAAGCAGCGGGTGGCTATTGCGCGGGCCTGGATGAACAAGCCGGCTATTCTGTTTGCCGATGAGCCTACGGCCAGCCTGGATTTCGAGCGCGGTAAGGAGGTTGTCCGGATGATCGCCGACGAGGTGCGCAGCGAAGGCAAGGCCGCAGTCATGGTAACCCATGATGAGCGGATGCTGGAATGGTGTGACCGGGTGCTTCATCTGGAGGCCGGAAAACTGGTGGAGCACCAGAATAAAGGAGCTGAAACCGTTAGAGTATAAGCTTTTATAATGATAAGCCTGATTCCGCTGAATAGAAGGGAATCAGGCTTTTTCGGCTGTAAGCAGCTTCTCCAGGAATACCCGGCTAGCCATTCCTATCTGCTCCTCTTTCCGGCGGATAATCAGAAATTCCCTTTCCGGCAGCCTCTGCCGGATTCTGAGCTCGCTGATCTCTCCGCCGGCAAGCTCTTTACGTACAATCCAGCGGGACAGCAGTGTGATTCCTAGACCGGCGGCAACAGCCTCCTTTACTCCCTGGCTGCTGTTAAACACATAGGAGCGTCTGGCAGAGAGCTGCGCTTCCTGCAGAAAATGATCGCTGTAAGCACGCGTACCAGAACCGGGCTCCCGCAGCACCCAGACTTGATCCTGCAGCATCTCATTATCTACAGCGAGTGCTGCGGTGAGCGGGTGTCCTTTTGCTGCCGCAACGATCATCTCATCCTTCATATAGGGGATAATATCCAGCTCAGAATCGCTGGTTTCACCTTCTATGAAACCAATGTCTATCCGGTTTGACTTCACAGCCGCAATAATCTCCTCGGTATTGCCAATCGTAACCTGCAGATCGACCTGCGGATACTGCCCTGCATAATCGGCCAGTCTTCCTGGTAAAATGTATTCCCCTATTGTAAAGCTTGCCCCAAGATTAAGGCTGCCCGTGACCTCATCTCTAAGCAGCCGGATTTCCTGTGCGGCTTCCTCATAATGCGCGAGAATTTGCTTCGCATGCTTAAACAGCACGGCGCCAGCCTCTGTAAGCCGGACCGCCTTTGGGGAGCGGTGCAGCAGCTTGCTGCCCAGCTCATTCTCCAGGTTGCGGATGTGCAGGCTGACTCCGGGCTGTGACAGGTTCAGCAGCTCTCCGGCCCTGGAGAAATGCCGCTGCTCGGCAACGGTAACAAATACCCGCAGTGCATCAACGATCATAAGAATCCCTCATTTTAGATAAGCTATATGCCCTCATAATAGCATACTGCTTCAGTTAATAATAAGTATTTGTAATGATTGAAATAACAAACCGGTATTTCACATTCCATCAGCTCCTCCGTATAGTTAAGGCAGAGCAGCCGCGACAGATACGGCGGACGGGGAGTGAAAGAGATGCACATCCAGTTCTTTCAGCATGTGACTAAGCTTGGACCGGAAAAGAAACTTCAAGGGTATATAAAGAGATTCCGCAGCTTCAGTAGCGGTCTGCTGATAGTGGTAATATTGGCGGTAGCGGCCAAATACCTGGCACAGCTGCCTGTTCTGAATATGATGGGCCAGCTTGTACTGGCCATATTGCTGGGAATCATCTTCCGCGCCGCAGCGGGCGTACCGGAAAAAGCAAACGCAGGCATTCAGCTTATCTCCAAAAAAGGGCTAAGAGCCGGCATTATCCTGCTGGGTCTAAGATTGAATCTGCATGATATCGTCCAGGCCGGCCCAAAGGTGCTCGCCTTGGCTGTCATAAATATAGGATTTACGCTCATCACGGTATACCTGATATGCAGAGCCATTAAAATGGACCGGAGGCTCGGTATCCTGACTGCCTGCGGTACAGCCATCTGCGGAGCAGCCGCCGTAGCGGCAGTCTCCCCGCAGATTAAAGCTACCGATAATGAAACGGCCGTGAGTGCCGCGACGGTAGCGATATTGGGGACAATTTTTACAATCGTCTACATTTCGGCTTATCCGCTCCTCGGGCTGAGCGAATCAGGGTATGGCATTTTTGCCGGAGCAACGCTTCACGAGGTCGCACATGTCATTGCAGCATCTGCACCGGTTGGACAGCAGGCAGCTGATCTGGCGGTTATCGTCAAGCTGACCCGGGTAGCCATGCTTGCGCCGGTTGCACTGGGATTAGGCTTATGGGATAACCGCCGTCAGCACTCTAAAAGCGAAAAAAACCAAGGCAAAAAAGTGATACTTGATAGAGAAGAAACACACGGCAAGCAAAATAAGCTCCAGGTACCCTGGTTTATCGGAGGCTTTCTGCTGATGAGCGGCGTGAATACCTTGGGTATTCTTCCGGAGAAGGCCACTGCTGATTTGCTGGTTCTGGCTTATCTGCTGCTTGCAATGGCGATGGCCGGCCTGGGTCTTGGCATTGATCTAAAGACCTTTGGCCGTTTAGGCGGTAAGCCTTTCGCGGCCGGGTTAGCCGGGTCCCTGCTGCTTTCCCTGCTTGGATACGGTCTTATTCAGCTTATGGGTTTAACCTAACTAGCCCGCTCTTCTGATGGAACTTATCAATTGCAGGCTACCTTGTACTGCTGCGGTAGGCCGACGGCGACACGCCCGTATTCTTCTTGAACACTTTGGAGAAGTGAGCCAGATCCATGCCGACCTGCTCGGCAATATCGCCGATGCTGAATGTGGAGCCGGACAGCTGCCGTTTGGCCAGCTCCATCCGTTTGTACTGCACATAATGCATTGGAGGCATCCCCATGAACTTTTTGAAATAGGGAATAAAATAATTGGGATGCAGATGCACAAGCGCGGCCAGCTCCTCCACCTCCATAGGCTCATGAAGATGCTCTTCGATATATCCGAGGACGCTGGCCAGCTTGCCGTGATCCCCCGTATGCGCTACATCGTCCAGAAAGTTGGCATACCCGCCGCCCTCAAGGCAAATAGCGAGCAGCTGCAGCAGACTGGCCTGCCTGCGCAATGTGGACAGGAAGCTGTCATCCTGGAACAGATCAATCAGCTCATTAAAGATCGCCCGGACCGCAGCGGGATCAGCAACCTCACAAATATAAAGCTTGCCTGCATTGTGAAACAAAGGCCATTCCCCGATCTGCGCGTCAAAATGACAATAATAGCGGACATAGGAATTATGCGGATAGGTTACGGAGGTCTGTGTTGTCCCGGCTGGCATAATCATCAAATGACCGGCATGCGGATAATGAGTCTCCCCGTTAATGATCACTTTACCTTCTCCGCTGTCTATGAAATACAGCCGGTTAAAGGAGGGGGTCTCATTGCTGCGGTCCCAGCCCGGATATTTGCTGCTTAGCTGGGCGTGAGTCACTCTCACCGTCAGGTTCTGCAGCAGCCGTCCCGTCAGATTTCCTGTATGCGTGCCGTTTAGCCGGCTGTTCCTATTTCCGTTCAATGCAGGGGCAGGGTTGTTGTTTTGCTTATCTTTTATTCTTTCACTCAGCTTTCCGTTCATCATGCCGGAAGCGTTCATTTCTGCTTTCCCCTCCTTAATGGATTTTGAATTTGGGTTTAACAATTATATAAGCAGAAGGCGGAAGCAGCGGAGGGGAAGTTTGGAACTGTAGGAGCGTTAGCGACCGCCTTTGTCTGCGGATTTCCACCGCGAACAGCGGTTATAATCAAGAAATCTGCAGACAACAGCGGCCGGAAGTCCAAACATTCCCTGGAGTCTGTGGACAACGCCAAGTAGCGGATCTATTGTTCAAAGCTGATTCATAATCCATTATACCGCTTACATTTGTACATTACATCTTAATAATTTACAAAAACACCTTAATTCCGCTCATGTTCTTGAACCGGGATTAGGGTTATTCTCATTTCATAAACATTTACAGGAGTGATCGATCAGATGGATAAGGTTCGTTTTGGCATTATTGGGGTAGGCAATATGGGCAGGTCTCATGCCTTCAGTCTGTTGAATGAGGTGAAAGGCGCTGAATTGACAGCTGTCTGCGATATCAGCCCGGAGCGGCTGGAGTGGGCGGCGGAGCAGCTGCCTGAGCATGTTCTGCGGTTTGGCACAAGTGAGGAGCTTTTCAAATCAGGAAGTGTGGATGCAGTACTGATCTCCACGCCGCATTATGACCATCCGCCGCTTGCGATTGAGGCGCTGAAGCATAATTTACACGTGCTGATTGAAAAGCCGGCAGGCGTGTTTACCAAGGCCGTGCAGGAAATGAACGATGCCGCCGCACAGAGCGACCGTAAATTCGGCATTATGTACAATCAGCGGACGAACCCGCTGTACCAGAAGCTAAAAGATCTGATTACATCCGGTGAGCTTGGCGAGATCCGCCGCACCAACTGGATTATTACAGACTGGTACCGTTCGCAGAGCTATTACAATTCCGGCGGCTGGCGCGCGACCTGGGCCGGTGAAGGCGGAGGCGTGTTGCTGAACCAGGACCCGCATCAGCTGGACCTGTGGCAGTGGACAACCGGGATGATGCCGAAGCGGGTACGGGCCTTCTGCCAGTTCGGCAAGTACCGCGACATTGAGGTAGAGGACGACGTAACGGCTTATGTAGAATACGAGAACGGTGCGACCGGCCTGTTCATCACAACGACAGGAGAGGCTCCGGGAACCAACCGTTTTGAAATTACCGGGGATAACGGAAAAATCGTTGTCGAAGACGGCAAGCTGACCTTCTGGCGGCTGCGCACACCGGAGCCTGAGTTCAATGCGACCTATACCGGGGGATTCGGCCAGCCGGAATGCTGGAAATGTGAAATCCCGGTGGATAAAGGTAGCGGGGGCGGCCATCAGGGCATTCTGCGCAACTTCACAAATGCAATTCTGGACGACGAGCCTTTGATTGCTCCGGGTGAAGAGGGCATACGCGGCTTGACGCTGTCTAACGCGATGTATTTATCCGCCTGGACAGACAACTGGGTGGAGCTGCCGATTAATGCGGAGCTGTTCCATGAACACCTGATGGAGAAAGTTAGAAGCTCCACCTTTAAGAAGGAAACAAGCCAGGGGAAAGCGCTGGATGTATCAGGAACCCACTAAACTACAATAAGGAGCGATACTGTAATATGAACTTATCTTCCATTGCCGCACAAATGTACACACTCCGTGAATTTACCAAAACGCCGGAAGGCTTGAGAGAATCCTTTCAGAAGCTAAAAGAAATCGGCTATAAGGCGGTTCAAATCTCAGGCATCGGGCCGATTGATCCGCAGCTGGTTAAAGAATATGCCGACGAAGCAGGGCTAGCCATCTGCGCGACCCATGTTCCCTGGAGCCGGCTGGTGAATGATCTGGAAGCGCTTGCTGCAGAACATAAGCTGTGGAACTGCAAATACATCGGGCTGGGATCACTTCCTGCCGAGTATCAGACCAGCCGGGAGGGCTACCGCAGCTTTGTCAGCCAAGCCTCGGAAATTGCCCGTACACTGAAGGAGAAGCACGGCCTGCAGTTCATTTACCATAATCATGATTTTGAATTTGAACGCTTTGACGGCACAACCGGCATGGAGGTGCTATTGAGTGAAAGTGATGCGGATGCTGTCGGCTTCGAGCTCGATCTGTATTGGGTCCAGGCTGGCGGAGGAAGTCCGGTCAGCTGGGTACGCAAGGTAGAGGGAAGAATGCAGGTTGTCCATCTCAAGGATATGGCAATTGTTGAACGGAAGGCGGCTTTTGCTGAAATCGGCGAAGGGAACATGAACTACCCGGACATCATCGAAGCCTGCCGTGAGACCAGTGTGGAATGGTATGTGGTTGAACAGGACGTCTGCCGCCGTGATCCGTTCGAAAGTCTTGCCATCAGCCTGAACTATTTGAAAAAGCTCTTGTAGCCGGGAGGGGATCAGAGAATGAACCGCAAGGACGGAATGATGTACGCACCAAAAAACGAAGCGCGTCCGGTAGTACAGCCAGGTGAATTTACATTTGCCGCTATTGCGCTGGATCACGGACATATATACGGCATGTGCAACGGGCTGATAGAGGCAGGTGCTGAGCTCAAGTGGGTATATGATCCGGATGAAGCTAAGGTTAAGGCTTTTATCAATACCTATCCGGGGGTTAAAGCGGCAGGCAGTGCAGAAGAAATCCTTGAGGACCCGGAGGTCAGGCTTGTTGCAGCAGCGGCGGTTCCCTCTGAACGTGCTGCTTTGGGAATCAGGGTCATGGAGTACGGCAAAGATTATTTTACGGATAAAGCGCCGTTCACCTCGCTGGACCAGCTTGCTGCAGCAAAGGAGCAGGTCCGGAAGACTGACCGTAAATACATGACCTACTTCAGCGAGCGTCTGCATGTGGAGAGCGCAGTCTACGCCGGACAGCTGGTGAAGCAGGGGGCAATCGGCCGTGTAATCCAGGTCATGGGTACCGGGCCGCACCGCCTGAATGCACCGAGCCGGCCGGACTGGTTCTTTCAGCGCGATAAATACGGCGGCATTATCTGCGATATCGGCAGTCATCAGATTGAGCAGTTTTTGTATTATGCCGGCTGCAGCGATGCGAAGATTCTGCACAGCAAGGTTGCTAACTATAACAATCCGGAGTACCCGGAGCTGGAGGATTTCGGCGATGTTACGCTGGCCGGGGATAACGGGGCTACCCAATATTTCCGGGTAGACTGGTTTACGCCTGAGGGGCTGGGAACCTGGGGAGACGGCCGGACCGTTATTCTTGGCACGGAAGGGTACATCGAGCTCCGCAAGTATATTGATATCGGGCGGTCCACCGGATCAGATCATGTGTATTGGGTCGACGGCGAGGGAGAGCATTATGAGCAGGTATCGGGTAAAGTAGGCTATCCGTTCTTCGGTGAGCTGATTCTGGACTGCCTGCACCGGACTGAACACGCAATGACCCAGGAGCATGTATTCAAGGCTGCGGAGCTGTGCCTGATTGCCCAGGCCTCAGCACTAAACCTTACCCCGGAAACACTGAAATAGGCGGCTAATCAACTAGATGTGAAAAAGAACGGATGGTGTTATCATGACTGCATTCGGAGCAGCAATTATAGGCTGCGGGGCAATAGCTCCGCTTCATGCCAATGCAATTGCTTCAATGGAATGGGCAAGGCTGGTCGCGGCAGCGGATCCTGATGCCGGGCAGGCTTCAGCCTTTGGCACATTATACGGCTGCGGGACGGTGCCGGACTATCATGAGCTTTTGGAGCGGAAGGATATTGATGTCGTTCATTTGTGTACACCTCATTTTCTGCATGCGCAGATGGCGATCGACTGTCTGAATGCCGGCAAGCATGTCCTGACCGAAAAACCGCTCGCAACAGATGTGCCCTCTGCCCGTAGGATCATTGAAGCAGCTGACCGGAGTAAAGGACAGTTAGGCGTTGTATTCCAGAACCGTTATAATGAACCCTCACAGAGGATCAGGCGAATTATAGACAGCGGAGAGCTTGGACAGCTGGTCTGCATGAAGGCGGTAGTGACCTGGCACCGGAGTGAGCAGTATTACACAGAAAGCGGCTGGCGCGGCAAATGGGCTACCGAAGGCGGCGGGGTGCTGATCAACCAGACTATTCATACACTGGATCTGCTGCAGTGGTTCGGCGGCGAAATTGCATCCGTCAAAGGCAAGGTGAGCACAGATGTGCTGGATGACGTGATCGAGGTTGAAGACAGCGCACATGCCTGTATTACTTTTGCCGATGGGGTCAGAGGGCTTTTCTATGGTACAAATGCTTATCCGGTGAACTCGCCTGTTGAGCTGGAGCTGGTATTCGAACGGGGGACACTGCTGCAGCGTCGCGATTGTCTATACCTGTGGAAGGACGGCCGCGAACAGCTGCTGTGTGAACCCGGTACCGTTACGAACGGCGGCAAATCTTACTGGGGCACAGGCCATCAATGGCTGATCCAAGATTTCTACAGGTATCTTAATGATAAGCGCAAGTTCTGGCTAGACGGACGGGAAGGAATCAAGGCACTGGAGGTTATTGCAGCTATTTACCGTTCATCAGGCGGCGAAACAGCTCCTGTCCCTGCCGGTACTCTTCGCTCAAATTGACTTTGCGGGAAAATAGCCTTATCTTCATAACATGCGCTTTTATGATCCGCAGATGAGAGATAGGGAGAGGGAATGTAAGAATGGAACAGGCAATGTTTGCAGGGGGCTGCTTCTGGTGCATGGTTACTCCGTTTGAGGAGCTGCCGGGCATTCACGGAATCGTATCAGGCTATGCCGGAGGTACGGTGGAGAATCCGACCTACGAGCAGGTTAAGACAGGAATAACCGGACATTATGAGGTTGTACAGATTACCTTTGATCCGCAGCTTTTCCCGTACGAGCGTCTGCTGGAGCTGTTCTGGCCGCAGATTGATCCTACGGATGACGGCGGGCAGTTTCAGGACCGGGGAAGCCAGTACCGGACAGCTGTATTCTACTATAACGACAGCCAGCGTCAGGCGGCAGAGGCCTCCAAGGAGCAGGTTGCGTTAAGCGGGAGATTTGAGGGACCGGTCGTAACTGAAATATTGCCGGCGCCGGTCTTCTACCGGGCTGAAGAATATCATCAGGATTATCATAAAAAGAATCCCAAGCACTATAAAGAGGACCGCGAGCAGTCCGGACGTGATACGTTTATTTCAAAGCACTGGTAATGTTCTGATACTGCGAAGCCTTATTTCTCCTGACTGCTGGAGAAATAAGGCTTTTTGGTTTTTTTGCAGCAAACCGTCAGACAGCAAGCGGAACAAAAACGTTTCACCCCAAATTTTGGGTGCTAAAACCGAAAATCTGCGCCTATAAAACAGGCCTGACCAAGCTTATAATCAGTGTTGAAAACGCAACCATAACTGGTGCGTGATTGATTTTAAACCATTAAATGGAGGAAATTGCGATGAGAAAAAAATGGTCCATGCTAACGCTCGCGCTTGTGCTCCTGCTTTCCTGCCTGCCGATGTTCGGTTCCAAAGCTGCTGCAGCCGACTACACCCAAGGGGTCAGCCTCTCGGGAACGACGGCAACGATCTGGTTCAAATCAAGTGTCAGTACCTCATGGGCAGATGTTCACTACAAGGTCAACAACGGCACACAGCTTAATTACCGGATGACGTATAACAGCAGCACCGCCCGCTATGAGCAGGCTGTAACCGGTGTGTCCGCCGGTACCGCAGTCAGCTATTTTTTCACATACAACAATGGCACTCCGGCATACGATACAGGCTGGTTTACCTGGACGGCCTCAGGCACCACACCAACCACACCGCCCGCTTCTTCGAACTCCATTTACTCCATAGCTGCATCCTCCATACCCACTGCCCCGAACGGTTCCATGTCACTCAAAGTGATGAACGGAACGGGCGGCGCTTACCCCGACAGCCAGATTTACTGGGGAGTCATCGGCATTAATCCGGCCAATGGCAAGTGGAGCTATCTCGATCTTAGCGGCAATCTGCTGCCCATTTCTAATGCGCTTAATGATGCTTCCGGGCACCTGACCAAAAATGGGGTTAATTATGCCAATATTTATCACACCGTCAGCCAGGCCTCCTGGGTCAATCTGCCGAAAATCACCTCCGGACGGATGTTCCTCAGTGTCGGCACCCCGCTCTATATCAAAACCTATGATGACGGCTTTGCCGGTCCGGATATCAACAATCCGACTGATCCGAACCGCAATATCTACTTTGATTTCATAGAGTTTACCGTTGATGCAACCGGCTACCATGGCAACACTACCCGCGTGGATGCCTTTGGATTCCCGATCCAGCACCGGCTGGTCAATATGAGCGGCTCCTTCGACCAGACTGTCGGTGAACTGGAGTCGGAGACACGGGCTGGAATCTTTACGAAATATCAAAATGAAGTGCCGGCGGCCTTTAAACCGCTTGCTACCCTGCAGGCTCCATACCGGATTGTAGCGCCGATTTACGGGTCTTTTGCAGCCGGTGGCGCGAACGCCAATTATTTTGCCGGATATTCCAGCTACAGCACCCAGGACATTCTCCGCTGTGACGGTGCCCTCACTGATGCCGCTACCGCTGCTGCGATCAACCGCCATGTCTATACCACCAGCAACTGGAACAACGTAGCGAATTACTATAATGCGGCTCCAGCCAACTATTATGCGAAATTCTGGCATGATCACAGCATTAACGGCCTGGCTTACGGCTTCCCGTACGATGATGTCAACGGCCAGGCGGCATACCTGGAGATCGGCAATCCCAAAGGGCTGATTATCCGCGTAGCCTGGTAAGCCTGCGACTCTCTTGATTCATTCTATCACCTTGATCTAATATAGTTACATACACAGACAACCAAGAGGTGGAAGAATGAAGTTTCATGAATTTAGTGCCGGCCAGACCTTTAGAACGAAATCATTAAGCATAACTCCTGAGAATGTAAAAAGCTTTGCCGCCGAATTTGATCCGCAGTATATGCATCTGGACGAGGAACGGGCGAAGCAGGGGAGATTCGGCGGAATCATCGCATCGGGCATTCAGACCCTGGCCGTTTCCTTCAAGCTCTGGGTCGAAACCGGCAGCTATGGTGAGGATATTGTAGCCGGGACAGCGATGAATAACATCCGGTTTATCAAGCCCGTGCTGCCGGGAGATGAATTATATTGCATTGTGGAAGTAATAGATTTGGCCGAAAAGAAGAATGATACAGGACTTGTGACGGTAAAGCTGTCAACGTTCAATCAGACGGAGACAAAGGTGTTTGAGGGTGAGCTGACGGTGCTGGTGCGGAAGTAGATGAATATCTAAAATCGTAAAACGACAGTCCGGATCTTTAGAATCCGGGCTGCCGTTTTTGTACTAAAACATATTAATCTATCAGTAGCAGACGTATGATTTCACCGTCTATCACTTCTTCACTGGCTTTTTTAAATCCGAGAGATTCGTACAGCCTGCCTGCAGCCAGATTGTCCGGCCGGTGTCCTATCATGATCCTGGTACAATTGGACTTGCTCATCAATTGAATCAAAGCGAGCATTGCCGCTTTGCCAAAACCTTTGCCCTGATGTTGTTCGCCGATCATGACAGCGGGAATCCAGCAGTTCCCGTCCTGATCGGGAGTGATACAAAACACGAGGAATCCGACCAAAATCTCATCCGAATAAATAGCACGCAGTTCAAAATCTTCAGCATACTTCGATTCTGCGATCCAATAAACCACAGGTGCGGGAAAGACGTTCATCTGCTCGGGTCTAACTTTAAGCTTGGTGCATGCATACCAGTTATCAGCTGTTAACGGTTTTAATTCAATGTTCATCGACTTTCCTCCCGAATTTAAAATTCGCAGAGGAATGCTACCTCTGCGATTACTGTGTGATCTTCCTCAAAACAATAATTTTAAACCGGATATTTTTCATACCACACCACTCCTCTCGATAAATAAACCTCTTGTATAGGTAATTCGCTTTTTATCTGAAACCTCCTTTTGAATTTATTTCATCTCCACATTCTTTCCACACAATTATAGGCTAAATTGACGATATGCTGGAGATCTCCGCCGCTTCCGGTGAAAATCTGTACTCCGACCTTTAAAGCATTTATAAAGCTGGCAGCAGTTACGCTGCCGGCTTGTGCTTTTATTAAGTATAATTAAAAGAAATGTGTAGCTTAATACAATCCCAAAGGGTGATTAGCTTGACGAAGCCACAGGTGCTGATCGTTGACGATGAATGGAATATGCGGAATCTGCTGCGGATTTATTTGCGCAGGGAGGGCTTTGCTACAGAGGAGGCAGCCACAGGACATGAGGCGTTGTTGAAGATCGCTCAACAGCCGTTCGGTTTAGTGCTGCTGGATGTTATGATGCCTGATATGGACGGCTGGCAGGTCTGCAAGGCGGTCCGGGCGCACAGTGATGTGCCTATTATTATGCTTACGGCACGTTCAGAGACAAGGGATAAAGTGCTCGGCCTGGGAATCGGTGCAGATGATTATCTGTCCAAGCCGTTTGAGCCGGAGGAGCTGCTGGCCCGGATTCAATCCCTGCTGCGGCGTTCGTCGCTTACACGTCAAGCCCTGCCGCAGAAGGAGATTCTTGCCTTTTCTGGGCTGAGAATTTATCCTGATTCCCGCGAGGTGGAGATTATGGGGGAGAAGATTGTATTTACCCTGAAGGAATTCGATCTGCTGGCCACACTTGCGCGCGGAGGACAGCGCGTATACACCAGAGAAGAGCTTGTTGAGCAGCTGTGGGGAAATGAATACGGCGGCGAAACCCGGGTAGTGGATACTCATGTCAAGAATATCCGGGAGAAGCTGCAGAAGGCAGGGCTCCGCTATAATCCGGTGCAGACGGTATGGGGGCTTGGCTATAAATTTCAGGCTCCGGAGCATACAGAATGAGCGGCAACCGGATTGGCTTCAAGCTTGGCATGGCGATTATGTCTGTCTTTCTGGTGGTTCTTCTCTCACTCGGTGTGATCATCGACAAGATGTTCAGCAGCTTTTATTACAGGGAAATGCGGACAGAAGCCGAAGAGCTGGCATCCCATTTCACAGCCATGGCTGAATCAGGTGATACGGCCAATGAGCCGATGATGGGGTCTTTTGCCGAGTTTACAGATGTTAGTATCTTTAATATTTCCCGAGACGGCGCTGTAAAGCTGCACTCAGGCGTACATGACTCTGCTGACCGTTCGTTTATTCATGCCGGAGATCTTGACCAGATTTTTGCCGGCAGGGACCTGAGCTTTGTGTACACTGATCCCGGCGGTCATCGTTATTTCATTACAGCACAGCCGATTGAAGAAGGAAACGGCATTGCTTCGGCACTCTATGTCATGTCTTCTACGGAGAGTATGGAGCAGTCCCTGGCGGATGTACGTGATATTTTGCTGCTCTCGGGTATCATTGCCTTTGCGCTGGCGCTGCTGATTACGCTGATTATTGCAAGGATATTATCACGTCCCCTGATCCAAATGCAGAAGGCTACCCGAAAAATAGCGGCGGGGGAGCTGGAGACGAGGTTGATGATCAGCAGTAATGATGAAATCGGGACTTTGGCTGGAGCAATCAATGATCTGGCTGTAGATCTGCAGCGGTTCAGGGATACCCGTCAGGAGTTTCTTGCCAACATATCGCATGAATTGCGCACACCGGTCACCTATCTGCAGGGCTATGCCAAGGTCCTGAAAGAAGGGCTGTACGAGACTATGGAGGAGCAAAAGCTGTATTTGGATATCATTGATCAGGAGGCGCACCGGATCCAGCATCTGGTGGATGATTTGTTCGAGCTGGCCAAAATGGAAGAGGGTCAGATTCCGCTTCATATCGAGCTGGTGGATTTTTCCGGGATAACCGGACAAGCGGTTCGTAAGCTGGAGCTTACAGCCAGAGATAAAGGAATCAGGCTCCTTTTTAACATAAGCGGAGAGGCGGTTCCTATACCCGGAGATGCGAAGCGGCTGGAACAGATTGTAATGAACCTGCTTGAAAATGCTGTGCGTTACACTGATGAGGGAGAAGTCCGGGTCCTGCTGCAGTACACTGAGGCTCAAGTAAGGTTCACTGTGGAGGATACAGGGATTGGCATTCCTGAGGAGGAGCTGCCTTTTATATTTGAGCGGTTCTACCGGGTTGAGAAGTCACGCTCGCGGCAGTACGGGGGAACCGGACTTGGTTTGTCCATTGTGCACAAGCTGGCGGGGTTACTGGGAGGGGCTGTTAAAATAACCAGCAAGCCGGGAGAAGGCACGAGGTGCGAGCTTGTATTCAGTAGCACGAAAGAGGCAGATACCGGCGCAGCCTTTTAAGCTTAATACACATGTTGTTGATTAGCCTATCCATATACAGTATAAAAAAGCAGAGCCTGCCCAGTACACGGACGCTCTGCTTCTTTATCGTTATTAGTGATTCATCCCGGCCATCCCGCCCATTATTTCCGGATTAATCATTCCGAAGATCATCGCAATATGCGCAACCACCAGAAAACCGCTGACCAGCAGGAAATGCAGCTTCAGCTTCTCTTCTTCCGGACGTTTACGGGCGATCAGGCCGAGATCGAGCAGCGCCAGCGGCAGCAGGAACAGTACGCCGCTCAGGTAAAAGCCTACGGCAACAACGTCGACCCAGGTATGCCATTCACCGTTCACTGTTAGCGGTATAAACGCCGTAGGGAACAAATACAGAAAGATACCGGTAAAATAGAAGCCGGCGAGTATACTGCATACCCGGTTGAAGGCTCTCAGCGGTCCGTTAAGTTTTTTGGTGAAAAGAATAAAGAACTCGGTGACTGTAATCGTCTCTGCAAAAATAACGGGAATCGCCATAAAAAGTATCAGGTTCCATGGCTGATTGTCCGCCAGCAGCGACATGTAGTGTGTCATTGTCATGTTACATCCTCCAATAGCAAAATAACTTACTCTGAAATAGTAATAGATAAGTGTGTGGAAAGTATGTAGAAACAGGGGTATGATGGAACAAGCTGTGCGGTTAGGCACCGGTGAATAACAATACATATTGCGGGAGGAGCTGCAAGATGAATGGAGAGCTGAAGCATATTTTATTTGATTTGGACGGTACACTGACTGATCCGAAAGAGGGGATTACCCGGTGTGTGGAATATGCACTGAACAAGTTCGGAATAACGGTGGAGCACCTGGACCTGCTGCTGCCGTATATCGGGCCGCCGCTCTATGATTCTTTTGTGCAGATTCAGGGCTTACCCGCGGAGGATGCAGCACAGGCCGTGGTGCATTACCGTGAACGCTACAGTACAGTGGGGATGTTCGAGAATGCTGTCATTCCGGGGATTCCCGGGCTGCTGGAGGCTCTGCGAGCCAAGGGATACACCTTGTATGTGGCTACGTCTAAGCCTACCGTGTTCGCAGAACAGATTATCAGGCATTACGGGCTGGAGAGGTATTTCCGTCATGTAGCCGGCAGCAATCTGGATGGTACCCGCTCCAAAAAGGCCGAGGTGATCCGGTATGTGCTGGAGCAGGGTGGAATAACACCTGGGGAGGCAGTAATGATCGGCGACCGGGAGCATGATATTATCGGGGCAAAAGCCTGTGGTGTAGCCTCCATCGGCGTACTGATCGGCTATGGTTCGGAATCGGAATTGTCCGCCAGCGGCGCGGATTATATAGCAGCAACCGTTGAGGAAATCGGACAGATTGTTACACGGATCAGTGTAGCAGCTGCTGGTTAACCTTAACCGGGCGGTTGAATTGTTTTTCACATTGGCTCTTGACTTTTAAGATTGTCATTGAGTAATATGTAACCATCAACATCAAGCAACATCATAACCAAGGCATTGACCAAAGACAGGATATCCTCCAAGGACTGACCAGAGAGAGAAGTGAGTGGTGAGAGCTTCTTACAGAGACCGGCCGGATGTTACCCCTTTGCAGCCGTGGCACTGAACCCTCCCTGCTGTCAGGGCGGCTGTAAATGCCACCGACTTATCCCCGATACCGGATACCATGAGGATTATGCGACTTAGCTTCCGCCTGACAGCAGGGGGTTGTTACAGTGCAGGTCAAACTAGGGTGGAACCACGAGCTTAAGCGCACTCGTCCCTTTTCGGGAGAGATGCGTTTTTTTGCGTTCAAATGTTCAATTACCTTGAAGTGACGGAGGCTATAATCATGGAGATCAAAGTAACACTGCCGGATGGACAAATAAAGGGGTATTCGTATAACACTGATATTAGTGCAGTAGCGGAATCGATAAGTTCCAGCCTGAAGAAAAATGCAGTAGCAGGAAAAGTAGACGGCAAGCTGGTAGACCTGCATCATCGTCTTGAAAAAGACTGCCGGGTTGAGATTGTGACACTGGACAGCAAAGAAGGTCATGACGTACACCGGCACAGCACTGCACATCTGATGGCACAGGCCATTAAACGCATATACGGCGGCACAAAGGTGAAGCTGGGCATCGGTCCGGTCATAGAAGACGGGTTCTACTACGATGTGGATATCGAGCAGCCGTTGTCGGTCGAGGATCTGGCAGCAATTGAGCGGGAAATGAATGCCATTGTTAAGGAAAATCTGCCTATTGTCCGCCGGGAAGTCAGCCGCGATGAGGCGGTTAGCCTGTTCGCAGACCTGGAGGAGCCGCTTAAGCTGGAGCTGATCCGTGATCTGCCGGAGGACGCTGTCATCAGTATTTATGATCAGGGGGAATTCTCCGATCTGTGCCGGGGGCCGCATCTGGCTTCAACTGGCCAAATCAAGGTGTTCAAGCTCATGAGCGTGGCCGGAGCCTACTGGCGCGGAGATTCGAATAATAAGATGCTGCAGCGGATTTATGGTGTGGCTTTCCTGAAAAAAGCCCAGCTCGATGAGCATCTGCATATGCTCGAGGAAGCCAAGAAACGGGATCACCGCAAGCTCGGCAAGGAACTGGAGCTGTTCATGTTCTCCGAGGAATCACCGGGCATGCCATTCTATCTGCCTAAAGGGATGATTATCCGCACAGAGCTGGAGGATTTCAGCCGCGGACTGCAGCGCGAGCGGGATTACAGTGAGGTCCGTACACCGCTGATGATGAACAACCGGCTGTGGGAGCAATCCGGACACTATGACCACTACAAGGACGATATGTATTTCACTCAGGCGGACGAAGCAAAGTTTGCACTGAAGCCGATGAACTGTCCCGGGCATATGCTGATCTTCAAAAATAACCTGCACTCGTACCGGGAGCTGCCGATCCGACTGGCTGAATTCGGGCAGGTGCACCGCAACGAGTCCTCCGGCTCGCTGAACGGGATGATGCGTGTCCGCACTTTTTGCCAGGATGATGCCCACCTGTTCGTGCTGCCGGAGCAAATCGAAGCAGAAATCGGGCAGGTGCTGGACTTAATCGACCATATTTATAATGTGTTTGGCTTTGAATACAAGGTGGAGCTGTCCACTCGTCCGGCGGATTATATGGGTGAGGAGTCACTCTGGGATCAGGCGGAGGCTGCGCTGGAAAAGGTGCTGCAAAACCGCGGCCTGCCGTACCGGATCAATGCGGGAGACGGCGCTTTTTACGGGCCGAAGATTGACTTCCACATCCTCGACGCGCTAAAACGGAGCTGGCAGTGCGGCACAGTGCAGCTGGATTTCCAGATGCCGCAAAAATTCGACCTGACTTATGTCGGCGAAGACGGCCAGAAGCACCGTCCGGTAGTCATTCACCGCGCGGTATACGGGTCGATCGACCGTTTTATCGGGATTCTGACAGAGCATTTCAGCGGCGCTTTTCCGGTATGGCTGTCTCCGGTCCAGGTGAAGCTGCTTCCAGTATCGGTGAATCATGCGGACTATGCCTTCGAGGTGAAGCAGGCGCTGGCCGCTGCCGGAATCCGGGTTGAGGCGGATGTGCGTAATGAGAAGCTAGGCCTGAAGATCCGGGAAGCCCAGCTGGAAAAGGTGCCTTATATGCTCGTGCTTGGTGACAATGAGCGTAATTCCGGCACAATCTCTGTGCGGAAGCGGGACGGCGGAGATGCCGGTCCGATGAGCATAGATGAGCTGGCCCGGCTGATTGCCGCTGAGATTGCCGGGCGGAAATAAAAAGTTTCTTCATTAATATGCAGCAGCTCCGTTTTTACACAAACGGGGCTGTTTTTTTATCAAAACCATACAGACAGAGGACAGGCGGATCGTTTACAATCTAGGGGTAGCTGATCTTTTAAGAGGAGATCGGCGTTTAGTTGTGCAGCGTGCTTTGAACTCATCCGCATTTTAGGAGGCAATTGTGTGATCTCGGAGAACATCAGACCATTAAACGGTACGTACATTCAAATGGTTCCCATGGAGGCAGCGCATACGGCGGAGCTTACAGCAATTCTAAGCAACCCGCAAATCTGGGAATTTACCTGGAGAAAAATCACCTCCGCCGCACAGATAGAGCAGCTTATCGATACGGCGCTTACGAACAAAGACAGGGGTCACGATCTGCCGTTTGTTATGCTGGACCGTTCTACCGGACGAATTGCCGGGACCTCGCGGATTATGCATATTGACCATGCCCACCGCAACGCGGAAATCGGCTGTACCTGGATCGCCCCTGAATACTGGAGAACACCGGTAAATACAGAAGGAAAGGCACTGCTGCTGCAGCACTGCTTCGAGGAGCTTGGACTGATCCGGGTGAATTTTACAATTGTCTGCGGTAACCTGAGGTCACAAAGAGCGATCGAACGCATAGGTGCCACAAAAGAAGGTATCCTCCGCAAGCACCGGATCAGCTCCGATGGCAATGTTGTCGATAATGTGCTGTACAGCATCATTGATGAGGAGTGGTCGGGGGTAAAGGCGAATTTACGGTATCTTTTGCAGGAGAAATATATCTAAAGCTATTAATCCAGTGTTGATAGCAACGGGCTCTGCTTCCAGCGGAGTCCTTTTTAACGTTATAGCGGAATCCTCCACAAGGATCATAGCCAACTCTTTATTTCATTGCTATAATAGAAACATATATTCGTAAGGAAAATGTTAGTTATCTGTGATTGCTAACCCATATTTCCCTATCAGGGGCTGATATGGGTTATGTTATTTTGTCTTAAATTTCGAACTGATGGCGGGGTTGGCTTATACATTATGAACTGGTCAGATTTTGGGGAACGGAACAAGCGGCTTAATCCGCTGTGGAGCCTTGGTGCGGGCATGAATCTCGGTGAGCTACAGCCGTACAAGGAGATGATCGCGCTCAGTGTGCTCCTTCAGGTCTATTATCTGGAGCTGGAATCGAACGAGCAGCGGTCCAAGGAGGATATTGTCGGTCTGGCCTGGAGCTCGCTGGAGCGCTTTAAGATCACCGGGCTGGGAACCGCAGAATCGGTGGAACGGCTGGTGGACGGATTGCTGTGGAGCGGCAACGGCGGTGATTTTGAGGCGGTATATTACGATGATCACACGCAGCAGATGACCATGCAGAAATATAAATATTTTACCGTGGATGAGGATGCCACACGCAGCAGCTGGGAAGAGAGTGGAACCACAATCTACCGGCTTTCCGAGCATGCGATGGAGCTGATCTTCATGAGCCATGAGATTATTGAGGAGTTCCAGATCAGCATCAAGCTGCTGGAGATTCAGATGCACATCAAGCATGGCCGGGTTACGCGGGCGCTGCAGGATGTGAACGAGCTGATCTCCCGGGTGCGCAAAATGACCCAGCAGCAGCAGGAATACCGCAACGCTCTGCGCCGTAATCCGAAGCATATGTTCAGCGAATACGGCGTGATGCGCCATCAGCGGCTGGAGGAGATTCACCAGCAGTTTGACGAGGAACGCAGGCACTTTGATAGCATTCACCGCTCGCTGGCGCGACTGGCCAATGATGAAAAGGATCTGATCGATTTCAACGAGCTCCGGCTGCTGTCTGAACGGGTGGAGCTGTCGCGGAAGGTGCATGATGAGCTGGCCGAGGTGGTGCTGGGCATTTTTGAAGCGGAAACGAATCTGCGGCTGAACTTCCCTGAGCTGTTCTGGGGGGCGGTCGGCTTTAACTTCCGGACCAATGTATGGGAGGAATGGGTAAAAAGTGACGGGCTTCCCTCCGGGGACAGTCTTGAGCTGCTTGTAGGCGGCTTGTTCGCACCTCAGCAGGACTTCATTTATCCGCTTGCCTGGGCATGGGAGGAGCAGGAGACCGGATTTTTGCCGGAAGAATGGCTGGAGGAGCCGGAGGATGCCGGGGAAGAACCGGAAGAGACCTATATTCCAAAAACGATACCCTGGCCGGAGATTGCCGGGCTGTGGCACCCCGTATTTGCGGGGCTTGCAGCCGAGGGCAGGTTCACCTTTACTGTAGAGGCTTTTACTGAAGAAGAAAAGCTTGGCTGGACGAATAACCCGAATGCGGTTGATTTATGGGCGCAGTTTTTCCATGCTGAAGTGAAGGTACAGGAGTCAGGTGCAGAGAGTCCTGCCGGAACGGACGAATGCCAGAGGCTTATTCAATATCTGCTGGACAGTCACCCTGAACTTGAGGTTTTGCGGGGCAAGGTGCTAAGAACAAAAATTACCGGTACCGGGCAGCAGCCGGCAGTCAGATGGCCGGGGCTTGAGATGAGTCCATACACTATTATTATAGAGGAAAGATGAGTGGTCCGAACATGAGTTATACATTGGAACAACTGCAGCAGGCGTCACGGCTGTTCTTTGACCTGCTGCGTCGGAAAGTCATTTCGCTGGATGATCCGGCTGCTGCAGAGTGTCTGCAGGACACTGGCGCTTATGATGCGTTGCAATATCTGGCCAAAGAAGGAGGCTGCCGGATCATGAACACCGGTCACCGCCTGCATCTGCTGGTTAATCCGTTAGGGTCGGGCTTTGCGTCCAACTTCACCCAGCTGAAGAGTAAATATTCACGGATTGAGCGCAAGACGCATTTACATATCATCAACGTCATCATCCTTGTGTTTTTGGCTGAAATGGATCAGGATGAGCAGCATTTTAAACCCGGGCAGGATAGTATGTCTTATATTCAGCTGGCTGATCAGGTGTCGGCTGTTTTGAAGGCCTGGTATGAAATGGATGAAGAGGGCAGGTTCAGCAAGCAGTGGCGGCTCGATATTCAGGCGATGTACAAGGTGTGGGCCAGCCTGTATATGCAGACCAAAAGCCAGGAGGATACTGACACGCTGTCCAGAGGCTCCAATTCCCGGATCGGGCTGATCCATGAAGGGATGAAGCTGCTGGAGGACGAGCATCTGGTGTTCATTTCGGAGAATGAAAAACGGATTTTCCCGCGGGAGGAACTGTATGAGCGGATGCGCTACCTGTATCACGATGTAGAACGCTACAAAGAGCTGAAGGCGCTCATCGGCAGCACACTGGCGGAGAAGGAGGGGGACGCCCATGCCGCGCATTGAACGGATCCGGATCGCCGGACTGAAATATGAGAAAATGCTCAAGAAATACGATGATATGGTGCTTGACCTGTGCAACGAAGAAGGACCGGCGAATACCCTGATTACCCTGATGAACGGCGGGGGAAAAGGGGTGCTGCTCCAGTCGATTTTTCAGCTGCTGATTCCGAAGACTTCATGGGGGAAGGACAATGAGAATCAGGTTGAGGCTTTTTTCCATAATCACAAAAAACAGCTGAAGCCGTATACCTTCCACGTCGCGATTGAATGGAAGCTGGACTCCGGTAACCGTGATGAATACATTACCACCGGGATTGCCATGACAGCGCATAGCTCGGCGGATCAGCTTGAGATCAAGGTCGATTATCTGCTGTATACACTGACCGAATACGATGAGCATGCGGATATTACGTTATCTACGCTGCCTCTCTACAATGCTGAGGAGGGCGGTCCGGCAAGCTTTGAGGCGATTCAGCAGTTTGTACGGGAACGGCGCAACGAGATCATATACTATGGAAGCAGCCAAGCGGAGCTGAAGAAATATTATGCGTTCCTGGCCGGACGGGATATCCACATCGGCGAATGGCGCAATATGAAGAAGATTAACGGTGAAGAGGGCGGAATCAAGGGCTATTTTCAGAAAAATGATGCCTTTACGAACCACAATCTGTTCGAAAAGCTTATTATACCGGAGATCGGCTCCAGCCTGAATGACGGGGCACGCGAGGAGGATGGTTCACTTCAGCGGATGTTCACCGATACGGCAACGGTTGCCCAGCGGCTTCCGATGCTGGAGCAGCGGGAGAAGGCTTTTGCCGAGTTCACGGCGCTTGCTGCTCCGCTGCATGAGCTGGTCAAGCAGGGTGCAGAAGCGGAGCGGAGCTTTCAGGAGACGGAGCTGCTCGGCCGGCAGATTTATACGGTCATTTATGACGAGCTAAGATCAGCCGAAGACAACCGGGGAAGACAAGCAGACGAGCTGGTCCGGCTGCAGTCTGAGGCGCGGCAGCTGCGCTTTGAGGCGGATAACCTCAGCTATCTGCGCGGCAAAGAGGAGCATGATCAGAAGCAGGAAGAGTTCAAGGCCATCAGCGATAATCAGGGGCGGGCGCGTTCACGGCTTGATGAGTCCAAAGAGCAGGAGAAACGCCTGGAAGTAGCGCAATATCTGGCCAAACGCCAGGTGCATAAGCGTGAAGTCGCCCAATGGCAGAAGGAAATTGAAGCGATCGAAGGCTCGCTTGAAATGAAGGAGCGCCAGGAGGTTATCCAGAGTGCCAAGGAGGAGCTGCGCCTGCAGTGGGATCAGGTCTACCGGCTGTGGCAGCAGCAGCTTTCCGGCTTCGCAGGACGCCAGCAGGGACTTTCAGCTGAAGAAGCAGGGCTGCGTAAAGAACGGGAGAGCTATGTTCTGGAGCTGGGCGGACTGGAAAGCCGGATTAATGAGCTTACCGGCTCCATTCGTCAGTTCACCGAGGAAGCAGGCGTGTTCGCTTCCCGGCATGGACAGGAAGCTGCAAGTGCGCCTGGGCCTGCGCTGCAGCGGACACTGCTGGCCGCCAATACTATAACGGATTCAATTGCGGAACGCACTGCTCTGCGTAGTCAGGGGGAAGCGCGTAAGCTTAGCCTGCGCACGAACCTGGCGGAGCTTCAGGCTAAGCTGGCCGCTGAACGGCGCCAAACGGGCGGGCTGCATAATCAGCTGGAAGCGCAAATGGGCCGGGAATCGCAGCTGTGGTCACAGCTTGTTGTGCTGCTTGAGCTGTACGAAGAGCATCAGGTGCTGGGGGCAACCGCGCTGTTTGAAGCAAAAGCCCTGATTCAGGAGCGGTTCATCCGCAGATTGGATGATACAGAGCAGCAGACCAAGCGTCTGCGCAGAGAGTATTATCACCAGCAGCTGGACGTAGAGCTGCAGCAGGAACCCTATTGGCTGCCTAATGCAGATGTGCTTACCGTCAAGGACAGGCTGGATGGTCTCAAGATCAGCTCCATGTCCGGGAGCTCCTACCTGAATGACCTTAGTTATCTGCAGCGAGAGGAAGAGCTTGGACGTCATCCGCTGCTCCCATACGGTCTGATTGTTACACAGCGCGAAGCGGACAAAATCCCGGAGGATGCATTGAAGAATGTGATCCTTAAATCGGCTGTGCCGGTCTTTATCCGCGAGGAAATGGGAGGAGCAGCAGCCGTGGAGCCGTTCCTCCTGCTGGCGAATCAGGGGCCGCAGATGGTTCTGCAGCCGGAGCAGTTCAACGACTGGAAGCGGGGAATCGCCTCCCGGCTAAAGGAGCAGGAGGAAGAGCTTCAGGACGCGGAAAATTATCTGTCCAAGCTGAAAACAGCCCGTCAGGAGTTTGAGCGGCTGTTCCAGGGCGAGCATACGGTAAGCTTGAAAGCCAAGCTTCTTGAGCTGGAGCTGGTTGTGAAAGAGCTGGATACAGCGGTTGCCGGTCTAAAGACAGAGATCAGTGATAATGAAGAGCTGCTTGCTTCTATTCAGAAGGAGCTTAATGAATACGAGCAGGAGAAGACCGGACTGGAGCAAAGAGCCCAGGCCCTGCGGCTGTGGGAAGAACGGACCCGGAAGCAGGAGCAGGATTACAAGGATAAGCAGAGAGCGGTGGACCGCAGACAGGCGCTGGTTAAGGAAATCTCAGTAAAAGACCAGGGACTGGTTCAGCTAAAGACGGAGATGGAGAATGCGGCACTGCTGCGGGAGCAGTGGATCGGTGACACCCGCTATTCGCTGTTCCCAAGGCTGCAGAGCTGGTTCCCGGAGCTTGTTTTCCCGAATGACCGTCAAATTGAAATTCTGGAAGAGGAAGAGCTGAACCCTGATGCACAGAATACAATGCTGCAGCTGCTTAGTACAGTGGAGAGCCTGCAGCAATCTCTGACTCATAATGAGCTGGAAATCCGCACACGGCAGGGTAACATTAAGCGTGCAGGTGAACAGCTGAGAGAGCTTGAAGCTGCTGTCTATCAGGTCGACCGTGACTGGCAAAAAGCGCCTGAGCCGCAGGATACACCTGAAGCAATAACGGCAGCCCGGGCGCGGCAGAAGAATGAGACGGTATATCTCGAGGAGGATTACCAGAGCGTACGCGAATCCTACATCCGCTGCCAGACGATTCTTGAGAATCTGCAGAAGGATCTGCGCAAAACCGAAAAGTCTATCAAAGAGAAACATGAACGGCCTGTGGAATTATGGACTGACGTACTCTCTGTCAAAGAGCAGGAGATTACGGAGGATGCCCGTGAGAATGAGCGGCAGTTAAGCCTATGTAAACAACGGCTCACTGCTGTGGATCAACGGCTCCAAATGCTGGGCAATCAGAGACAGATTCTGGACACTCATGTGGAGGGCCGCGTTCAGCTCCGTGATATACCGGAGGAAGTACAGCTTCAGGTGCGCGAAAGCTGTGAGCATATGGTTGCTGACTGGCTGCTGCAGAGTAAAGAAAGCCGTGCACAGAGGGCTGAGCTTACCCGTAAAGTAAAAGAAGAGAAAAACAACTTGAGCGGCAAGCTGGCCAAGTGCGGCTGGAGCAATGAGCTGGAGACCAAAATCCAGGAGCGGCTGAACACCGTTCACTGGGAGGACTTCTTTATTGCAGGGCAGGTGCTGGATTCAATGCTGCAGAGCTCGCGCGATCAGATTGAGAGCATCCGCAGCGATAAGGAGAGCATGGAGCTCTCACGCAAGCTGTGGGTCGGACGTGCGGCCAAGCGGGTCGTACAGATTACGGATATACTCAAGCGCATGGAGCGGCGGATGATTATTCACAACGAGAACGGTCATGCTTTTCCGCTGGTGAAGCTGAATTATAAGCATATTACCGTGCCCAAGACGACAGATGACATTGAGCCGCTGGTCAGCGACTATTTCAACCGCTGCATCAGCAGTCTGCTGGAGAAATATCCGAAGATCGAGCAGGTGCCGGCGGCAGCGGTTAAGGAGCTGATCAATGACGGTAAACTCGTGTACGCTGCTATGCAGAACCGCTTCCCTGTGCTTCAGGTATACAAGCCAGTAACGGAGAATTATTTCCTGTATGCGGCACCTGAGGAGTTCCACTATTCCGATTGGGAAGTCATCAACCGCGGTGCACTTGACGAAGCAGTCGGCAGCGGCGGTCAGCGCCAGTCGGTACAGCTGCTTGTGGCGATGATGATCATGACCCATAAGCGGGTTAACCGTGAGAACAAGGGCTGGACCGTCTTCCTCTATGACAACCCGTTCGGGGAGATGGTGTCCAACAACGTGCTTGATCCCGTCTTTGAGATTTCTAAGGCTCTAAGGTTCCAGTGGCTGATCGTGACGCCGCCGGAGCTGGTAAAGAATGATGTCAGTGTGCGGTTCGGCGTATATTGGCAGCTGTATTTCGGCGGAGACAAAGGTGAAATGCTTGAGTCAACGCTGATAAAAGGCGGACGTAAAATGATCCCGGCGTCATTATTCTAGTTTTAGCTTAAAAAGGACCCGTCTGGCAGATGCCGGGCGGGTTTGTTTTGAGTTAGGGTGAGGCAAATCAAAGGCAAAAGTGCCTTTGATTCAGGCGCGCGCAGCTGAATGTGCGAAATCAAAGGCAAAAGTGCCTTTGATTCCGGCCTGCGCCGCTAAATGAGCCAAATCAAAGGCAAAAGTGCCTTTGAATCCGGCCCGCGGGGCTGAATGAGGCAAATCAAAGGCAAAAATGCCTTTGATTCTGGCCCTCACGGCCTCCTAATAGCCTAAAGTAGTATCCCGGCTATTACCTACTATATTTATTCTTATTATGATTAATATTAGTAATGAGTAATAGAATACAGCATATAATTAGTAGCAGATAGTCTCGCAGAATTCAACAGCCCTATAGAAAATTTTAACAATGACCGCTAGCAAAGCCGATATTAAAACTAGAACAGACAAGCAGGGGGATTTATATGAAGCACAAAGGGATCATAGTTACGCTGGTTGCGATGCTGCTCAGTGTTATGCTGCTGCAGCCGGAGGTAAGCTGGGCCAAGCCGGCGGTGCCGGAGCATACGGATGCTTTTTATGTGAATGACTTTGCCGGGGTTATTGACCTGAAAGCAGAGAATTATATGGTCAACTACGGCGTTAAGCTGCATCAGGAGACGGGAGCGCAGGTGGTGCTGGTTACGGTAGAATCCACCGGCGGAGCTGCAATGGAGGAGTACGCGAAGACGCTGTTTAACAGCTGGGGAATCGGTGAGGCAGATAAGGATAACGGTGTGCTGCTGCTGCTCTCTGTTAAGGACGATGATTACTGGGTGCTGCAGGGTGACGGCTTAAAAAGCTCACTCCCCGACAGTACGCTGTCGCAGATTCTCGCCGAGTCACTGGAGCCGGATTTTGCCCGGAAGGAATATACAGCCGGAGCCCGCAAAACCTACGGTGCATTGATTGAAAGCCTGGGCGGGGTCTGGACGGAGCCGCTCGGCACGCGGAATTTTGTAGCCGACAATGCCGGTGTGCTTCCGCAGGTTACCAGACTTTATCTTAACCAGTCCAGCAACCGCTACAAAACAACGACCGGCAGCGGCATTTATTTCGTAACGGTTAAAAATTCCGGCAGCAAAACGCTGCAGGATTATACCTACGCCAAGTACGCCTCGGTAGGTGCAGGTCCCAGGGATGTCATGCTGGTGCTCGATATTGAAGGCGACAATTATCATGTGCTGCAAGGCAAAGAGGTAGATACTACTCTGACGAATGAAGTGATCGGAGAGATACTGAACAATGCGTTAGAGCCTCAATTTGCAGCAAAAAAATATGCGGCAGGAGTTACAGCAGCGGCAAATGAAATGTTCAGCTTCTTTTTGGCCAGAGCGGATTATAGTCCGGCAGCCATAGCACCTCAGGAAGCATCTGGTACAGTAGCCGCCGGAGTTTCAGGAGCTGTTACGGATACAGCTAAAGCTCCAGAGTCCGGTGAAGCCCCCGTAACGGTCACGGAGCCCATTTCCAGAGGCAAAGGCTTTGCGGTAATAGGCATTTTCCTGGGCATTGCTGGCCTGATCAGCCTGGCTGCCTCACGCCGGAACAGTCATATTGCCCGCTACGGTGTGCCGATTAATCCGTACAGCCAGCGTAATATCCGCCGCTACGGGACATGGCACGGGCAGCCGGGATACGGCTTTGGCAGCCGCTGGTACAACCGTCGCCACCGGCCTCGCCGCAGCTTTGCCTCATCCCGCAGACCAGAACCGGCACACAGCGGGAAAAGCTTCTGGGACACTAATCACGGAGGCGGCGGGTCAAGCAGCGGAGGCGGCACAGGACGCAATTCCGGCAGCGCAAGTAATCATGGCGGCGGAGGCTACAGCAGCGGTGGCGGAAGCGGACGGCATTCTTCACGAAGCGGTAACGAAGGAAGGTCTTCCAGCTCCTCCTCCTCATCAAGCTCTACCTCCTCTTCAAGCTCTTCAAGCAGAGGATCATCCGGTGGCGGTGGCAATGCGAGCAGCGGAGGCGGAGTCGGCAGACACGGCTAATCAGAAGATAAAATCCTGTTTTGGAAGCTCTCTTAACAAGGGGGCTTTCTTTTTGTTACAAATTATGGTTTTTTATATGAAAATACTGAAACCTTTACTTTCAGAAGATCGTCTATCATGGGAGAATACGAGACTGCCACATTTTGTTTGATAGGCAAGACCAAGGAGGAATCCAGAAGTGAGTACTTCAGCATCGCCCCGGCGCCAAGGCGCCCAGAAGAAGAAAGCTGTCAAAAAGAAACGCAGGAAAGTAAGCTTTCTGCGTAAACTGGCCAGAGGATTTATGTTCTGCCTGCTGCTGCTGACCATCGGAATGGGGTGGCTCTATTTTGCACCCTCAGCCCTAAACTTCCGCTATCTGATAGCAGATACTTTAATTACAACACAGCACCGTTACATGGCTAAATATATTATCGGCGAGGAAGAACTGAAGAACAGGGTGGCTGAATATAACCAGCGCTTTATTCATATGGGGGACGAGGTAGATACCCATACCATTACTGCTCCTGTGACTGAAGCTGCTGCTGAAGCTGCAGAGGTGAAGGATGAGAAGCCGCTGGTGGAGATTGAACAGGTTAGCGGATCGGGCTATTCGGGTTATGTCATGACCGTCAACGATCCTACCAAAGTCCGTCTGGGCATTCCGGATAAAGCGGGCTCGGGTGAAAAGGTATCCAGTATGGTAGCTCGTACGGGAGCCATTGCCGGAGTGAACGGCGGAGGCTTCGCAGATCCGGAATGGAAGGGCAACGGATTTAAGCCGATCGGGCTGGTGATTTCCCAGGGAAAGCTTTTTTATAACGGGCTTGGCGGAAAGACGTCCACACAGATTGTGGGGATCGACAAACAGGGCAAAATGATTGCCGGAAACTATTCGCTGGAAGAGCTGGGCAAGCTCGGAGTCCAGGAGGCTGTTTCGTTTCAGCCGCGGATTATCGTGAACGGTAAAGGGCTGATCAAAAATGCGGCCGAAGGCTGGGGCATCGCCCCGAGAACGGCCATGGGCCAGCGTGCTGACGGCGCGCTGCTGTTTGTGGTAATCGACGGCAGACAGCCGGGCTACAGCATCGGTGCCAATCTGTATGATGTCCAGCAGATTATGCTCAAGCATGGCGCAGTGATTGCGGCCAACCTGGACGGCGGCTCATCCACAGTGCTGGTGAAGGACAATGAGATCGTCAACAAACCGTCCTCGCAATACGGCGAACGCTATTTGCCGACAGCCTTTCTGGTGTTCGAGCATCCGGAGCAGGTGAAGATCGATAATATCTGGGAAGGGCTTGATCCCTCACAGATCGATGCCGCTAAAAAACGGCCCCGGTAGACACCGGACCTGAATTAAAGGTATTCTACTAGTTATAAGCCAGATACGCAGAGGGCAGCAGCCTTGGGTAAGAGGAGGAACAGGTTTGACATTGCAGCAGCTCCGCTATGCCATTGAAATTGCAAACAGCGGCTCGATGAACGAAGCGGCCAAACGGCTTTTTGTGTCGCAGCCCAGTCTATCCAATGCGATTAAAGAGCTGGAGAACGAGCTGGGCATTACTATTTTTGAACGGACTAACCGGGGAATCAGCATTTCAGCCGAAGGTGTAGAGTTTCTGGGCTATGCCCGGCAGATTATCGAGCAGACCGAGTTCATGGAGAACCGGTATACGGGGAAAAAGCGCAGTCCGGTTTATTTTTCCGTGTCCACCCAGCATTATGCCTTTGTTGTGGATGCCTTTGCGCACCTGATAAAGGAACGGAAGCTGGCCGAGTACAATTTCAGTCTGAGGGAAACACAAACCTTCGACATTATTGAAGACGTGCGCACGCTGCGCAGCGAGTTAGGCATTTTGTATATCAACGAGAGCAATTATAAGGTAATGAACAAGCTGTTCAGTGACGGAAACCTCAAATTTACGCCGCTGTTCAATACCAACCCGCATGTCTATGTAAGAGCTGCCCATCCGCTCGCTGCCAAAGAGACGATTGTGCTGGAGGATATTTTGCCGTTCCCGTATATTACCTTTGAGCAGGGGGACAACAATTCATTGCATTTCTCTGAGGAGATGCTCAGCTTCACCCAGATTGAGAAAAATATCAAAGTAACAGACCGCGCAACGCTTACGAACCTGCTGCTGGGCAGTGATTCTTATACCATCGGGACCGGTATTATGGCTTCCGACCTGAACGGTGATGGAATGGTGACGATCCCGTTTGAGAGCAATGAGGTTTTTACTGTCGGCTGGATTGCCCATAAGGACCGCAGGCCGAGTGAGATAATGTCCGCCTATATCGATCTGCTGAATGATCTGGTGGCCAGCAGTTATTTTGACATGAATCAATTCTTACTATAACAGCAGGAGGGCACTATGATCAGTCCAATTACCGGTACCGCCCGAAACGCCCCGCCCTTTCGCTATGATATTGTTGGCAGCTTTTTGCGCACTGAGGGGATCAAGACCGCACGCAGCCTGTATGATCTGGGAGAGATAACTGCTGCACAGCTCCAGGAGGTTGAGGACAGAGAGATTGCTGATTTACTGGGGCAGGAAAAGGCTCTGGGACTTAAGGCTGTTACCGACGGCGAATTCCGCCGCTCCTGGTGGCATCTGGATTTCTTCCTCGGGATAACGGGCACCCAGAAAATTATTCTTAACCAGGGAAGCGGCTCGGCTAAGGAAAACACACAGCGGGCGGAGAGCTTTAAGATTACGGGGAAAATATCTTTTGGCAATCACCCGATGTTAGCTGATTACATGAAGCTGCAACAGATGTCCGGCGATACTATGGCTAAAATGACGATTCCTGCCCCGTCCCTGTTCCACTTTGTGCAGGATTATAACGGAAATGAGATCTATCCTGACCGGGATCAGCTGTTTCAGGATATTATTGCGGTGTACCGTTCAGCTATACAGGCATTTTATGATGCGGGCTGCCGTTATCTGCAGCTGGATGATACGACCTGGGGGACCCTGTCGAGCGGGAGGCACCGGGCACATCTGCGGAGCAGAGGCGTTGATCCGGATCAGCTGGCCCGTGACTATGTACGGCTGATTAACGAAAGTATCGCTGACAAGCCCGGGGACATGACGATTGCGCTGCATGTGTGCCGCGGCAACCTGCGTTCAACATGGTTCGCGGCCGGAGGCTATGAGCCTGTTGCGGAGGTGCTGTTCGGCGGGGCCCGGGTGGATGCTTTTTTCCTCGAATACGATAACGAGCGTTCCGGTGACTTCGCGCCGCTGCGGTTCATCAAAGACCAGTTTGTGGTGCTCGGCCTTGTCACTACAAAGCATGGCGGTCTGGAGAATAAAGAACAGCTGAAGCTGCGGATCGCCGAAGCTGCCGAATATGTGGATATCGACAAGCTGTGTCTCAGCCCGCAATGCGGCTTTGCCTCGTCGGAGGAAGGAAATATTCTTACCGAGGAAGAGCAGTGGGACAAAATCCGGCTCGTAATTGAGACCGCGAATGAAGTGTGGGTGTAGAACCGCTGAAGTAAATTAGGACAGGGAAAATAGGGATGTTCCGGTCTGCCTGAGCGGCGGAGGGACATCCCTGTTTGATATTTTGCCGGTACCGGGTTAAGCTCGCTTTTGTTGGAAGCTCTGCTGCGAGGAATAGCTGCACTCTGTACACTTAAAAAGCACGAAACTCTGCGGCTGCAGCGTTTAGCTGTAGTTTGTGCAACTATTCCTGCCGGAAATAACCAAAATGAGCATTTTGCTGATTTTTAGTTGCACAGAATACACTTATACGCGTAATCCGGGGAAAAACAGGCATTTTAGTTGTATAATGTGCAGTTATCCTGTGAGTATGGATTTGTTGAATGGAGGTTACTCAGCAGCGGCCAGCCCGTCAACCATTCTACTGCTTAGTTGTCGCCGCATCGGCATTAAATCCCCTGTTAGTCACATAGTTGTCGATGCTCCAAACCCGGAGCCCGGTTTCACGAGCCTTCGTTTCAATTTCCCTGAAAGCATCAACATACCTGGTGTCCGGCGGGAAAACAGCCACTCTGGCCAGCCCCTTCTCCAGCAGCAGCTCATTAACCATCCGATTATCCACATATACGTAGGCGAGCAATCTGCCGTATTGATCACGCTCCGATTCGTCAAATTCAAGTTGTACGGTTTGTCCTGAAAGGAGCTCCTTCGTGTATTCACGCGCTTCCAGAGCATAGGGCTCTGGCTGTTCTCCAATTTCCGGGGTATCAATCAGCAGCATGCGTACTTTTTCAGTACTACCTTCATTGGTCCGGATTCGGAAGGTGTCGCCGTCAATGACAGAGGTAACTTCAGCGTCCATTGTTTTTGAAGTGTATATGAATGTGCCAATCACTTTGAAGTCTCTAAATATAAAAAAATTCTGTAATGAAGTAGCCTTTTCAAGCAGCGTGGTTCCCGGTGCAGTAACAATAGTAAGAATTAAACTTACAGCCACTGCAAGCAGAGAGAATTTTTTAACACGCTTGCGGGATTTCCCGGAGGAAGCATTTCTGCGGCTAAGCATCGACGGTTTGATGAAGCTGATCACCCAGACGATGACTGCCAGTATGGTTAGTAATAGAAATAATACTGCTGTAAAAGCTTCATTTGATAACATCCGTCAGAGCTCCTCAATAACAATAGTGAAGCCAGTGTAGCAGAAAATAGCGGCATTGAATACCTGCCTGTAGCATTCAGCTGCGCTGAACCCAGTACAAACATCATTTACATATATACCCAAATGAATTATGGTTACAGAAGGAGGGATGATATGGACCCATATTTTGATCAGCAGGTTGAGCGCCGGGCCAAGCCGGGAAGAATCAGAAATTTGTTTATTTTGCTTGTGATTTTGGCAGGGGTGCTTGCGCTGCTTAATCCGTCCATTGAGGATTTTGCGGAATATGCTGTGGAAGACCTGAAGGAAATACTTGGCGCGTCGCTGCCAGAAAGCCTTAATCAGGCTGTAGTCCGGCCGCTGGTGGAGAACATTTCAGAGCGGGATAATTACATAATCTTTTCCGTTTTCAGTCTGCCGGACATTCAGGACAGCAGCACCTTTATTGGCGATATCACAGCGAAGAAGCGTTACTTAGGCGTATTCAAAATCTTTTTCATTGAGTTGTAGCTTGATATGCAGCCGAAATTTAAGCTTGAAAAATCACAGCAAATCATGTTTAAATAGGTTTAATCGAATAAGAAAAGCGATGAAGAGAAGAGTAGTTAAGCAAACGTTGCTCCCAGAGAGCTCCAGCCCGGTGAAATGGAGCAGCAATGTGCCTGACGAATAAAGTCTCTGAGCTGCATACGGAATTGGGTGTTTAGAGCGCCCAAGGATGGTATGACGGGAGCTCCCGTTACAGAGCTAGGGTATAAGCGTGATGGCCGTACCCGAAGAGGCGGTCCTGGCAACATGTCCGCGAACAGAGGTGGTACCACGGTGCTTATGACAGCTCCCGTCCTCAAGATGACAATCTTGAGGCGGGGGCTTTTTTGTTTTTTATTAAAGAGCAGAGGAGATTATTAACATGCATTGGGCACAAAAAATCGCAAACGACCTGATCAGCAGTCATCCTGAGCGCCAGACCTTTGTATGCGCCTCGGGCATAAGCCCGTCGGGCTCGGTTCATATCGGCAATTTCCGCGAAATTGTCACCACTTCCTTCGTCACTCAGGCGCTGCAGAAAGCCGGGAAGGAGGTCCGCTTTATTTTTTCGTGGGATGATTTCGACCGGTTCCGCAAGGTTCCCGCGCAGCTGGACGCTTCATATGAGCAGTATATCGGATTGCCCTACACCAAGGTCCCATGTCCATGCGGCAGCCATGCTTCTTATGCTGAGCACTACGAGCAGGAGTTTGAACAAGCGCTGAGCGCTTTTGGCATCCTGCCTGAATTTATCTATCAGAGCCGTGAGTATCAGTCGGGCAGATATAATCAGGCCATACTCCATGCCCTGCGCAGCAGAGGGGAAATTTACGATATCCTGATGATGTTCAAAACAGGCAAAGCCACAGAGGAGGACCGGGCAGCCTTTTACCCGATTCAGGTCTATTGCGAGCGCTGCGGAAAAGATTCGACCAGCGTCCACGCTTTTGACGGGGAGTCGGAGGACATCATCTACAGCTGCAAATGCGGCTGCTACAACACGCTGCACGTTCCCCAGGCCTCAAACATCAAGCTGCACTGGAAAATAGACTGGCCGATGCGCTGGGGGATGGAGCAGGTTGTGTTCGAGCCGGGCGGCCGCGATCATTCGTCCGAGACGGGGAGCTATAATGTAGCCAAGGTCATCGCGGAGCGGATATTCGGAAACCAGCCGCCGTATTACGTTCCCTATGAGTTCATCAGCATCAAGGGCAGCCATGCCAAAATGTCCAGCTCGTCCGGGCATAACTATACGCCGGAGGACCTGCTGAAGGTATACGGGCCGGAGCCGATCCTGTTCATGTTCGCCAAATACCAGCCGGATGCTGCCTTCAGTATCGGCCTGGATGAGGATGTGCTGCGGAATTACACGGAATTCGAGCGCTATTGTAAAGCTTATGCCGCAGGGCAGCTGGAAAGTGAAGACCTGCGTGCGGCTCTCGAGCTGGCCCGGAGAAATCCTGCAGAGCTGAAAGCGCCGGGCTTCAGCCAGGCTGCGGCCCTGCTGCCGCTGATCAACTGGGACAGCGGGCTGCTGCAAAGGCTGCTGGATCAGGATGGCGGACATGCCGGTCAAGCCGAATTATTCCGGCAAACCGCAGAACGGGCCGAGCACTGGATCAGACATTATGCTCCGCATAAGCTGGTTACGGCTAACACCAGTCCGGACCGGGTGTTGTATCAATCGCTTGAACCTGCCGAGCAGGAGCGGGTAATAGCATTCTGCAGCTTGCTCCGTACCGGATTTTCCGATGAAACGGAGTTTATGCAGCAGGTTTACGCTATTTGTCACGATGCTGACAAAAAGACGATGAGGAGCAATCAAAAGGCACTGTTTTCCATCCTTTATCAGCTGATTCTGCAGCAGCCGGAGGGTCCGAGGGTTCCTGTACTCGTTCAGGCACTGGGCAAAGAGCGCGTGCTGGCGCTGCTGGACTTCTAAACAGAGCTCCTATGCCCTTTACGGGATCGTCCCAAGAGAGGTATAATATAACGGACTGTTTATAACTTATGTTGGAAAGTGAGTCGAACACTATGGGCCGTAAATGGAATAATATTAAAGAGAAGAAGGCATCCAAGGATGCCAATACAAGTAAGGTCTACGCCAAATTCGGCGTTGAGATTTATGTAGCAGCGAAGAAAGGCGAGCCGGACCCGGAATCGAACCGTGCGCTTAAGGTCGTTCTGGAACGCGCCAAAACTTATAATGTACCGAAGGCCATTATCGACCGCGCCCTGGAAAAAGCTAAAGGCAGCGGCGACGAAAGCTATGTGGAGCTGCGTTATGAAGGCTTCGGACCAAGCGGCTCAATGATTATCATCGATGCATTGACCAATAACGTGAACCGCACGGCTCCGCTTGTCCGTTCTGCATTCAGCAAAAACGGCGGCAACATGGGTGTCAGCGGGTCCGTAACGTATATGTTTGATCCGACAGCTGTTATCGGCCTGGAGGGTAAATCCGCTGAAGAAGTAATGGAGCTGCTGATTGAAGCCGATGTTGATGTACGCGATGTGCTGGAAGAGGACGAGGCGGTCATCGTATACGCTGAGCCTGACCAGTTCCATGCTGTACAGGAGACGCTTCGCGGGGCCGGTATTACTGAATTCACCGTAGCCGAGCTTACCATGCTTCCGCAGAACTATGTGGAGATCCCGGAAGATGCAGAAGCACAGTTCGAGAAGCTGATCGACGCACTGGAAGAGCTCGACGATGTACAGCAGGTTTATCACAACGTTGACTCCGAATAATCAGGGCTGCCGGTTGCCATAATAAGGTGTAACCATAAGTAACCTTAGGAGGCATAACAGTGACAGATCACGCCAAACCGGATAAGAACCTGATGAACACTGTGGATGAGCTGGACCATGCGGCAGTAACCAGCCAGCAGGCACAGCAGATGGAGCAGAAGAAGCTCGACATCCGCAAGGAGTCCCTTAGCGATGACAAGACAACTTATAAGAAGAATGAACAGAATTCTTATAAGTGACGTCTGCATCAAGACGGGTTTTAGGGAGCGGCAGGAGATGATCCTGCTGCTCTTTTTTTATTCCAGGAGAAGGGAGAGATTCAAATGCCGGACTTCCGGTTGCTCAGTGTTGTGCATATCATGCTGGTCAAGGACGGCCAGGTGCTGCTGCTTAGACGCTGTAATACAGGACATATGGACGGTTATTACGGTTTTCCGGGCGGAAAGCTGGACGGCGGGGAGACACTGCAGATGGCAGCGATCCGCGAAGCGCGGGAGGAAACGGGTGTCCGGATTGACCCGGCACAGCTGCACATGCTGGGGACGATGCATATCAGGACCCCGGGCGGGGAACGGATTGATTTTTTCTTCCGCGCTGAGGAGTGGTCGGGAGAAGTGAGCAATATGGAGCCGGATAAATGTGATGATCTCAGCTGGTTTGACGCGGACAGTCTCCCGGATAATACCCTTCCATTCATGAAAAAAGCTATGGATACATTCGGCCGCGGGGATTGGTTTATGGAGCATGGCTGGGATTAGATACTGACAGTATACATAGCAGGAGGCCGGGGATGGAGCATATTAGTACAGGAATGATCATTGTTTTGGTGGTGTGCGGCTTTCTGGCCGGATTTATTGATTCTGTAGTGGGCGGCGGAGGGCTGATCTCGATTCCGGCGCTGCTGTCGGCGGGTATACCGCTGCATCTGCTGCTTGGAACGAACAAGCTGGCAGGCACCATGTGCTCTTTTACCAGTACGGTCTCATTTATAAAATCAGGTAAAATTAACTTTCAGCTTATCAGACTGTTAATACCCTTCTCTATCGCCGGGGCAGTCGCTGGCTCTTTTACTGTCCGGCAGGTGCCGTCGGAGTTTCTGAAGCCGCTGGTCATCGTGATGCTGGTGGTGATTACGGTCTACACCTTGTTCAAAAAATCGTGGGGCGATGTGTCCACCTTCTCCGGCAGCAGCCGCAAAACACGGCTGACCGGCATGCTGGTCGCCCTGATCATCGGGTTTTATGACGGTTTTTTCGGACCGGGCACAGGATCGTTCCTGATCTTTGCCTTTCTGATGCTGGGCTTTGAGTTCGTGACAGCAGCCGGCAATGCCAAGGTGCTGAATTTCGCCAGCAATATCTCAAGTCTGCTTACGTTCATTGCACTGGGCTCGGTCAGCTATTCATACGGCCTGCTGCTGGGCGTGCCTATGGTTGCCGGGGCATTAATCGGTTCCAAATTCGCGATCCGCAAGGGGGCCGGGTATATCCGCCCGCTGTTCATTGCGGTAACGGTAATCTTGATCGGCAAGCAGATCTGGGATACGATGCATTAAACAGACGTAATCGAGGTGGAAGTATGGATATCAGGCTCATTTCTAAGGAACAGGCATGGCAATTGAGGCATGAGGTGATGTGGCCGGAGCGTGAGCTGGATTATGTGAAGCTGGACGATGACGATGCGGGAGAGCATTACGGGCTGCTTGAGCAGGAGCGGCTAATCTCCGCAGTGTCTTTATTTATTGAAGGCGATGAAGCACAGTTCCGCAAGTTCGCCACTCTGGAAGCAGAGCAGGGCAGAGGCTACGGCAGCAGGCTGCTGCAGCATGTGCTGGAGGAGGCGGAGTCGCGCGGAGTCCGGAGAATCTTTTGCAATGCACGGAGCAATAAAGCCGCTTTCTATCAAAAGTTTGGACTTGCTGTAACCGGGAAGTCGTTCAATAAGGGCGGTAAAGACTATATCATTATGGAGCGGTTCTTCGGACCAGCCGAAGCCGGAGCTGTAGACAGAAATGGAGCGAAGCAGACTAATGACTGATAAATTATATTATGAATCAGCTTATATACAGGATTGGGAGACAAGGGTCAGCCGGATTGAGGAAAAAGAAGACGGGCTGTATCTCGTTCTGGAGCAGACAGCCTTCTATCCGCATGGTGGCGGGCAGCCGTGCGATACCGGAACCATCGGCGGCATTCCGGTGCTGGATGTCATACTTGAAGAGGGCGAAGTGTTCCACAAAGTGGCCAGCCTTCCGGGAGGCGCTGAAGTCAGCTGTACAATCGACTGGGAGCGCAGATTCGATCACATGCAGCAGCACAGCGGCCAGCATCTGCTGTCAGCAGTGTTCCGTGAGCTGTGCGAAGCGGTGACGGTAAGCTTCCACCTCGGAACCGATTATGCGACGATCGATGTTGAGCTGACAGAGCTGTCACCGGCCCGGATGCTGGAGGTGGAGGCTGAGGTTAACCGGCAGATTGTTCTGAACCGCAGCATCACCAGCTATTTCGTGAGCGGGGAAGAGCTTGCCCGCCTGCCGCTGGTGAAGCAGCCTACAGTAACCGAGAATATCCGGATCGTGGAGATCGAGGGCATTGAATATAATGCATGCGGCGGCACTCACGTCCCTTCAACCGGAGCGATCGGAATGATCAAGCTGCTGAGAGCGGACAAGCAGAAGGGTAACATCCGGGTGACGTTTAAATGCGGCGGCCGCGCACTGGCCGAGTTCAATGATAATGTGCGTATTCTGAGCGCCTTGTCCGCCAAATTCAATACCGGCAAGGACGAGATTATGGACCGGATTGAAAAAATGGAGCAGGAGCAAAAGCAGCTTCAGGCCGAGCTTACAGCGCTAAAAGAGCTGAATGACGGCTATGCAGCAAATGAGCTGCTGGCGGCACAGGAGGAAGGCAGCCGGATCATCGCGCAGACTTATGAACAGAAATCACTTAAGGATCTGCAGAGCCTCGCTGCTAAGCTGACTGCCTTGACCGATCTGCCGGTCCTGCTGCTGTCAGCGGCTGAGAATAAGCTGGTGTTCGCCCAGAGCGGAAATGCCGGGCTGTCCTGCGGAGCGTTCTTTAAGGAGCACCTCAGCGGCTTCGGCGGCAAAGGCGGCGGCAGCGACAAGCTGGCCCAGGCCGGCTTTACGGACTATGGGCAAGCCCTGGCGTTTTATGAATTTGTAAAACAGCAGTAATACACAAAACCTGTCCTAGGAAGGGATGGTCTGAATGGCTTATCCATTTTCCTTGGCAGGTTTTTTAGTTGTATTGGGATTGTTTTACCAGCCCAGGCGGCTGTACAGCGAGGTAATATGGGCAAGATGATGCTTGCCGTGCCAGGCATAAATGCCGATGTTTCTGCCTAATGAAACTACGCCGGATTCCGGATGGATAAAGGTCTTTTCCAGATCGGCAGGAGTCAGTTCATGCAAAACGGTAACCCAGCGCTGATGCAGATTTTCGATGAGCAAAAGGGATGGCTCAACCGGCAAAGCATAATCCGGCAGCCCGGCCCATTCTGCCTCGTCATAGGGCTTAATTACCGGCTGGTTCTCAGTAAGCGCCAGTTTAAAGCGTACATAAGCATTCATGTGACTATCTGCAATATGGTGGACAACCTGCCGCACCGACCATCCGCCCGGACGATAGGCGGTATCCAGCTGTTCATTGTTCAACTCTTTTACGGCCTCCCGCAATTGTCCCGGTAATTCTTCAATTTCCTTGATCCACGCGGTGGTAACACCAGCGGTAATCTCACCGGCATGCTCAAACGGGCCAATCGGGTATCTCAAATTCGTCTCCATAGTCAAAATCCCCCCCAGTTAAGGATTATTTAATAACTTCCCCATTATAATCACTTCAGAGGATATGAGAAAGGGGAACGAAAAGTGTTTCTGAACATTCTGAAAAAGGATCTGCGCCGCAAAAAAACGATGAACCTCGTACTGCTCGTGTTAATCACACTGGCTACAGCCCTAATTGCCAGCGGAACGAACCTGACGTATACCACCACATCAGCCATCGGGTATTTCATCGACAAGAGCAGGGTAGCAGACCATAATGTCACTATTCCCGACACTCCGGAGAACAGGCAGAAGATCAGTGACTGGTCCGCCGGCCAGTCTATTATTGCAGAAGTAGTCGAGGAGCTGCAGATTGGGGTGACCAGCCGGGAGGTTTCACTGCCCGCAGGCCGCAAAGGCTTTTCGAGCAGCCTAGTGCTTACACTGGCAACGGTTCCTGACAAGGTGAATCTTATTTATGATCATGAGGACCAGCGTTTTACATTAAAGGAGGGCGAAATCGGCATACCGGTAAGCATCAAAAATGCAACCGGGATGGAGCTAGGTGACAGCATCAGGATTGATTTTGACGGCATCTCCAAAATCTTTAAGCTTACGCACATCTTTAAGGATGCCTACATGGGCGCCGATCTGCTGGGGCTGAAGCGGCTGGTCATCTCTCAGCAGGATTTTGCAGACATTAAAGATGCGTTGCCAGAAGAGGCGGTGATGGTGCAGTACAGTTTTGTGGCTGCTGCAGGAGTCGAGTCTGCGGCGGTTACGGCAGCTTTTGCTAAACAAGATCTGGCCGCTAACGTTCAGATTGACAAAGGTGTGGTGCGGATGTCATACATGACAGACCAGATTATTTCCGCCATGCTATTTGTGATCAGCCTGTTTCTGATCTTCATTGCCTTTATGACGCTTAGATTTACGATTGTATCCACGCTGCAGGATGAATACAGGGAGATAGGCGTAATGAAAGCCATTGGCTTCAAGAACGGGCCGGTCAAAAGGCTTTATCTGGCTAAATATTTAGGGCTTGCTGTTACAGGCGGAACCTTTGGGTTATTGGCCAGTTTTCCGCTGACCGCTCTGATGTCCCGCAAAACCTCAGAATATATTATCCTGCCCGGGGGCATAGCCAACATAGTGATTTCTATAACCAGTGCTATTGCCGTTATTTTGCTGACCCTGCTGTTCTGCCTCTTGTGCATGCGTACAATCAATAAAGCCTCAGCTATCGACGCGATCAGACAGGGGCATACCGGAGAAAGGTTCCAGCCTTCCCGCAGCATTCATCTTCACCGCAGCAAGCGGCTTCATCCGATGCTCTTTCTGGCGCTGAGTGATATTCTGAGCCGGCTAAAAAGCTATACCACGCTAATCCTTACCTTTATATTAAGCACAGCCATTATCATCATTCCAATAAATCTGACCAATACGATCCTAACGCCGAAATTTATTAGCTATCTGGGGACAACGGAAGCTGATTTCTATACCAAATCGGTTGTTGCTGAAAAGCCGCTGGATGAGATCCGCGGGGAACTGGTGAGGGTTGAACAGGAGTTTAAGGAGCGGCAGTTTGATGTGAAGCTCTCACTGGAGTATACGATTTTGACTAAGTACATCTCAGAAGACGGTGAGAGTAACAGAAGTATTACCGGAACCAAAAACGAGCCTATGTCAGAGCTGGAGTTCTTGCAGGGATCTGCTCCTAAGCTGGCCAATGAGATTGCGATTACCAGCATTATGTCTGAGGTCTATGATAAAGGGCTTGGGGATTATATTACATTCGAAATAGACGGGCAGCAGCATTCGTTTCTGATTACCGGGATTTTTCAGGCTATCTCTAATGAAGGCTACATGGTACGGCTGGCTGAACAATTTAATCCGCAAATGACAATGTCCTATATGATAACCGGCATGATTCATGCAGCAGACAAGGATAAAGCTGCAATCACCGCAGAGATGAAGCAGGTGTTCAGTAAGTATGAAATAAAGACTGCCGATGAAATGCTGGCTGAAATTATAGGCGGCTTCGTCGGACAATTGAAAAGCGTCATCAGCCTGCTGACGGTCATTGTGTGTCTGATTATCTTTTTTATTACCAGCTTGTTTGTGCGACTGCTTATCAGCAAGGAGATTCAGGGCATTGCGGTTATGAAAAGCCTTGGCTTTACAGACGGGCTGATCCGGCTGTGGCAGGTGCTGCGGATTATGATTCTCCTGACAGGCTCGCTGATTATAGGGGTGCTGGGAGCCAATATTCTCGGAGAACGGCTGTTTGGCTTCGTCTTCCGGATGTTTGGGCTTACCGAGCTTCACTTTCAGATTATGCCGCTGCAGGTTTACGTGCTGTATCCGCTGATCATTCTCGCTGTTGTTGTAATAGCGGTATATACGAGCTGCGGACAAATCAAAAGAATTCATGTCTGGAATATGAATAAAGAATAATCAGGGGGAATGAAGGATGAGTACTGTGCTTGAGGTTACGAATCTGTGCAAGACCTATATTGTGAACAAAAGCCAGCATAACGTGCTGCGGAATATCAATTTCACATTGCATGAAGGGGAGTTTGTGTCTATTATGGGCCCGTCGGGTTCCGGCAAATCTACACTGCTCTATACGGTTAGCGGGATGGACCGTCTCACGGCGGGAGAGGTGCTGTTTAACCGGAAGAAGCTGTCCGTGCTCTCGCAGAATGAGATGGCAGAGGTCAGGCTGCATGAGATGGGTTTTATTTTTCAGCAAATGTATATGCTAGGGAATCTGTCGGTCTATGATAATATCATATTATCGGGTTATCAGGCGATTAAGGGCAAAGGGGATTCCCGCAGCCGCAGTGATATCAACGAATATGCCGACAAGCTGATGCGGAAGCTGGGGATCATCGAAATAGCCGGACATGATATTGCCGAGGTGTCGGGCGGACAGCTGCAGCGGGCCTGTATCTGCCGGGCCTTGATCAACGCTCCCAGAATGCTGTTCGCCGATGAGCCGACCGGAGCCCTGAACTCCAAAGCCGCCAAGGAAGTGATGGAGGAGCTGTGCCGGATCAACAGGGAAGGTACGACGATCATGATCGTTACCCATGATGTGAAGGTAGCTGCACAGACCGATAAGGTGCTCTATATGGTGGACGGCAACATCCAGGGCGAGCTGAAGCTTGGCAAATCCGCTGAGGCGGAGGGTATCAGGGAACGGGAGCGCCGGCTGAATGAGTGGCTGATGGAACAGGGCTGGTAGGCGGTGGAAGTGATAAAGGCTGATTGCCGCCCTGCCCTATAAAGTGAAGGATACAGGAGGGATGGCATTGGCTGATATTTTGGTCATTGAGGATAATCTGGAGCTGTCTGCGGTTATACGGGATTTTCTGGAGGCGGAGGGCTACTCTGTAGCTTCTGCTTCCAGTGCCGAAGAAGGACTGGAGCTCCTGGACAGCCAGGCGGTAAAGCTGCTGCTGCTCGATATTATGCTGCCCGGGATTGACGGCTTTGCTGTGTGCAGGCTGGCCAGGGAAAAATTCAATCTGCCGATTCTGATCATGAGTGCCCGGCACGGGGATGACAACAAGATTATCGGGCTGGAGCTGGGGGCGGACGATTATCTGGAAAAGCCGTTTACCATTCAGCTGCTGATTGCCAAGGTAAAAGCGCATATGCGCCGGAGCTATGAGATGAATGACAACAGGCAGCTGCTGACGGACGGCAACCTGCTGGTCAACCGCTCGTCCATGCAGGTGTTTCTCTCCGAAGCTCCGGTGTCCGTGACGATGAAGGAATATGAGCTGCTGGTGCTGCTGCTGAATAACCGGGGCAAGGCGCTGCGCAAGGAGTGGCTGTTCCAGCAGGTGTGGGGTGCGGACAGCTTCAGTGAGCCGTCAACCCTTACTGTACATATTAACAAGCTGCGCGAAAAGATTGAGCTTAATCCGAAGCAGCCGAAACGGATCGTAACGGTGTGGGGAGTGGGCTACAAGTATGAAGCGGTTTGACCGGCTGATTCTCTGGACGATAAGTATCGGAATTGCAGTGATTGCCCTGTTTGCCGCCTATGGCTTCAGGCTTGCAGGCGATTTAGGAGATAAAACATACCGGATTGAGGTTAACCGGATTACCCGTGAGATCAGTGACGGACGTGAGCCGGATGAACTTAAGCTGGAGGAATACACTCATGTGCGCAATGCTGCCTGGCTGGAGTGGAATGCGGAGCCGGAGGCCGTGCGAAGATTTTTTGACGGTACAGGTGTGCAGAACAATGCTGAGTATACGGTTAAGCCTATTTTCCATGGGGAGGAGCCTGCGGGTTATTTGAGGCTGGAGTATGTATCCGGCACAAGCCGTTCGCCGCTGCTGCTGCTGACGGTAATGCTGCTTGGTGCAGTGCTTGCGGCCATATCCAGCCTGCTGCTGTACATCCGCAGGCAGATCATCAGGCCGTTCCATACGATCGAGGAGCTTCCTTATGCATTGTCCAAAGGCAAGCTGACCCAGGATATGAAGGAGAGCAAAAGCCGGTTTTTCGGCAGGTTTATTTGGGGCCTTAATCTGCTGCGCGAGACACTGGACCGGCAGAAGCAGACCAACCTGCGGCTGGAAAAAGACCGCCAGACCCTGATTGCCTCCCTGTCTCATGAGCTCAAAACACCGGTCGCGGCGATTAAGCTATACTCCAGTGCGCTGGCGGAGGGACTCTACGACAACGAAGATAAGCGCAGGGCATCCGCCGGTCTGATCGGCCAAAAGGCTGCACAGATTGAGGAGATGATCAGCAGCATCATCGCCGCATCCGTATCCTCCTTGCAGGAGACAGAGGTGCACGTAGCGGAATTTTACCTGAAAGAATGGATCAGGCGGGTGGTGGAGCATTATAAGGAACGCCTTGCTTTGCTGAAAATTCCATTTGAAGTGGCTGTACCTGAAGACAAGCTGCTGCTAGGTGATCCGGACAAGCTGCTGGAGGTTATGGACAACCTGCTGGAGAACGCGATCAAGTACGGCGACGGTTCCCTGATCAGAATCAGCTTCCGGGAAGAGGATTACCGCCAGCTGATCATCATTGAGAACACCGGCAAGCCTGTTCCGGCTACCGAGCTGCCGCATATCTTCGCCAGCTTTTGGCGCGGCTCGAACAGCGCCGGCAGGCAGGGCAATGGCCTGGGCCTGTTCATCTGCCGCCAGCTTATGCGCAAAATGGACGGGGACATTTATGGCGAGGCTTATGATGAGGGGATGCGGTTTGTGCTGGTGCTTCGGTATTGAGTAGGTGAATGATTAAGATACATAATGGTATGAGGAGCAGCTTGCATGTCCGGGGGCTGCTCTATTTAAATTGAAGGAAATAAGGATACTTTTAACGAATAAGTATTAAATTAACTGGCTATGGACCAAGGAGGTTTACATGCCTTTTCCTTTTGATAGCATTACAGATTTTATGTTTTTTGAAACAGAGCTGGGACAATCCGACGTTATACTAATTCCGGGAGGAAGTCATCCTCAGCTAATGAAGCAAGCGGCGTTGTTATACCATGAGGGAATTGCCCCATTGATTTTACCTTCTGGGGGTGCCACTTCCCATGTAGAGACAACGGAGTGGGAATTCCTGCGAAACGTGGGCATGACGTCAGGTGTTCCTCCAGAAGCAATACTCAAAGAGGATAAAGCAACACATACCTTTGAAAATGCCCGTCTATCTTTGGAGGTTCTACATCGGCGGGGAATTCACCCTGAAAAAGTGGTTCTGGTCTGTAAAAACTATCATGCGCGAAGGGCGCTTTTAAGCTATCAATTTATTTTTCCTAAGGAGACTATATTCTATGTAAGTCCGGTAGTGGATAAGACAGGGATCACAAAAGACAACTGGTTCACGAATGAAGAAAACATAACCCGCGTTATGAATGAGCTGGAGAAGGTCGGGAAATATTTTAAAACCGCAATATACCGTACCGGGGCAAATGTTTAATAATAATATGAACTGTCTTTATAACAGCTGACAAGTGCAAATTATGAAAGGAAGTTGGATGTGGGAAATGCAGTAAATAATCTGACGGAGGACAAAAAAGCAGAGTTAATAGATAAATATGGTCTTTCTGTTGAACCCGATCCTTCAAAAGACAATCTGTTTCAAGGTGACTTCGGCTTCACCATCCATCATCCAATATTAATTGCTGCAGTTGCAGTTATTGTTTTATTGGCGGCGGGTGTTCTGTTGTATTTCTGGTTTCAGAAAAGAAGGTTGTGAAGGCTTTTATTGATAGTCAATGCAGGAACCTTGGAGGTGTATAATGGAGGAAATATTTGCTGAGGAGTTTAAGGCGGCAGAGTCCTTTTTTAACCGGAAAAAACAGCACATTCCTGCGTTATCAGTCTTGCGGGGACATTATCCGGGACGTGTGTTTGTAGATTGGCCGGATAAACCGGAGTTGGCAATTGTGTGGCCCACTGGCAGATGGATGTATGCGGCTGGAGATGCGGGTGCTGAACGGAACATAGCGCTGATTAGACTGTTTTTGCAAAATACGGTTATACCGGATTGTATCAGAAGGGGGGTTGGCTGGTTTGAGATTTATGCCGATGACTCGGAAGCTTGGAATAGGCTGTTTCTTTCCGGGCTCCCGGGTGTAAGAGCGGATAAGCTTTTTGAAACCGTCTATGAGCTGCAGATTGGTCCGTTTAGAAGCTTAGAGGAGCTCCTTCAGGCGGATCAAGGTGAGTTTGAGATTGAAATTGTTGAGTATCCGATTGTAGCCGGGAGCGACATTCTGTCGCTGGGTGCGGATCATCATTTTATGGATAAGAAAACGGTTGGAGCGTCGGTGAATGTTGGAGGACAAACCGTTTCGTTTTGCAGAAATAACGGCTTTACAGTAGGCAATGAATATTTTATTGATGCAGATACATACGAAACAGCTGAGCGGAACAAGGGACACGGGACTCAGGCGGCTGCGGCTTTGATCGGATATTATCTTGATCAGAACATGCTTCCTTTATGGGAGACAACACAGGACAATCTGGCCTCGAATCGTCTCGCTTTAAAGCTGGGTTTTCTCCCGGCAGAGCAGTACCCGGTCTATACTTTCAAATTGCAAAAATAACAGAAAAAGTACATAACTTCTATCTTTTAGAGTGATTTCCACCAGTATGGGTAATATTGGGTATAACCTGAATGAAGTGGAGGCGGGAAAATGAGAACTTTTGGACGGGGTGTGCTATATTCCATTATAGTCATAGCTGTACTGCTTCTGATTTCGTTTGTAATCGGTGACACGGTAACGCTTCCCTGGTTTATTTTTATTCCTTTGTTTGTGCTGGTCTGGGCACTGGCCGTCTATCAGGAGGGCCGTAACCGGTCCGGACAGGGATAGTTAAGCAGATTCATTCACATAGGATTGATCATACACGGCAAACCGCCCATAATGAGAAGGGATGGTTTGCCGTGTGTTTTTGTATGAGGTACATAGTAGAACTTATTTCAAACGAAAACGCTCACAACCTGCGTAACGAAAGGGCGAACACTATATTTGATTAGTTTCGTCGTTACTAAAATGTGGAAGGCGTAACCAATTAATAATTAGGAACGAGGTAGTGAAATACCAAAGTTTAAACATATTTAAAAATTGTTCATCATTGGGTAGTGTATGATTGTTCTTCCATTTATCAATCGTCGTTCTTAAATCAATATCTACTAGTGTATTTACACCTGTAATACCGGCAATTTCATTGCTACTATGCCGGGAGTAGGCACCTAATAAATCCGAAGCATTGAATATACCGAAAAAGTATTTTCTCCAGGACCCTTTATCTACTTGACGAATAATTGAATAAACAAGTTGATTTACCTTCTGGTTTTTAGATTTTTCAGTATATTCTTCTGTATTTCTATATACATCATTAATTATTACTTCTAAAATATTACTCAGTCTTTTAATAAAATCAGATTGAACAAAACTATTTATGTTAGCCCACTCATATAATACTACGCTGATTTCCTTCTTGACGATGGCTCCTTTAAATATATAGCTCGACTTCAAAATGCTCTTTTCTGCTATTTTCACTCTATCAAAGGGAGATATATTATAAGATTCTAAGAGTTCACTCATTTGTATGGACCATAAATATTCTTGGAAAGGATTTGTCTCGATATATTTTTTGACTCCATCATTAGATATATAATTTGCATATTTTAAAATCTTTGAATCATTAATATAGATATTATTAGACTTTAACATAGTTTCTATATCGCTAATTAACAATGTATCCTCTTTGTCGAATATTTGCTGGGGAATCCCAAAGTTCCAAAAATCTCTTAGCTTATTGAATGCTTCGTAATAACTTAGAAAAACACGATGTAAAGAAAAGAAGTTGCTTTCTCCCATTTTAGATATGAATTCATTTAGTTGTTTATGATTTATCCAAAAATAGCGTTCGGACTTAGTGTCATAGCCACCTTCAATATTTTCTGAATCTTCATTCTCGTATTCCAGATAAAAACTATTTAGTGAGGGTAACGTACGACTTTTTGTAGCAACAATAAGACCGTATTCATACATTTAAAAAGCCTCCCAACCATTATTTTTACTATATAATCTTAACAGTTTAAGTAGAATATATTAAGCTAAGTGTGAATTTTTATATCCTTTGGTTAATTAATTTTTTATTTTGAAGTTTTAATTGGAGGTGTACTAGCAGCAAGAATGACAAAGAATATAACAATCGGTCTGCTTGCCCACGTCGATGCCGGAAAGACGACCTTCGCCGAGCAGCTGCTCTACCATACAGAAACGATCCGCAGCAGGGGAAGGGTGGATCATAAGGATACTTTTCTGGATACCCATGAGATTGAAAAAGCGCGCGGCATCACCGTATTCGCTGACCAGGCGGAATTCAGCTACGGCGGTTCACACTACTTTTTGCTGGATACGCCCGGGCACGTCGATTTTTCAGCGGAGATGGAGCGGGTGCTGCAAATTCTGGATTATGCCGTTGTAATTGTTAGCGCAGTAGAAGGAGTGGAGGGTCATACGGAGACTGTATGGCAGCTGCTGCGTTCACACTGCGTCCCTACGTTCTTTTTTATCAACAAAACAGACCGGACCGGTGCAGATCCGCAGCGTGTGCTAGGTGAGATCCGTCAGCTGCTAAGCGGTGATGCTGTTATGCTGCCTGGGCTTGCTGCTGGTGCTGTGGGTGAGGAGCTGCGTGCTTTTTTGGCGGAACGGGATGAGTCACTGTTTGAAGCCTATCTGGATGGAAGCTTGGACGAGCCTGCCTGGACGGATGCGCTGGTTAAGCTGGTGAGGCAGGGAAAGATTTTTCCGTGTATGGCCGGCTCCGCCCTGCTGGATGAAGGGATCGGCAGCTTCCTGAACAATCTGGATACACTTGCTGTAACGGAGTATGATCACCGTCTGCCTTTTGCCGGAAGGGTCTATAAAGTCCGCTACGATGAAAAAGGTACAAGAATTACTTATATTAAAGCGCTGCAGGGTGTGCTAAAAGCACGGGAAGAATTGACCTATGGCCTGGAGCAAAAACGGATTTCAGAGCGGATCACCGGAATCCGCCGGATTAACGGGGCGAAGACGGTATCGGCCGACTGGGGGGCCGCAGGTGAATTATTTGCGGTTACCGGCTTAACAGCTGCCGGACCGGGCGAAGGTGTCGGAGAGCTTAAGGATACGGTAAGCAGCGGACTCGTTCCCGCCCTTAAATCCAAAGTCTGCTTCGAACCGCCGGTTCATCTGAAGGAAGTGCTGCAGGCGTTTCAGCAGCTTGGGGCAGAAGACCCGTCGTTGAATGTAAGCTGGGATGAAACGCTACAGGAGCTGCAGATCCAGGTTATGGGGCAGATCCAGCTGGAGGTGCTGGAGCAGGTGCTCCGTGAGCGGTTCCGCATTCCGGTTACTTTTGGTGACCCGGAGATTATGTATATGGAGACGATTAGTAACGTAGTCTATGGCTGCGGGCATTTTGAGCCGCTCGGCCATTATGCCGAGGTCCATTTGAAGCTTGAGCCGGGTGAACGCGGGAGCGGTGTAACCGTACATAATAAGTGCCATCCTGATCATCTGGCTGTGGGCTATCAGAACAATATCGTTCAGGTGCTTCTGGAAAAAGGGCATCACGGCCTGCTGACAGGCTCACCATTGACCGATGTGCAGATTACGCTGCTGAGCGGCAGAGCGCATAACAAGCATACCTCAGGCGGTGATTTCCGGGAGGCGGCCTTACGCGCATTACGTCAGGGTCTGGAGCAGGCGGAGAATGTGCTGCTGGAGCCGTTTTATGATTTTAAAATCCGAATTCATTCAGATCATGTAGGCAAGGTAATGTCGGATATTCAGCAGGCCAGCGGCAGCTTTGCTGCACCGGAGATAAATGGTGAAACAGCCATCCTTACCGGAACGGTGCCGGTTGCCACCTTCATGAATTATCCGATCAGGCTGGCTTCCATGACCCAAGGCAAAGGAGCCTTGTCTCTGCGGGCCGGCGGGTACCAGATCTGCCATCAGACCGGACATATCATCAGCATGAAGCAGTATGATAAAAATGCCGATCCGGCGTATCAGTCGGCTTCAATCTTTTGCTCCAAAGGGCAGGCCTATCCGGTTCCCTGGAACGAGGCGGCCGGTCATATGCATGTCAAGCTGGAGCACTGAGACATTTACGGAGATGACAGTGTAGGACATATGTCCTTTAAGGAGCAGCAGAGATCGCTTTTAATAAATAAAAGCGAAGGCCAGAATTTCAAGGAGGATAATGATGACCACAGTGATAGACAAGATTGCCTGGATTCATGTTGTAGACGGGAAGGTGCTGGGAGCACGTTCTCACGGTAAAGACACCTATTATTTCCCCGGAGGCAAAAGGGAAGCGGGCGAGACGGACAACGAAACGCTGATCCGCGAAATTGAAGAGGAATTAACCGTACAGATTGTTCTGGAGAGCATTAGACATTTTGGCACATTTGCAGCTGCGGCACACGGTAAAGAAGCTGGTGTACAGGTCCAGATGACCTGTCTTACAGCAGATTATAACGGCACACTTGCACCGGCAGCGGAAATTGCTGAGCTGGCCTGGCTTACGTTTGCAGACAGAGAACGGGTGTCGGCGGTCAGCAAACTGATTTTTGACCGTCTGCATGAGCTGAAGCTGTTAGACTAATGTAGTTTGTGTATTTCTAGCCCGTTTTAGCCTCATTGGTTGAGGTTGAAGCGGGCTTTTTGGTGCAATGCTAAGGGGAAATTATATTTTAGGACATATGTCCTTCACGGATAACGCCGGATGTCATTTAATTAAGTCAGAGATCACATAGAGGAGAGAGAAGACATGAAGGGGATTATTTTTGCTTTTATAGGCGGGGCGTGCATTACGCTGCAGGGGGTTGCCAACGCAAGGATCAGCCAGGACATTGGCACATGGCAGGCAGCAACTATAACACAATTAACCGGTTTTATTATGGCTTTGGCTATTCTGCTGTTTGTTCGCGACGGTAAGAAGCAGGGCTTCAAAAAAGTAAATCCGCTGTACCTGACCGGAGGCGCACTGGCAGCTTTTATTATTTTCAGTGAGGTTACTGCTATTCAGCATATCGGGGTTACGCTGACTATATCTGCGCTGCTGATCGCCCAGCTGTTCATGACCTTTATGATCGACAGCAACGGCTGGTTCGGGGTAGTGAAGCAAAAAATGCGCCTGCCGCAGTTCATCGGCATCGGGATGATGATTGCCGGCGTGCTGATTCTTAAACTTTAATGCACAGCGAAGGAGATAACATTTTATGATAATCGGGATTATATTGGCACTGGTGGCCGGGGCGCTTGTGGGCCTGCAGAATATTTTTAACATTAAAGTGAATGAGCATACAGGCTCCTGGTCTACAACGACGCTGGTACTCGGTATGGGCTTTATCGCTTCACTGGTTATGGGGCTGATTACTCAGGGGACAGGGATGTTTACACTCCAGCATATGCAGCCGTGGTACTGGTTCAGCGGAGTGATCGGCGTCGGCGTGGTAATCTGTCTGGTGCAGGCCACGAAGCTGCTGGGAGCAACCTTTGCAATTTCGATTGTGCTGACCTCACAGCTTGGCTTCGCGCTGTTATGGGATTCCCTGGGCTGGATGGGTCTGGAAAAGGTTCCGTTTAGCTTCAACCAGCTGCTTGGCGTTCTGGTTATCGTCGGCGGGATTCTCGTCTTTAAGCTTGGCGGAAGAGGAGAGAAGGGCGGGCAGGAAACTGCTGCGGCGGATAAGGCGCGTCAGACTGCGCTGGGTACGAAATAAATAGAGGCCGGAGCTCCCAGGGATGGGAGCTCCGGCCTTTTGGTTAGCTTGTTAGTTGGAAAGCTGTGGAAGGGGGAGGCTGGAAATGTAGGGGGACGAGGTGGGAAAGTTGGCTAGAAGGCGGGGGAGAGTCAGTTGAGTAAAGGGAGAAATCCCTTTGAATAGGCCGTCGGCACGCGAAAGGAGGCCCGTCAAAGGGAAAAATCCCTTTGATTAAGCTGTCGGCGTGCGAAAGTGGGCCCGTCAAAGGGAAAAATCCCTTTGATTAGGCTGTCGGCGCGCGAAAGGAGGCCCGTCAAAGGGAAAAATCCCTTTGAAGAGGCCGTCGGCGTGCGAACGGCGGCTCGTCAAAGGGAAAAATCCCTTTGATTAAGCCTTCGGCGTGCGAACGGCAGCCCTTCCCACCCCAGCCGCCCGCCAAAAGCCGGCCTACACCTGGCCGACCCGGCCCACAAACGGCGCTTTGCTGCCAAGCAGCGCACTCCGCCACTGCTCATACACCGCCCAGGCTCTGCCGTTGTCGAGCAGATGCTTGCAGGTGTATACACCTTCCTCCAGCGAACCGGCTTTACCGGCCAGGTGCAGCCGGGCCCCGCCGTTCAGCAGGGTCTGGTTGTAGAAGGCCATATGGCCGCCGCCCTGCAGCACCGCTTCGGCGGTGCGCAGCTGAAGCTCCGGCGTCCAGTCCAGCTCCGGCACCTCCGTCTCCAGCCCCAGCAGCTCGGGGTCAATAATGTCGAGCTGCGCCTGCCCGTCAGCTACTGTATACACACGGTTTGGGCGGTCGATGAACAGATCCTCTGACCCTTCAACGCCCTGGACAACCAGGCCTTTTTGGTAACCAAGCTTGATGATCAGCCGGGAAATCCGGTCGAAGACGGTATTATGGTAGATACCAAACACAATATACGGAGAGCAGGAGTAGTCGATCAGCTTCTCAGCGGTATTCAGAATCGTCCGCATCCCGATATCCTCTCTTAACGCCCGCAATGCTCCAAGCGGCGGACACCACTGATCCGCCTGTGCGAACAGCACACCGCTCTCCCTCGCTGCTGCAACAGCCTCGTCCTGTGAGAGCCCGGCAATGCGGACACCTGATGCCTCAATAATATTCTGCAGCGTAATTCCCCATTTCGGCGGAAGCGGTGCAGCCCCGTGCAATGTAACAGGAACACCGGCCGCAGCCAGCAGAAATGCTGTCGGGAAGGTAGCAATGAAGGAGTTCCTCCGGCCGTCATACGGTCCGGCGCAGTCCAGTCCCTGCTGCACAGGCTCACGGCGTGCATACTTGCGGCATACCGCTACAAAAGCCTCCAGCTCCTCAATACTCTCCAGCTTAATCCGCTCGGCGATCAGAAAAGCGCCGATCTGCACAGGGGAGGCTGTCTGGCAGAGAATCGCCTCAGCTGCCGCCAGCGCTTCGTCATAGCTCAAATCGCGGGCGCCGCGCTTGCCTCTGGCTACTTCTTTTAACAGGTTGATCATATCGGATTCTCCTTAAGTTTGATCCTGGAGCAGCTGGTAGACCTTGACGATCGAGGTGGCTACATCCACCATCCGTTTGCGTTCATTCATAGCCTGCTTGCGCAGAAGGTCGTAAGCTTCGGATTCACTGATGTTTTTGGCTTTGGACAGAATGCCCTTGGCCATGTCGATCCATTTACGTTCCTCGATCCGTGCGAGCAGCTGCTCCTTCTCCTTGTGCCATTGCTGGCGCTCGAAGCATTGCCTGGAGCTGAAATGAAGAATCCAGTGGATTTCCTGCTCGTGCATGTAAGGGGAGAGGATACCGTCTACAATGATATTGTCGCCGCAGGCGGAGACAGACAGATTAGCGGTAGCTTGAGTGCACCACCAGAGGAGCGGGGCGGTTTTGTGCCGGAGCAGCTTTTTTCTCCAGCCATCAATTTCGGTTATCGGCATACATAAGAGGGTGGCATCGGCATCCTGTATCATAATAGAAGCCTGCTCCTCACTGGCTGCTGTCCAGGTCACGTACCCGCAAGCTTCAAGAATACGCCCTGGACTGTGTTCGGAGCGCGCCTCTGTGTCGTTCTCTGTTCTGCCGTTCTGAATCAAGAGCAGGGAATGCATAGCCAGACGCTCCTTTATAGGATCTTCATGATCTGATTCTTCCTGAATTTGCATACTGTCCTTTAAACTATATGTAATAATATATAACACGGAAATGGCTGTTTTGTCGATGAATTAAATTATTCAAAATTTATATGTCATAATTGTTGACGTTTTGGAATGATCTGTAGTATAGTCGGTTTAACAAATTCATCAAATCTACGGATACAACGGTGTATCCGGTTGAAGCGGCAACGGCGCCTGCTTTCACTTTTATCGCAACGGGAATATTATGTTTCCGGGCGGAGTGAAGCGGGCTATTTCTGTTGATTTCTGTTGTTCACATAGAGAGGAGAGAGACATATGTCAGCTGTACGCAAAAAACTGGTGTTAGTCGGAAACGGAATGGCGGGGGTCAGGGCGATCGAGCATTTGCTCAAGCTTGCACCGGAGGCTTACGAAATTACGATTTTCGGTGCTGAGCCACATCCCAACTACAACCGGATCATGTTGTCCTCTGTCCTGGCGGGCGGGGCGGATCTGAACGATATCATTATCAACGACCTTGAATGGTACCGCAGTAACGGCATCCGGCTCTATACCGGACATACGGTAACTTCTATTGATACGGTGAACCGCAAAGTGAAAACCGACAAGGGAGTGGAAGCCGGCTACGACGAGCTAATCCTGGCAACCGGGTCCAACCCGTTTATGCTGCCGCTGCCCGGAGCGGATAAAGAGGGCGTCATTGCCTTCCGCGATATCAAGGACACGCAGATTATGCAGGAGACAGCCAAAACCCATCGCAAAGCGTTGGTCATCGGCGGCGGACTGCTGGGTCTGGAGGCGGCGCGGGGGCTGCTGCATCTGGGAATGGAAGTATCGGTTGTTCACATCAACGAATATATAATGGAACGCCAATTGGACGAAGCCGCTTCGGTCATGCTGCAGAAGGAGCTCGAAGCGCAAGGCATGAAGTTCCTGCTGAAGAAGCAGTCTGAGGCCATTCTCGGCAAAAAAAGAGCCAAAGGCCTGCTGTTCGCAGACGGCGAGACAGCTGAGACGGACTTAATCGTCATGGCTGTCGGCATCAAGCCGAATGTGGAGCTGGCCCGGGGAAGCGGCATCGGGGTGAACCGCGGAATCATCGTAAATGATTACATGGAGACCAATATTCCCGGCATTTATGCAGTCGGGGAATGTGCAGAGCACCGCGGAATCGCCTACGGGCTGGTCGCCCCGCTGTATGAGCAGGGAGCCGTTCTTGCCAAAAGACTGGCCGGAGCACAGACCGAAGGCTACGCCGGTTCCGTTACGTCAACCAAGCTGAAGGTATCCGGGGTTGACGTGTTCTCGGCAGGCCAGTTTATTGAACAGCCTGGTACCCGGTCACTGCGCTATCAGGATGAGATTGAAGGCGTCTATAAGAAGCTGGTTATTAAGGAAGATAAGCTGGTGGGCGCGGTTTTGTTCGGGGATACAAGCGACGGTGCGCCGCTGTTCTCAATCATCAAGAATGGTGAGAATATCAAAGGCAAGGAAAAAGAGCTGCTGCTCGGCATCTCCGCTGATGCACTGGGTTCGACCAAAGGGAATAACCGCCTTGAAGCAATGGCCGATGATGAGATTATCTGCGGCTGTAACGGGGTCTCCAAAGGAGCGATTGCCGAGGCGATCCAGTCCGGCGGCTGCACCAGTGTCGGTGATATTAAAGCCTGTACGAAGGCTTCTGCCTCCTGCGGCGGCTGTAAGCCGATGGTCGAAGGTCTGCTCCAGCTGTACGCCGGAGATAAGGCCGTCAAGGTAAAGGAAGGCATCTGCGGCTGTACAACTCTGGGGCGCGACGAGATTGTGGCCGAGATCAAACGGATGAAGCTGATGACCGTCAAGGAAGTTATGCATGTGCTGGACTGGAACAACGAGGAGGGCTGCACCAAATGCCGTCCTTCCCTGAACTACTATCTGGGGATGCTGTGGCCGGAGGAATATATCGATGAAAAAGAGTCCCGGTTCACGAACGAACGCTATCACGCCAACATCCAGAAGGATGGAACCTATTCCGTTGTGCCGCGCATCTATGGAGGGATTACGACCCCGGCCGATCTGATCAAGATTGCTGAGGTTGCCGTTAAATTTGATGTTCCGATGGTGAAGTTTACCGGAGGCCAGAGACTGGACCTGCTGGGTGTCAAAAAAGAGGATCTGCCGAAGATGTGGGAGGAGCTGGATATGCCTTCGGGCCATGCTTACGGCAAGACGCTGCGTACAGTTAAGACCTGTGTCGGCTCGACCTTCTGCCGCTTTGGTACCCAGGATGCGATCGGGATGGGAATCCGGCTGGAAAAAGCTTTTGAGCGGCTGAACGCACCATCCAAGGTAAAGCTGGCTGTATCCGGCTGCCCGCGGAACTGTGCGGAAGCGACGATCAAGGATTTTGGCGTCGTGGCGATTGACGGAGGCTGGGAGCTGCATGTCGGCGGCAACGGCGGGGTGCATGTCCGGGCAACGGATCTGCTCTGTGTAGTGAAAACCGATGACGAGGTGCTGGAATGGGCAAGTGCTTTCCTGCAATATTACCGCGAGAATGCGGTCTGGAACGAGCGGACATCAACATGGGTCGAGCGTGTCGGTCTGGAGAGCATCAAGCAGGCGCTGGAAAACCGTGAGGAGCGGCTTGCGCTCAAGGAACGGATTGAAGCAACGCTGGCCCTGACCACCGACCCGTGGAAGCAGATCGTCAATGAGCCGGAGCTGCGCAAAAACTTCACCCCGATCACAGAACCTGAAACGGTATAAGGAGGTCCTATCCATGACAATGACCAAAGTGCTGGTAGGCAATGTAAAGGATATCGATATTAAAGGCTCACGCAAGCTGCATATGGCGGGCACTGAAATCGCACTCTTTCGTCTAACAAGCGGGGAAGTTCTTGCTGTTGAAAATAAATGCCCTCATAAAGGCGGTCTCTTATCGGAAGGCATGGTGTGCGGCTCAAAGGTCCATTGTCCGCTCCATGATTCCCGGATCGATCTGCATAGCGGAGCTGTTATGGCTCCCGATACTGGACATGTAAGGACCTATGAAGTGGAAGTGGACCCGGACAGCGGACAGATTTATCTGACGATCTGAAAAAGAATGATATTATACAGGGGGAACCGTTATGGATTATGTGAAACCGAATGAAGTGCTGTCTTCCATGATTGAAGCCGGAAAAACAAAAGCAGAGCTGTCCATTATGCAGCTGATTGTACGCGGCGGCCTCGGCGGGGCAATCCTTGCCTGTGCGACCACTCTTGCCTATACTGCAGCGGCGCAGACGCAGCTTCCTATGATCGGCGCGCTTTTATTTCCTGTAGGCTTTGTGATGATTATTCTGCTCGGCTTCGAGCTGGTTACCGGCAGCTTCGCCCTGATCCCTCTGGCGGTTCTGGAGAAAAAAACGAATTCGGCACGGATGCTTAACAATTTCTTCTGGGTTATCATCGGGCATCTGATCGGCTGCGCAGTTTATGCTGCGCTGTATGGACTTACTATTACCAAGATGGGTACGGATATGTCGAATCCGATGATCCAGACGCTTATCTCAACAAGTGAAGCTAAGACGACGGCTTATAAAAGCATGGGCGCAGACGGCATGGGCCTGGCCTTCATCAAGGCGATCCTCTGTAACTGGATGGTAACCCTCGGTGCAGTGCTGGCGATGACCTCCAAATCCACTGCCGGCAAAATAACCGCGATGTGGCTGCCGATCCTGACCTTCTTTGCCCAGGGCTTCGAGCATACGGTGGTCAATATGTTCGTCATTCCGGCCGGAATGATGCTTGGCGCGAACGTCAGCTTCGCCGACTGGTGGATCTGGAACGGTATACCTGTACTGCTCGGCAATCTGGTTGGCGGGGTGCTGTTCACCGGCCTGCTGATCTATCTCGCCCAAAACGGCTTCCGTGCCAGCCGCTCCGTGCCGGCAGCTACCGTGCCGTCCGGTCATGGTGAAGGCGCGATTGCCAAGACAGCAACACTGGATAAAAGCCTATGAAACAAGGACACATCTCTATTGTCGGTGCTGGTCCTGGTGATCCGGAGCTGATCACTGTAAAGGCTATGCGCCGTATCCAGGCGGCGGACGTTGTTCTGTATGACCGGCTGGTGAATGAGGAGCTGCTGGAATATGCACCGGAAAAAGCGCTGCGCATTTATTGCGGCAAAGCGCCCGGCCAGCATTCCATGCCGCAGGAGTCTATCGAGCGGCTGATGATTATGCATGCAGCCGCAGGAAACCGGGTGGTCCGCCTGAAGGGCGGAGATCCCTTCGTCTTTGGCAGAGGAGGAGAAGAGCTTCTTGCTGCCGCAGACGCCGGGATTCCCTTTGAGGTCATTCCCGGGATCACCTCAGCGGTCGGCGCAGCTGCCTCCGCCGGCATTCCGCTGACTCACCGCGGGGTAGCTACTTCGTTCGCTGTTGTCACCGGAAGCCGCTGCAATGATGCTGCCCAGCCTGTCCGCTGGGATCTTCTGGCTCACAGTGCCGATACCTTGGCCGTCTACATGGGGATGAGCCAGCTGGCTGAAATCACGGAGCAGCTAATCAGACACGGCAAGGATGCGCAGACTCCGGTAGCCCTGATTGAAAAAGGTACAACGGCCGACGAACGGACCGTTACAGGAACACTGGCTAACATTACTAAGCTTGCAGCTGTGATGAAGATCAGCAATCCGGCGATGATTATCATCGGTGAAGTGGTTAATATAAGGGAACAGGTATTCAGTCTGCAGCAGCATGCAGCCCGTTACCGGACTGGCTGAGCTCACAGAAGTGAGTGTGGTCACACGTTATGGAGCTGCAGCAGGACTATACTTGTTTTAAAAGAATGTATATGTGCTTTGTGATATACTCTATATACATTTTCCACAGCACCAAGGAGGTAATCACCTATGCAGGTTCAACTGGATGCACTTACTACTGAGCGGCTGCAGGCAAGTCTTGCCGGACAGCCCGGCGCCTTTAAGCTATTTTATGACACCGAGGATTGCGGCTGTAATGGTGTTCTCGTCGTCCAGATCGTAGACGGGCCGAACGCCACTGACATTGTTTATGAGCAGGAGCCGTTCACCTTTATCGTTGACCGCCAGCAGGAATCGCTATTCGATAAGGTTATGCGGATTCAGGCGGAGGAGAACTATCCTTCTTACAAGGTGACCAGTGATTCCACACTGTTCGGCAGCAATGTCAGATTACGGGATACGCGTCAGCAAGCGGTACAATAAAAGAAACATAAAAACAGCAGCCCTCAATTGAAGAGGAGCTGCTGTTTTTTGCTGCAATGAGTTTTGCTTTTATACCGCCGCAACTTAATAAAGCTCAATAAGCCGTCCATCCGCCGTCGGCAGTAACGACTGCAGCATTCACAAAGCTGGCTTCATCGGATGCCAGGAACAGGGCCAGCCCTGCGATTTCCTCCGGCTTGCCGTTGCGCGGATTAAGCGCCAGACCTGCTTGGATGCGGCCCATTCCAAATTCGTTAATGTGCGTCATGGTCGAGCCGATATTCGTTTCAACTCCTCCTGGCGCGATGGCGTTGCAGCGGATGCCTTCCTTGGCATACATGAACCCGGTGTTTTTGGTGAAGCCGACGACTGCGTGTTTGGTGGCCGTATATGAAGCGCCTGCACGGGCTCCGAATAGCCCGCCTGCTGATGCGATGTTGATGATCACTCCGGCTTTCTTTTCCAGGAAAACAGGCAGCACCTTGCGGGTGGCACGCATGACCGAAGTGGTATTAACAGCAAAAATCCGCTCCCACTGATCATCCTTTATGTCACCTGCGGGCTCGAAATTGTCCATAATTCCGGCGTTGTTCACCAGAATGTCCACGGTACCATAGGTGCTGACTGTGGTATCTATTAAGGCTTGGATGTCTGCTTCATCAGCAACATTGGTCTTCACGGCAATGGCTTCGCCGCCTGCGGACTTAATCTCCCCGGCAGTTCCCTGAGCCGCAGCCTCATTAATATCTGATACTACGACCTTTGCGCCTTCACTTGCATATAGAATAGTAATCGCCTTGCCCATTCCTGAGGCTGCTCCGGTTACAACAGCAACTTTGTCTTGAAGTCTCATGCTTATTAGCCTCCATATCTTTTATTCTGCGCATCAATCGTTTAGTATAGATTATTTCGGCAGAAATATGCAGCAGCAATCGGGAAAATTGAATCGTGCCGGATGTGTTGTATATACTAGAGTTACATTTGAGGAGAAGAGGAACGCGGATGAAGTTTATCGGACTGGATATCGGAACTACGTCCATTACAGGGCTGGTGTATTCCCTTGAGCACAAAATGGTGCTGTGCAGTATTACAGAAGAGTGCAATACGGAGGTTCCAGGACGGCATCAGGAATGGGAAAGGCTGCAGGATGCTGAGGTCATCTTCGAATGTGCCGGGCGTATTCTGGAGGAACTCATACAGACCGAAGAGAATGTCCTGGGGATCGGCCTTACCGGCCAGATGCACGGCATTGTCTATACAGATAATAGCGGACGGCATGTGAGCCCGCTGTATACCTGGCAGGATGGCAGGGCGGGACTTCTTGGTGCGGACGGCTTATCCTGTGCCGGTATGCTTAGTGCTCTGACAGGCTATACTGTTCCCTCCGGCTACGGGCTTGCTACTCATTACTACAATCTACAGCACGGGCTGGTTCCTGACACAGCTGTCAGCTTTTGCACCATTGCCGATTATGTTGCCCTCCGGCTGACGGACAGCACAACTCCAGTTACGGATGCTACGCAGGCTGCAGCGATCGGGTGCTATAGCTTTTTAACGGAGGATTTCGATTATGCAGCCATTGAACGGGCGGGGATAGATCCGGGAATGCTGCCTAGGATCGTCCCGTCCGGCACGCTTGCCGGACATACTCCGGGCGGGATCCCGGTGTATAGCTCACTAGGAGATAATCAGGCCAGCTTCCTGGGGAGCGTGCCATTTCCGGAGCGGTCGGTGCTGGTCAACATCGGCACCGGCAGCCAGCTGTCCGCACTGTTCCCGGAAGGAGAGTATACCATTCCCGGGATAGAGCTCCGGCCGTTTCCGGGCGGAGGGAGACTGGCTGTCGGGGCGGCACTCAGCGGCGGGAGATCGTATGCGCTGCTGGAGGGCTTTTACCGGGAGGTGATCCGCAGTTACACCGGGGAGGAGCCGGGGGAGATGTACAGCCTGATGGAGCTGCTGCTCAAAAGCGGTGACCCTGCTGCACAAGGTTTAAAGGTGAACACGCAGTTTCTTGGCTCCCGTGTTCATCCCGAAATACGAGGCAGTGTCGGCCGGATTACGCTTGATAATTTCACTCCGGCTAATCTGGCCCATGGATTCCTTCAGGGAATGGTGAATGAGCTGTATGCCTTTTATGAGACTTTAACCCAGGCGGGCAATTTATCATACAGCTCCATTATTGGCTCTGGCAATGCGCTCAGGCTTAACGATACGTTATGTGAGAAGGTGAGCCTGGCCTTCGGGCTGCCGTTTGCATTCAGCCTGTCCCTTGAGGAAGCGGCAGTCGGGGCGGCACTATGTGCTGCAGTAGGCAGCGGCAGCATTGGCAGCTTCCGTGAAGCCGGTCCATTTATTGGACTGGCTCAGCCGGAGGAGCCGGTGCAAAGTGTGCCGGAAGCTGACAGACAGCGGATTATGGGTATCTACGGTCTTTCCGTACAGCCGGAAGAGCCCGTAAATAATAAGCAATACAGCACGTTAAAAGTAAATTATTCAGCAGATCCTGAGGACATACAGGACGAAGAGGGAGCTACCCCTTACCGGATCATGCTACAGCCGGGGGTGTCGATCGGGCCGCTGTATCTGGGAATGACACAGAGTGAGCTGGAGCGGGCCGGGGCAGATTTTCCGGTATATTTTAGAGCGGATTACGGCCGGGATGGACTTGCTGACTTTATAGAAATTGCTAATCCATGGGAACACGGGTATTGCATATATATGTCGGAAGATTTGTTTCGTACACCTGCTGCAGAGCTCACCGCCAGGCTTGATCTGACCTTGCCGTACGCGCGCAAAAACACGGAAGATAACACGCTGTATACTGTTCCTGAGCTTGGGTTTACGCTCTGGCGATCCGGCACATTAACTGAAGCAGACCTGCTGACAGAGGAGTATCAGTCACTCCCACCGGATATTTATGAGGATGAGCAACGGTATTTGTATTTTGAGTCGCTTTCTGTTTTTCCGGCTGTCCGGCCATATACAGAATTAATACAAAATGGATGATGCGATTAATAACAAAGACAGCCAGTCCTGCGACTGGCTGTTTTTGTTAAAGTAACGGGCTGGTAAATTAAAGTAAATGAAGAATAACGTTAAGAGGCAATGAGGGAATACCCTCCTGATCTTTGTTTTAAGAGAAGTGAATGGTATTTGTGTGGCTAGGGATTAATGAGGCGTTTTGAGTGGGTTATAGAGACTGCGGGAGCTCTTAAAATCGATATTTTATTGCGATGTGATCTGTGTTAAGGTTATTTTGTTGATTCGAATCAAACACCATTTAATATAAAGTGAGGTTGTTTAATGGAGTTTGTACTATATCTTGTTCTTATTTTGTCAGGTACCAAATTAGCCGGTCATATCGCAGTCCGTTTTGGACAACCGTCTGTTCTTGGTGAATTGATTATTGGAATTATTTTAGGGCCCGCCATTTTAGGATGGATACATGATGGTGAGTTCATCCATATTTTTGCTGAAATCGGTGTTCTGCTGTTAATGTTTATGGCCGGGCTTGAAACGGATCTGGACCAGCTGAAGAAGAACTGGAAATCTGCATTTGCTGTTGCTGTAGGCGGTATTATATTACCGTTAGCTGGCGGATTTGGAGCGGGTGAACTGTTCGGATTATCTGCATCCCATTCTTTATTCCTGGGAGTACTGCTAAGTGCAACTTCTGTGAGCATCACTGTCCAAGTGTTAAAGGAAATGAACAGGCTTGATTCAAGGGAAGGCACCACTATATTAGGAGCAGCAGTAGTTGATGATGTGCTAGTGGTTGTTCTTCTTGCTGTTCTTACTAGCTTCTATGGGACAGGTACTGGAGGGGATATATCAATCGGGCTGCTGCTTGGAAAAAAACTTATGTTTTTTGCTGGTGTCTTCCTTGCTGGTTGGTTGGTGATTCCGAGAACGTTAAAGTTATTATCCCGGCTAAAGGTTACTGAACCGTTGATCAGTATTGCATTGGTTTTTTGTTTTGCTTTTGCTTATTTTGGAGAAAAAATGGGGATTGCCGGAATTATCGGAGCTTTTGCAGCGGGGCTGGCGATTTCACAAACGACTTATAAGCATGATATAGAGAATAAAGTAGAGGCCTTGTCATACTCCATTTTTGTCCCTGTTTTCTTTGTAAGCATCGGATTAAACGTATCTTTCGATGGAGTAGGGAAGCAAATAGGACTTCTGGTTGTTCTGACGATTGTGGCTGTATTGACGAAACTTTTGGGTGGTGCTGCGGGAGCTAGGTTAACTGGGTTCAACGGCCGTTCTTCGATTGCTATAGGTTCAGGAATGGTATCCAGAGGTGAGGTTGCATTAATCATTGCTGCAACGGGTATGCAGTCGGGATTGCTGCTTCCTGAATATTTTACGACTGTTATTATAACGATCATCCTTACTACGCTCATTGCTCCGCCTCTACTAAAGATTGTTTTTAGTACTGCTGCTGACAGAAATGGTGTATAGCATAAAACTCCAGATTTATAGAAGACTCCGGCTCAATGCATTCACTGGCCGGAGTTACGGGTTTTATTAAGATTATTTTCTCGCTTTAATTACAGCAGAAACGATGTATTGGTCAACGTCCGCACCGGGGACCCAGTCTTTGATGAATGTTCTGGATTCGTCCTTTGGCTCAATACTGATTTCATAAAAGCCGCTTTCCCGAAGCATCAGCTCCACATCAGCAATGGAAGAGGCTCCAGAGATACAACCAGAATATAATTCGTCCAAATCATTTTTTATTTCAGGGGGCAGCTCTGCTGTTGTTACAATATCAGATATAGCCAGACGGCCGCCGGGCTGAAGGACACGATAGGTCTCACGGAATACTTGCTGTTTGTCAGATGAGAGGTTAATCACGCAGTTAGAGATAATTACGTTTATCGAATTGTCAGCGACGGGGAGATACTCAATTTCGCCCAGTCTGAATTCCGTATTGTTGAACCTGCCTTTATCCGCATTATCTCTTGCACGGCTGATCATCTCAGGTGTCATATCCACTCCGATAACATGGCCTTGATCACCTACCTGCCGGGATGCTAGGAAGCAGTCGAATCCTCCACCGCTTCCAAGGTCGAGAACGTATTCACCCGGCTGCAGTTCGGCAATAGCCTGAGGATTCCCGCAGCCAAGCCCTAAATTTGCACCCTCAGGAACGGCAGCGAGCTCACTGCTGGAATAACCCAGCTTAGCAGATATGGCATTGAAATCAGCCGGGGGGTCACAGCAGCCGCTGTCAGCTGGTGTGCAGCAGGAAGGGAGCTTCGGTCTTTTTTACAGCAACTTTGTGGTAATGCCCCCGTACTTTTTGACGGATCTGATCATTAGTAAGTTTGGTCATGATTATGCACTCCTTAGCTAAAATAATTTGCAAAATGCAAGTATAAATGAAGAGAAATCACCCTTTTACAGGTGCACAGCAATTGCTGGATTTCCCCATGGCTTCGTTAAAAAGCTTTATGGACCGCAGTAATGTTTCCACCTCAAACTCACTCATATGTGTGAAGGCTTCATTCAGGTACTCATTCATTTGTTGATCAATAGTTGTGGCCGTCATTTTCCCTTCAGGAGTAAGTGAGAGGTTATAAATTCTCCGGTCAGTGGGATCAGGTGTCTTTTTAACCAGGTTCATTTTGACCAAAGACTGGATTTGTCTGCTGAAGGTTGTAATATCAGTGCCAAGTGTTTCAGCGACTTGTTGCATGGAAGGATTATGGCTCCGGTCTATCTCATATATCAGGTGGCTTTGGGCTGCGGAAAGATTACACCCCCCCACACTGCAGCAGTCCTTATTGAGTAGTCCTAAACGCCGGGTCATGATTTGGAACAGTTCACGTGGAGTTTCCATTATGTTCACCTCTTGCACTAGTTATACTGTAATTGATTGCAAAATGCAAATATTTAATTTACTCGGTTGATAATACGTCATCAAGGCTTTAGAATATAAGTATAGTCTTATATACGAAGAGAGGAGATTTTAAATTTGGATACATTAAATGATCTTGCAGAAGATTTAAAGCTCCTTGGAGATAAGACACGTCTAACGATTCTTACACTGCTAAAAGAGCGGGAATGGTGTGTATGTGAATTCGTGGATCTCTTTGATATTTCACAGCCAGCCGTTAGTCAGCATCTGCGCAAACTAAAGAGCAGCGGGCTGGTAAAGGAGCAGAAAAAGGGTCAGTGGGTGTATTATTCTTTAAATATTGAGGACAAGCCCCATGTTAAAGCGATTTTAAATTTGACTCCAGAGGCAAATACTCTTTTATTAAAAATGAATAAGTCCTCTAATGCTGTTTGCTGTGAATAACATTTTGTTGTTGAATATATAAGCATATAATTATATAATGATGCCTGAGATTTAACTTAACTCTTTAGGGGAGTGTGCTGATGCTTGGATTTTGACTTAAAATGGGGGAGTTTATCTGGTAGCTCTGGCAAGTCTTATCTTTATAGTCACATTGGTTTTTGTCATATGGCAGCCTAAAAATCTGTCCATTGGTTGGTCTGCCATCGGCGGAGCACTACTTGCTTTACTTGCCGGCGTAGTCAGCTTTAATGATGTTCTGGATGTTACACTGATTGTATGGAATGCCACATTAGCCTTTGTTGCGATCATCCTGATCTCCCTGATCCTCGATAAAATCGGCTTCTTTGAATGGGCAGCTTTACATATGGCCAAGGCAGCCAGAGGGAATGGAACCCGGATGTTTATCTATGTCATCATTCTTGGCGCTGTAGTAGCAGCATTTTTTGCTAACGATGGAGCAGCACTTATTCTAACACCAATCGTGCTGGCAATGGTTCGAGCGCTGAAATTCGATGAGAAAAAGGTTTTTCCTTTCATCATTGCCAGCGGGTTTATAGCAGATACTACGTCTTTGCCGCTGGTTGTAAGCAATCTGGTAAATATCGTATCAGCTGATTTTTTCGGACTTACTTTTATGGAATATGCCGGACGGATGTTAATCCCCACCCTTTTTGCCTTAGGGGCAAGTATTCTTGTGTTGTATCTATTCTTCCGCAAAAGCATTCCCAGAAGCTTTGATGGCTCCCGGCTGAAAAAACCTGAAGAGGCTATTAAAGACAAGCAGATGTTCAAGCTGTCATGGTTTGTACTTGCGGTTCTGCTTGCAGGATACTTTGTCAGTGAGTTCCTGAACATTCCGGTATCTGTAGTGGCGGGTATCATCGCAATCTTTTTCCTGCTCATGGCAAGGAAAAGTCCTGCTGTACCCACACTGGAAGTGGTGAAGGGGGCACCTTGGGCCATTGTTTTCTTTTCGATCGGCATGTATGTTGTCGTGTACGGTCTGAGAAACGCCGGACTCACGAATGCATTAGCTGACATCATTCAGGCCATTGCGGATCAAGGGCTATTCGCAGCAACGATGGGGATGGGCTTCATTTCCGCAGTCATCTCGTCTGTTATGAATAACATGCCTACCGTAATGATTGATGCACTAGCTATTGATGCCACACAGACCTCGGGACTGATTAAGGAAGCTTTGATATACGCGAATGTCATAGGTTCTGACTTAGGACCGAAGATAACACCGATTGGTTCACTGGCTACCTTGCTGTGGCTGCATGTACTTTCCGCTAAAGGAGTGAAGATATCCTGGGGCACGTACTTCAAAACAGGTATTATTTTGACGCTCCCTACGCTGTGCATCACACTGCTTGGTCTATATATAACATTGACCTTATTTTAAACTCAAAGGAGAATGCGACTCATGAATAAGAAGACGATTTACTTTTTGTGCACAGGAAACTCCTGCCGGAGCCAGATGGCGGAAGGATGGGCTAAGAAATACTTAGGTGATGAATGGAACGTATACAGCGCCGGTATAGAAGCTCACGGGTTGAACCCGAAAGCTGTTAAGGCAATGAGCGAAGCAGGTATAGATATCTCTGGTCAAACGTCTGATATTATTGATCCGCAGCTGCTGAACAGCTCCGATCTGGTCATTACCTTGTGTGGCGATGCTGCGGATAAATGCCCCGTTACCCCGCCTCAAGTGAAACGTGAGCATTGGGGCTTCGATGATCCGGCGAAAACGCAAGGAACAGAAGAAGAGAAGTGGGCGGTCTTCCAGCGGGTTCGTGATCAGGTAGGCGAACGCATCAAGCAATTCGCTGAAACCGGAAAATAGTTCAAAAATAACAAAAGCAGCCGTCCAGTGTGACAGGCTGCTTTTTGCTACATTAATCAGGTGCTGTTTTACATTAATAGCTCTCTATTTCCGCTATCCATTCAGAGCAGCATTCATTTACACCGTTCTTTCCAGCAAAATCCCCGCTTGCTTAGCCATTTCGGCAGGCGGAATAGGCATTCCGTTTGTAATCCACCACTCAACCACACCTACATATGCATTTCCCATGTATTGCAGGATAGCTGCTTCTGATAGCTCCCGATTCTTCTCCCCGGCAAGATCAATTTCTTCCTTGAACTCTTCAATAATAAACTGCAGAAACTGAGTGCGGAAGGAAGGGGCACCTTTACTCGCCAGCATCGTCGAAAAGAACAGGTAGTTCTGTTCAAAGTATTCGAAAAATGCCTGAGTTGCGGTTCTCCAATCTATTTCACAAGCCCAGTCAGTAATCTCCCGCATAGCAGCAATATGCTCTTGGATGAGCCTGTTTAGCAAATCAAACTTGTCCTGATAATGAAGATAAACCGTTGCACGGTGGACGTTCGCCTTATCGGAAATATCCTGGATGGTTATGGCATCAAAGCTTTTTTCAGACATCAGCTCTATGACTGCTTTTTTTATAGCTTCTTGTGATTTCAGGATTCTTCTATCAACTTTGGTCATTGCGGGTACACCAGCTTCCTTTAAATGATTGACACTTTTACCCGAACTGTCGAGTAATCGACGAATCAGCGGATATTAACGATTGAATACAATTGAGATTATTTTATTATATACATATGTCGAATAGACGAACAGTATCGTTTAATTATTAAGGGGCACCCGAAGGAGGCAAACCCTTAAACAGAGTGGAAAATATATCATAAAGGGGATATAACTATGTTTACTGAAGCATTTAAATTAGCAAATGATATAGAAATTCCAAAGCTGGGCTTGGGCACCTGGCTTCTTGATGATCAGCAGGCCGCTCAGGCCGTGCGCGATGCGGTCTCCATCGGCTATCGCCATATCGATACTGCACAGGCCTATATGAATGAAGCCGGCATAGGCGAAGGAGTAAGGTCCAGCGGGGTCTCCAGGGATGAGCTTTTTATCACGACAAAGGTTGCGGCAGAAGCCAAAAGCTATGATGCTGTTACGCAATCCATTAATGAATCCTTAGCAAAAATAGGGCTGGATTACATCGATCTTCTGATTATCCATAGTCCGCAGCCCTGGAATGAATTCCGCGGGGAGAAGCGTTATTTTACGGAAAACAAAGAAGCATGGAGAGCCATGGAAGATACGTATAAGGCAGGCAAGGTGAAGGCCATCGGGCTTTCTAACTTTCTGCAGGATGATATAGAGAATATTCTTGAGAGCTGTGAGATCAAACCGATGGTCAATCAAATACTGGCTCATGTGAGCAATACTCCATTTAAGTTGATTGAGTTCTGCCAGAACAATGACATCCTGGTCGAGGCCTACTCACCGATTGCACACGGGGCTATCCTTGATCATCCAGAGGTTAGACAAATCGCAGAGAAGTATGAAGTATCTGCAGCCCAGCTCAGCCTGCGGTATGATATCCAGCTTGGTCTTGCAGTCATTCCTAAGACGGCGAACCCGGAGCATATGCGAATCAATGCCGAGCTTGATTTTGTTATCAGGGATGCAGACATGGAGACTCTGAAAAAAGTTGAGACCATCCAGCATTATGGTGAGCACAGCTTCTTCCCGGTATTTGGGGACAAAAATAAACTGAATTAATCGGAGGGTACAAAATGGCAAAGCATGAAGAGGTCGCAAACGGTGTGATTTTCCCTGTCGGCGAGAAGAATGAGGCATTTGCAAAATATTTTATCGGACAAAGCTATCTCAAAATGCTGGTTGCCGATCCTGAAATAAATGTTGGGGTAGGGAACGTGACCTTTGAACCGGGCTGCCGGAACAACTGGCATATTCATAGAAACGGGTATCAGCTGCTGCTTGTAACCGGCGGCGAAGGCTGGTATCAGGAGGAAGGGCAAGCGGCACAGCTGCTAAAATCAGGCGATGTTATCGTTACCCGCGATGGTGTAAAACACTGGCACGGGGCAACGAAGGACAGCTGGTTTGAGCACATAGCCATCACTGCCGGTACACCTGAATGGCTGGAGCCGGTCTCAGAGGAGCAATATAACAAACTGTAAGCTATAACAATTCCAGAGTATTGTAAAGGCAGCCGGTCTTATGATCGGCTGTCTTTGTTGATGTACCTAATGATGTGATATTCTAAATAATAGAACGAAGCGACAGATCCAGGAAGGGCAGGAATATGTTATGAGTCTTATGTTTACACGCGTGGAAACTGTGGAAGAAACCGCCGAGGTGGCCCGGTTAGCGGCAGAAATATGGCGAGAGTATTATGTTTCTATTATTACAATGGAGCAGATTGATTACATGATCGGGAGATTCCAGTCGGTTCAAGCGATTACGGAGCAGATCCATCAGCAGGGCTATGGATATTACCTGGTACATAACCGTGACTCGGCAGTGGGGTATTTTTCGGCCAGACAAGAGGAGGGGAAGCTCTTCTTAAGCAAGTTTTATATTGGAAAGGAATACAGGGGCCGCGGCTATGCCAGCCAGGCAATGGGATTCCTGGAGCAGCTGTGCCAGGACCACAGCCTAAGCCATATTTGGCTAACGGTCAATCGTCATAACAGCTCCAGCATTGCGGTCTATGAGAAAAAAGGGTTCCGGACCGTGCGGGAGCAAGTTTCGGATATTGGAAATGGATTCGTCATGGATGATTTTGTCATGGAGAAGGAAATTCTTATTGGAGCTGAAACGATTTGAAGGTAGTTCAGTCATAAATTAGGCTGCTGATGTGAGGGGGCAGGATATGCAAGAAAGAGAATTCTATGCTTATCACCTTGTAACCAGGAAGAAGATGAGCTTAGGGCAAGTAATCAGCTTTGACCAAAATCAAAAAAACACGCTATATCATTTCTTTTTTGAGAAGGAACAGCTAAATTCCAAGGGTGAAGACTTTATTCAAATCTTAGAGAGTCATCTTACTAATGACGGATTAAAGCTGGATAAAGAGGATGCAGATGTAGCTATACAGTATGTTGGACAAACCATCAGAGCGATTAGGGAAGTAATCGTTGAAATGGTAAGACTTCAAGAGTATCCGGGATATCCTTCACGCTTGTCTTGCTTATATGCTGCGAAAAGCTTCCAGGATGCGCTAAAGTGGAAGGAATTATTTGATTCGTACCATCGAAGGGTTTTGCAGATCGTGAAGCTTAGGGTAATCGGGACATGCTTCGAAGGTGATGCCGGTCTTTTACCAAAGGAAGAAGGGACTCCCTTCTCTCTTAAAATTGAACAGGCCAGAGAATATTGGAAAGGCAATGCAAACAACGAGCTTCCTGAGCTGCTGGTTAACGGTCGAATTGAAGTAGCAGAAATTATTGATGAATTCTACACGCAATAGAAAACTGATAAGCATGAATATAAACCTGAGGAGGCTGCACATGGGGCGTGTTCTCCTGCAGACGCTGGAGCATGTGTCATGGCAGAACTCCTTTTTGCTGAAGGGACCAGTCCTGGAGGAAGTGCAGCAGCTCAGTCGGTTCACAGTCAAATCAGTTTTAAGTGTACTTTGTGCAATTAAAACAGGGGAATTTAGGCGTTTTGAGGAGATAACTGTATTCTGTACAACTATCTCCCTTAAAAAGGCCGGTTTCAGGCGTTTTCGGCAAAAATAAATGTATAGAGTGCAGTTAAAACCTGCAGCGGAGCTAATTAGCCAGCTTTAATTGCAGAAAGTGCAGTTATTTTAGCCCGGCGCATCATTATGCTGTGCCATTAACTACGAAACAGGACAAGTGCAGCACTGAGTAGAAGGAGAGGCGATAGATTGTCTCCACGTGAGGTTATAAAAGTAATTGCGGTTTACAGTCCGAACGTAAGGCGCAATATGAACTTTTTATTAAACATTTTGAGCTAAACAACAGCCGATCGTTGCCGGACATGGTTCTCAATTACTGGGGAACAACCGTTACCGGTTCCGGTTAAAGCTGAAGTTGAAAGGGACACTAACTTTCGGCTCCGGTGTTGTGGTGCTGCGTTACGGTTCTGACCGTTTACAAAGTGCTCTCACTGCGAATAGGTGATTTATGGAAACACGACCAAACCACTCACGTACTATTGTAGAAAGGGGGTAACGGTAAAATGAAGTCCAAAGTACAAACCTCAATTTTCATAATCATCATATTGTTATTCGTCAGTTATATAGGTGGTTACAGGTTAACAGGATTGAGCGCGGCCAGGGCAAACTCCTTTGTACCAAAAGACTCAGTATTGTTAGATACGGTAGATTATAGCTGGGGGAGCGTTTATATTTTTGATTCGCCTGAAAAACCGGTATCCGCAATCAGTACAAAGACACTCGGTCTTATGTGGTCTTCAAGGTTGTCTGTTTACCATTACAATTCAGATGATCCGGTACAAACAATAGGCGGGGTTTCGCAGGGGGATCCAGGACAACAGGCAACAGTTTTAAGCGTTTTGATAAATGACCCGGAAGTTTCTTATATTGAAGCGGGGCCCGAAGGTAATAGAGCAAAGAAAGAAGCTCGAATAGGAGAACCCCTGACGTTTTCGTGGGATGAAGCTTTTCAACTCGATAGGCTATCTCCACAGGCATTTAATTATAATGGTGAACTGCTATACGAATACAAATATCCAGTACAAAATATTATAGATCCAATTAAACTGAAGTGGTATCCGGCTGATACAGCTGCACAGCAATCCTAACAACGAACCCTAGCTCATAAAAACAGCGACAGTCCAGGAGAATAGATTCACTCCCTGGCTGCCGCTGTTTCTTTTTTTATTCAAACGGTATATTGCCCTCATCCGGAGTTTTGCGGGTCCGCTTATTCCACCTGGACAGGACATACTCTCTAATTTGTTCAGCCACCTGATTGGGCGGGGTCTTGGAGGTATCGATAACCGGCATCGGCGGATTGTAATCGGTCTCCGCATGGTCGAGGAGCCACCGTGCAAAATCCTCATGCTGCCTCAGCATATCATCCGTCCACATGGCATGATCCTCACGGCTGCGAAGCCGGGCGTTGCGGGTGCAGTCATCACAATGCAGGTTAATGAAGCAGAGCTCACTGAAGCTGCCATAGGTATCACATTTCTCGGCATCCCAGGTCATGAACGTCCCGCAGATAATGGTGCCTCTCCCGGATTTGGCTACCGCATTCGCAAAATGCAGCAGCAAATTATATCTGTCCTGATATTCAAGCTTTGCTGCGGTGGACCCGAAATTATCATGGTCCGTGCTGAGCACGTCGAATTCAGGCATCAATGTTCTTAACTCATGCATCACGGTTGTCTTACCTGTTCCGCTTGCTCCGGTAACAATAAACAACGGCAGTTTATGATCCATTATGAACATCTCCTTATGTACTCCAAGATATAGTCGCGATCTTCCTCAGAGCTGGTCCAAAATATATCAGGTGCAAGCTTAATGCCCATCTGGTGTAAAGCTACATTCCGGTGTCGTCCGTCATTGATCTCGAACCTGCCGCCGCAATAGTTGACAATGAGCGGAGGGAAATCCCAATCTGCCCAAATTCGTTTCATCCCTTCAACCACCTGGAAAAAATATTCGATCTCATCAGCTCCCTTCACATAGGAAGGGGCACCTTCCTCGATTCCGAACAACGAAATGTCGGTCTGGACGGGTCCCGCGTAATATCTTGGTTCAAGCAGCAATCCGTCAGCAAACACCACGTTTTTCCCGTCATTCCTCAGAAATAGCTGAACCCATTCACTAATAGCTCCCCGCCCCGCATATTCCAGTGCACAGGCTGTACTGCCGTAATTCATCATACACGCACCTTTCAATTTGAATTAAGGCCTCATATCTGAAATGATAAAGGAGGGTGGTGCAGAATACTATGGCAAGAACGGTTTAAGTCAAAATCAGCATAGCTACATATAGGCTGCGTACTCGTCCCGGAACCGGTCATAATCGGTGAGCTCAGTCATCCAGAGAATGACCAGATGCTTTTGCACATTAGCACGGTTTAAAGCCTCCAGTAACGGGTTATCGCAATTCAGCTCAAAAAACCCATGCCCAACATTAACGATTAGCGGTGGTGTTTCGGCCGCAGCGTTGATCTGATTAAGCCAAGCTGTAACTCTATGTTCAAAAGCCCCGGCGGAAACCTGCCACTTCATATGGATGTAGAGCAGCTTGCCTGAGATAACGCGAAGAGCTTATCTGGGATTATGCAAAAAGCCTTTAAAATTGCTTCTGCTGCCCGCAGAAGGCTATAATAGCTACTATATCTGTTCTAACACGCATCAGAAAGTAGGATTACTATGAAAGTTGTAATGCTGTTTCTTTGGGGTATTGTCCTGTTCATTTTCACCTGTGCCGCTGATTCAAGCTTTTGGAGTAAAGGGGTAATGCCTTATTTTAACTTGACCCCGGATCCGGATTTTTACAACCTGCTCCAGATGGATATAAGGTATACTAAACTCTTTATCACCCGCAAAATTGGCCACTTTGTAGGGTTTGCAATCTTCGGAATGCTGCTCTACCGGATTAATAAAAGCTACATAAAAAGTATTGTTTGGTCTATAGTGTTCGCTGTATCCACTGAAATTTTCCAGCTCTATTTCGGGCGGGACGGGAGAATATACGATATGGTCAATGACTCCGCGGGTATCGTCGCCGGAATGATTGTTATTGCCGCATTCAAAAGGTTGACCAAGACCGCCGGATTAGAGGGCAGACGCAGGTGAATATTAAGCTTATTTCGGCCCGCGACCCACAGCAGAATAATTTGTGAAAATAAGACGGCGTCCATTCTAAGAAGCAGAATGGACGCCGTTTTTACGCATCCTTTTTAACTGGATTCGCGCTGTCTCCACAGGGGACTCAACAGGCAGCCGCAGAAAATCAGCAGATTAGCTGCAATGGTGATCAGGAACACGGTACGCGGGCCTGACAGCTCTGAGATCCAGCCGGAGGCTACGATCGCAAACGGCATACCCAGCTTAAAGATGGAACCGGTAATGCCGCTTACCCGGCCAATAAGATGGTAAGGTGTTGTCTCCTGGCGGAACGTCCAGATGCTGACTGTACTAATGGTCTCGAAGCAGCCGTAGAGGAACAGGCCTCCGGCGAGCAGATATACGGAATGCGACATATAGAACAGGATGCTTGTCAGGCCGGTAAATAAGCATGACAGCGTGATTAAGCGCCCAACCGGAAACAGAGTCCGCAATTTAACAATCAGCAGGCTTCCGGCCAGTCCGCCGAGCCCTGCAGCTGAGAATACAATACCCAGCTCAAGGTTGCTCAGCATTAGTTCATCCTTGGCGAAGAAAATAATAGTGGTATCCACCATACCCGATGTACTGTTCAGGAATACCACGGCAATGCTCATCGACAGCAGCAGGCGGTTGCTGCGCAGCTCGGTCCAGCCTGCCCGCAGCTCCTTCCAGAAGCCCTCTCTGCTGCCGGCCGCAGCTCGTACAGGCTCATTGGTTCTGATAAAGCTTAAGGTTACGAACGCCAGACTGAATGCAACTGCAGTAAGCAGCAGGGCTTCATGCATTTTCGGCAGCATCAGCAGAAATCCGCTCAATACCGGACCGGCAATGCTGATAAAGGTTGTGACGAAATTATAGGAGGCATTCGCAGGCGTTAATAACGCCTGGGGAAGGGAATGCTTGACCATAGCTACCCGGGCATTGGAATAGGCATAGCCGAACGTCATTAGCATAAAGCCGGCCACATAAAACATAGGCGCAGCCTGGTACCCGTTTTCAATCGCAAGATACAACACAGCAAGAATAACAATCTGCAGCAGAATGGCGGTTAAAGACCATCTTTTCTTATGTACCCTGTCGACGATTACACCGATGAACATCGCCAGCAGCAGGTTCGGCAGAAACTCAATCCCGCGCATCGCGGACATAATTACGGAGGATTTAGTGAAGTCGTAGAGAATCAGGGGGAGCGCAAGCTCGTAAATTTTGTTTCCCAAGGCCATAACGGCCCCGGCGCCAAGCAGAATCATAAAGGCCGGGCTACGCCAGATTGAGGGGGCTACCGGTTCTGTCTGAATGGTTGGATTGATCATATTCATTACTCACTCCTCTTTACTAAACGGGTTGCCTCAAATTATACTGTTACAAAAGTGGAACAAAAATAGAAACATAAATTCCACCCTTTCGCCTTTTAGAGGAGGAGCAGATTTGGATATAGAGGAATATTATCTGCAGCTGAAAGACCGTTTTCCTGCACAAGCTGACGGCGAATGGTTTCCGGTTACGATAGATGAGCTTGCATTAGTCTTTGACTGCACCCGCCGTAATGCGCAGCTTCTGATCCAAAAGCTTAAAGAGCAGCACTTCATTAACTGGAAATCCGGGCTGGGGAGAGGCAATTCCTCACAGATGGCCTTGCTGCGCAATAAAGAGGAGCTGATTCTGGCGAGGGCGCAAAGCTTAAGTCAAAAAGGGCAGCTAAGTGAAGCCTTTGCATGTATACAGGCGAGTGGGCGGGAGTCGGTGCATGCTGAATTTCATACATGGCTGGGGAACAGGTTCGGTGTGCAGAAGGAGCGGAGTGAGCAGGATATTTTGCGCTATCCGTTTTACAGGCCTGTCCCGGATTTGGACCCAATGAAGGTAGTGCGGCGTACAGAGGCGCATATAATCAGCCAGCTGTTCGATACCCTGACACGATATGATCGGTCCGGCAACGAGCTGAAGCCTGGACTGGCTCATCAATGGGAGCATGATGAAGCATTCAAACGCTGGACCTTTTATCTGCGGAAAGGGGTGCTGTTTCATCACGGCAAAGCGTTTAAGGCGGAGGATGTACAGTATACCTTTGACAGGATCCGGCAGTGGAACGGAGAGGATTGGCTGATTAACAGTCTACAGTCTGTAGAGGTAACCAGTTCGTACACTGTCAGCTTTGAGCTGCGGAACAGCAATGCGCTTTTTGCCCATTTTATTGCATCAGAACGATTCTCGATTGTGCCGGATGATCTGGAGCAGCTGGAGGCCAGACGTAACTTTGCCCGGCTGCCGGTGGGCACCGGACCGTTCAGTATGCGGAGCAATACAGAGTCAATGCTGATCATGGACGCCAATGAGCATTATTTTGCCGGCCGGCCTTTTTTGGATGCCGTTGAAATGTGGGTCTGGCCTGATTATGAGGAGGAGCTGCGGCATACACAGCCCTCCGGACAACCGCAGCTGCTGTATTTTGAAGCGATGGATAAGGGGGAAGCCGAACAAACATTGAATCAGCTGGAAGCGGGCAGCACAGTGCTTACCTTCAACCTCTCTAAGCTAGGCATTCTTCAGGATTATAGTCTGCGTAAGGCTATACATCTGGCTCTTAGCCGTGAGCAAATGATCCGGGCGCTGAAAGGAAGAAGAACTAAGCCCTCATCAGGATTTGATCCAAGCTATTATGATGCTGGTTACGGCAGCGGTATATCAATAGCAGCAGCAAGAAAATGCATTGAACAATCCTCCTATAGCGGAGAAGCGCTGCAGCTCTATACCTATGAATATTATAGTAATGAGGAGGATGCCCGCTGGATTATGAAGGCATGCAGCCAAATAGGGGTGCATATCGAACTGACTGTCCTGCCGATCCGGGAGCTGTCACAGGCAGAAGTGATCCTCCAGGCGGATATGATCTATGCCGGAGAAGTACTGGGAGATCAGCCAGTGATCACCTTAATAGAAATGTACCGCTCTAAACACGGGTATATCCGCAATCATCTGCAGAGTTCGCTCAGGGCTGCAATGGATGCCATGCTCGCAGATGCTTTGGCTGAAACCGGCGAAGACAAGCAGCTGATTGTGCTTAGAGCAGTTGAGGAGGAGCTGAAGCGGCAGCTGAATGTGCTGTTTGTATACCACAGTGTCCAGGAGGTCGGCTACGACAGCTCTCTTAACGGCATAGCCCTAAATGCCTGGGGAAAGATCAACTATAAGGATGTCTGGGTAAAATAATACCGGAAAAACCTCCCTGGAATACGATTCCGGGAGGTTTTTGCTTAGGGTGCATCAGCACACGTACAGATATCTCCAGAGGATATCCGCCATCATCAACGCTTCCTGTTCAATCCGGTCGTACAGCCGGATGCTGGCAGTATAATCTTTATTCAGCATCGTCACAGCTTCCTCTTTGGTCATTGCAAGGTGCTCATAGAACATTTTCCGGAATTGCTCTTTGGGAAAATAGGGGTTCAGCTGAGTGAGGAAATCCATAATGTGGTCAGCATTTGCATACCAGCGTTTTTCCGCAGCAGCTGCGGCTGCTGAATCTCCTGCTTTGGCTGCTTTGATCAGGTCAGCGGCGATTACCAGATGCTCCTTGATCAGCGCACTGTACGTATTAGCAGCAGCATCCCCGTAAAAAGGACGTATCGAATTGCCCATATCCACCGGATTCTGCAGCAGTCTGGCAACTACAAAGTCTGTATCAGGTAATCCGAATACAAGGCTGGTTATGGCCATGCGGGTCCAGGCGACATGCTGCTCCCACAGGGTGCGTGTCAGGTTCTTGAAAGCGACCTGGGCATGGGTCAGGCAGACAAGCTGAGGACCGTAATAAGACGGAAAACAGTGCGAATTGCCGTGAGCATTAGCAGCGGCATAAGGGCTGAAGCCCCCGTAAGCATGCATCAAAAAATCCCCCTCGAACATTAATACCCTATCCTATGGTACATCCGCCTATTTGGTTCTAAGCTGCGGCGCTGCGCGGACAGCAAAAAGGAGAGCCTGCATAATGCAGGCTCCCCGCTAACTAACGATACAGCTTATTTAGGTGCAATCGTAAACCGGAAGAAGTATGGCCGGTTAGCCGGTAGCATGAATTCCTTGTGAATCGGTGCTCCCCAGCTGTCATCGCCGCCGATACCCATCTGCTTGTAGTTCACACGCAGTACGGTTTTATCTGAGGCAGGCAGCTTATAGACGTGATCGCTTGCTTCAAGCTCATCCGGGGTCCAAGGCATAGCGTTAAGCTCGAACAGGGAAGGAGCATCAATCTTGAAGCCCTTGCCGTCTGCACCGTTAGTCAGTGAAGCGAATCTGACATCGGTTTTGTTGCCGGATTCCTGCGGACGCAGATAAGGGGTGAACTGGTCACTCACCTTGCCGCTATAGCTGCCGACAGCTGCACTGGTGTTACGGTCCCAATGGTTCTCATGCGGGCCGCGGCCGTACCAGGAAATCGTATCAAGTCCGCCGTCCAGCACAAACATCATACCGAATTCCGGAAGCTCAGGCAGGCTGCTGCTGCCCGGGTTCAGCTCCTGGCTGATTTCTACAGAGCCGTCACTGCGGACATCGTATTTCACGCGCAGAATGGAATCCGGGCCAGTGAACAGCACGTAGTCTGCAGAGATGGTGCAGCGGTTGTCCTGAGCCTCGAAGCTGAAGCTGATCAGGCTTTGACTGCTTGAAGCTTCTTTCCAGACAGCACTGCGTTTGTCGAGGCCGTTACCCAGATCGTTGTCGGTCACCGCTCTCCAGAAATTAGTTCTGGCCGGCTGCAGAAGCTGCTCCTTGCCGTTAGTTACATAGGAGTAAAGCTCTCCGCTTGTTGTATTAAAGGAGACAGAGAAGGCTTCTCCGGATACCGTAACGTTATCATCCTGCTCAGTCACCTGCAGGGACCCGCCGGCATTTGTCCGGCTGGAGGCAATCCATGGCACCAGGACGAACTGCTCCCAGGCAATTTCATGACCTGCTTCTGACCAGGCTGTAGCTTCAGCCTGTGTGAAGGAGAGGGTCAATACAGCTTCCTTATCGTTCAGCAGATCGCTGGCTTCATAAGGAACGGATACTTCAATGGTTTCACCCGGTGCTGCCGCTACCTGCAGAGTGCCTTGCTGAGCCGTTTCACCGTTCAGGGATACATTCCACTGCAGCTGATATTCACTCAGATCGCTGAAGAGGTAGTTGTTCTTGATCTGGAAGCTGCCTTTTTGCAGATCAAGGGCAGTCAGCTTGATGTACTGATAGCATTTTTTAACCTCAAGCAATTTCGGGGTTACCGCACGGTCAGCGAACAGCAGTCCGTTTCCGCTAAAGTTGCCGTCATGCGGTGTTTCGCCGAAATCACCACCGTAGGCCAGATACTCGACTCCGTCAGCCGTTTTGGTCCGGATCGCCTGATCCACCCAGTCCCAGATGAATCCGCCCTGGATGATGTCGAATTGATCGAACAGCTCTGTGTAAAGGTGCAGCCCGCCGCAGGAGTTACCCATTGCATGGCTGTACTCGCAGAGAATGTAAGGCTTTTTCGGATTGTTTTTGGCATAGTGCTCAACTTCATGCGGACGGATGTACATCGTAGATTCGATGTCACTGGCTGCCTCAGAAGGTCTGTAGTGGAAAATCCCCTCATAATGCACCGGACGGGTCGGATCTGCTTCTCTCAGGTAGTCATGCATAGCAATGAAATTGTCACCGCCGAAGGACTCATTGCCCAGTGACCAGATGATAACAGACGGATGATTTTTGTCACGCTGCATCATGGCATTACAACGGTCGATAACATTAGCCCGCCATTCCGGTCTGCTTGCCGGAACGTTCGTTTCTACCAGCTCTTCCTGCCCGTATTTCCAGGAGCCGTGGGTCTCCAGATTGGTCTCATCGATTACATATAAGCCGTATTCATCACACAGCTCATACCAGATGGACTGGTTCGGATAGTGGGAGGTACGCACAGAGTTGATATTATGGGATTTCATCAGGTGGATATCACGGATCATATCCTCTTTGGAGAGGGCGCGTCCGGTGTCACAGGAGAATTCATGGCGGTTGGTGCCCTTCATGACGATGCGCTTGCCGTTGATTTTCATCAGGCCGTCTGTAATTTCAAAGGTACGGAAGCCGACTCTGCTGCTGACCAGCTCCAGCACACGCTGCTGATCGTCGATAACGCTGATGACTGCAGTGTACAGGTTAGGCTTCTCGGCACTCCATTTCTCAGGGCTTACGATATGCCGGCTTAGCTGGATCTCCTGAACATCTGATCCGTTAAAAGTAACAGCGGCAGACAGCGGCTGCTCCCAAAGCGGCTGCTTTTGTGCGTCATAGAGCTGTACTTCAACCGAATAAGGACTAGCTTCGCTGTTAAAATAATTCTCCAGCTGGAGCTTCACCTTCAGCTCGGCATCTGTGAATGCTGCGTCAAGCTCTGTTACTACAGAAAAGTCAGTAAGATGAACCTGAGGAGTAGTATACAAGTAGACATCGCGGAAAATCCCGCTCAGCCGCCAGAAATCCTGATCCTCCAGCCAGCTTGCATCACACCAGCGGTAGACTTCTACAGCGAGCTTGTTCTCACCTTCCCGCAGATAAGGGGTAAGATCATATTCCGATGGAGTAAAGGTGTCTTCGCCGTAGCCGACCAGCTCACCGTTCACCCATACATAGAAAGCGGCTTCCACCCCTTGGAAGCTGATGAATACTGGCTGTCCTGCCCAGCCTTCAGGCATTGTAAACGTACGAGTGTAAGAGCCGACCGGATTGTACTTGGTAGGTGCAAACGGCGGCTTCAAGTCAGGCTCGGAAACGGCCCACGGGTAACGGACATTGGTATATTGAGGGTAGTCATAGCCCTGGAACTGCCAGTGGGAAGGCACAGGAATCTCAGCCCAGCTGCTGTTATCATATTCCAAGGTATAGAAATCCTTAATGCGCTGCTCCGGAGTCTCTGCAAAAGCAAACTTCCAGCTGCCGTTAAGGGAATGATAGTTAGGTGATGCCGCAAATTCGCCTTGAAGTGCCTGCTCTACAGTCGTATAGGAGATCATAGAGGCATGAGCCGGCAGGCGGTTCAGCTGGAAGATTTCGGGATTGTTATTCCATTCGGGATAACCGTTGGCTGGTGGTTGATAGTCTAGCTTCTTGCGCACATTAACATCTCCTTGTATTGTTATATTCATATTATAGAACGCCAAAAGACTATATGATATAAAAGGATATTAGTGTCTAATAATAAAATATGAAACAGGTGGATAACGATGGAGAGCATGATGGTGTTCTGCGCGGTGGATGATACGCTTCAGCTGCCGCTGTACGCTACAACGATTGGATACTGGGAGCATCAGGAAGAAACGGCCCGTTCTGCCGGATTTCCCGATTACCAGCTGCATCAGGTGCTGAGCGGCAAAGGGGAGCTGGCAGTCGGAGATAAGCGGTATGTGGTCGGACCCGGCGAGATATTCTTCACTTTCCCGGATGTTCCTCATTCCTACACGCCAATCAGCCGGGAATGGGAGCTGGCATGGATATCTTTTAACGGGAGAGAGGCGGGAGGTATGCTCTCTTATGCAGGTATCCGGGAGACAGGAGTGCGCAAATTAAGGGATGCAGAGCTGCTGGCTCCGTTTCATGAGCTGCTTAAGCTGCCGGATGCCAATGATCTGGACAACAATCTGGAGCGTTCCAAGCTGCTGTATGCGATGCTGCTCGACCTGAAGCGGAATCTTCCGCCTGCCAGCGAGGAGGATGAGCTAGTGCGGATCAAGCCGGTGCTTGAGCATATTGAGCTGCAGCTGCACCGGGCATTGCCCCTTAAGGAGCTGGCCGAGGTGATTTCAGTTTCCCCGCAATACCTGTGCCGGCTGTTCCAGCGGACGGTTCATGACCGGCCGGTGACCTATATTAACAAGCAGCGCATTAACCGCAGTAAGCAGCTGATGTTCCAGCAGCGGGAGAAAAAGCTGTATGAGATTGCCCAGCTGACCGGCTTCGAGAATGCAAGTTACTTCTGCGCAGTATTCAAGCGTTTGACGGGGATGCAGCCGGAGCAGTTCAAGCAGCTGCACGGGCTGGATAAAGGGTGATAGGAAAAAGGCACGTTCCGCATAGTCCGGGGTGGACAGCAGAGCGTGCCTTGGCAGGTTAGAGAAACTGAAGCAGGCCAAATATTATGAAAAATGCTCCGATCCAGATGCCTACAGCCCCCCTGAAGGTCATAAGACTGATATAACTGCTGCTGGGCTCGGAATCCCCTTGTACCTTCCAGGCTTCACTCATTTTCCAGGCATAGTCAGGGTGCTTGCGGATATATAAGCCAAATACGATCGATCCAATACCAAGGATAAGCAATATTATTCCAAGTGCCATATCATCAGCTCCTTTCAACGGTTATACGGATAAATTATACACTACGGTGCAAGAAAAAGACTTGCTTTAAATACCTGTTGCGGTTATCGTAGATATAAAGAGTCCGGGATAGCTTTTTATAATAACGGACATTATAACTCCGGAAAGGGTGGTATAAATGAACAAAAAAGCAGATGTGGTAATTATCGGCGGAGGTCCGGCGGGTCTAAATGCAGCATTGGTTCTGGGGAGGGCACGGAAATCTGTTATTGTGATTGACGATCTGCAGCCGAGAAATATCGTTACCCGCGAAACGCACGGCTTTCTTACAAGAGACGGAGCCAGTCCGCGTGAGTTCCGAAAGGCGGCGCATGAGGAGCTGGCTGCTTATCCGTCAGTGAGCCGTGTCAGTGATACTGCTTCTGCCGTTACAGGGAAGGATGGGGCTTTTGAAATTACAACGGCTTCAGGAGCTGTGTATCTTGGTAAGAAGCTGCTTTTTGCTGTTGGAAAAAAAGATCTTCCGCTGTCCGTTGACGGACTCGCTGAGGTCTATGGCAAAAGCGCCTTTGTCTGCCCGTATTGTGACGGCTGGGAGCTGCGGGACAAGAAGCTTGTCCTTATCGTAACTGGAGCCCATGCGCTACATTTGGCTAAAGTAATCTCCGGCTGGACGAAGGATTACAGCATTTGTACCAACGGGCCGGCGGAGCTGTCTGGTGAAGAACGCGGGGAGCTGGCGCAGCATGGAGTGCTGGTGCATGAAGCAGCAATAGAAACGATAGAATCGGAAGAGGGAATGGTGCGGCAGGTTATTTTGGCGGATGGAACGCGGCTGCCGTGCGAGGGTATATTCTTCGCTCCCAAGCTGACAAGGGGCTCGGATCTCCCTCAGGCCTTAGGCTGTGAGATGAATGAAGTGGGCAGTGTAGTGATAGATGATTATGGAAAAACAAACATTCCCGGGGTTTTCTCTGCCGGTGATGCCGCCTCTGAGAAGTATCAGGCCATTGCCGCAGCTGCTTCCGGCGCACTGACCGCTATTATGATTAACGGTGAGCTGAACGGGGAGGCCTGGGATGCGAGTGTGTCTGTGGAATAGTGCAAACATGGAAATCTAAATATAGTGCAGTTTAGTGTATGGCCGCTTTTATAATCTGCCGGTAAACTGAAGGTATCTTCAGAATAATCATGTGCTGATGGAGGGAATTCATTGCGGGCGGCAACTGAAACCATAGATACTGTAAGGTTAAAGCTAAGACCATTTAAAATGGAAGATGCCCCGAGTATGCATGCTAACTGGATCAATGACATAGATGTCCAAAGCAATTACGGTGAACCTGTTTATAGTAGTATAGCTTTAGTAGAAGAGTTACTGCACCAATGGGTGTTGTCCTATAATAGAAATGATTTTTACCGGTGGGCAATCATACTTAAAGAACATGAGGAATGTATTGGACAAATCGCCTTTTGTCAGGTTGACACGGACCATCGTCTTGCAGAAATCGAATACTGTATCGGCCGGCCGTATCAGAATACAGGGTATGCCACTGAGGCTTTAATAGCAGTAATACAGTATACCTTTTCCCATACTCCACTGCACCGGCTGCAGGCATATCACCGCGGGCAGAATGAGGTATCTGGAAAGGTGATGCAGAAAGCTCACATGCAGTTTGAAGGTACACATAAAGAAAGTTACTATTATAGCGATACTGGAGAATATGATGATAAGCATTACTACGGAATCGTAAAAGGAACTATATGATTGTCATTAAAAGAAGAGCAGCCGGGGGCTGCTCTTTGACTTTTCACTCTATATAGATTGAACTTAGGAATTTACGTTAAGGGAAAAGTGGCGGAGGGGAATTTTGGAACTGGAGGAGCGGTAGCGACCGCCTAAAAGCTTTTCGTAGAAAAGCTAGCTCCGGAAGCATAGGCAGTCTGCGGATTTCAACCGTTAAAAACGGTATAAATCAAGAAATCTGCAGAAGGGCAGCGGCTGGAAGTCCAAACATTCTCTGGAGTCACATGCAATTCCAAAACAGCAATATTATTAGTTTAATCTATATAGATAAACAGCTTCACTCTGCATCAGCCAGAGTAACCAGCTAACCAGATAGGCTTTCAGCGGATAGCAGAGCTGGCCATTCCTTTTTTGGAGCAAATTTGAACAGTATGTAAGGTTACTGTACTATTTATCTAAAAAAGCTGAGAATACTCCACCCTCGATAGGGTGGGGATGAATCTGCGGTATTTGGACCTAAACCCGAACACATGTGCTATAATATGAATAATATTACCAAAAATGAGGTGTCGCACATGCTGATACATCAAGCCTATAAATACCGGATCTACCCCACACCGGAACAACAGCAACTCATAAGGCGTATGTTTGGCTGCTGCCGCTTTGTGTTCAATACCTTTTTGGACACTTGGAATCAAAGCTATGCGGAAACGGGAAAAGGCTTGTCCTATCACGCTTATGCGACAAAACTCCCTGCACTAAAAGCACAATACGACTGGCTGAAAGAAGTCGATAGCATCGCTTTGCAGTCGGCTGCCCGTCATGTGGCGGATAGCTTTGATCGCTTTTTCAAAAAGCAAAATCAAGTGCCACGCTTTAAGAGCCGGAAGCATCCGGTTCAAAGTTACACGACCAAATTCACGAACGGGAATATCGCCATTGAGGGGAGTCGCTTGAAGCTCCCAAAACTCGGCTGGATGCGTTTTGCAAACTCCCGGAAGCTGGGAGCCGGATATTGTCTGCTACCGTGCGTCAAAACGCCAGCGGGAAATTTTTCGTTTCGCTTGGTTGCGAAGTTGAAAAGAACCCACTGCCGCAAGTGGACGCACATATCGGAATCGATCTGGGTTTGAAAGAGTATGCTGTAAGCTCGAATGGTGAACGGTATGCCAATCCCCGCTTTTACCGCCAATATGAGAAAAAGCTGGCGCTTTGGCAGCGGCGGATGGCTCGGCGTACTCCGGGCGGCTCCAACTGGAAGAAAGCGAAGCAGCATGTCGCTCGCATTCACGAACGTATTGCGAATAAACGAAATGATTTTCTCCACCAACTGACAACGAAACTGATCCGTGAAAACCAAACGATTAGTATCGAACATCTGCGTGTCGCGAATATGATTCAGAATCCCAAGCTTTCAAAATCCATCGCGGATGCGTCTTGGGGGGAGTGGGTACGGCAACTGACGTACAAAGCCCTTTGGTATGGACGAACCCTTCGGATCGCCGATACGTTCGAACCGACCAGTCAGCAGTGTCACGTGTGTGGCACGATCCACCCGGAAGTAAAGAATCTTGCGGTTCGGGAATGGACGTGCAACGCTTGCGGTACGCTTCATGACCGTGATGAAAACGCCGCTCATAATATTGCACAAGTAGCGGTTTAACCGCCACCTATCCAAATGATAGAACTGCGGGAACGCAGGAATCGCTTGCTAAATAAGAAGAGGTTACTCTTCTGTTCGCAAGAATCCGCCACTTCAAGCGCTAGCTAAGTGGAGGAGAATTCAATGTAATTATTAATAGAGTAGGCTCGAAAACTCACTACCGATATTGCTGTGTAAAGGAGCAGGAAATGCTATGGATGATTCACTGGAACCCGTTATTGAAGAAATGAAGCAGGAAATAGACAAGTGGATTGCATATATCAACGATAAGGACGCTGAGAAGATTATAAAACGCACAACGCTTCAGGCGGGAGTTCACGGGTACGCGCTCCTTAAATATGAGGGTGGCAGAGTGGATGTGACGGATTACCCGCTGGATTTATCTATGCCGGGCAAAAGCAGGCTGAGCACCAACGGCGGGCTTACAGAGGAGCAGGTGCGGGAGCAGATCGTTCCTGAGCTGGCTCACTATATGCAGCATAAATTAAAGGCACTCCCTCCGGCAGTACTGGACTACCGGTTTGATTTTGAAGGAAACTTCCAAGTAGTAAGCGGCGGCACTGTCAAAGTGCCTATTCTCAAATATATGGACGAGGCGAAGAAGCAGCTGCTGCTGGAGCGGATCAGCTCCTATATCTCCAGCAAGCTCGAAGCCGGCAAATATCCGACCAAACCGTTAGAAACGTTTTTCTTGGCCCGGCATCTGCTGGATGAAGAATTGTATCCCGTCTTGGATTCCGGCAGAATCATTGGTCTGTATGAGCGGATACAAGAGCTGAATAAGGGAAGCAAGCATCTTGCAGAGCACCGCAATACACTGACCGTGGCCCTAAAAAATTGGGTTGAGGAGCAGTGGCTGCCAAGATACTTTGAGCTCACCGGCAGCGAATGGCAGAAAGAATATAAGAAGAAGAGCGGTGCCGTGCTGGAGGAGAGCGGGAGCGGACAAGAAGCCGTGAAGCTGGTGATCTATGGTGCAGTAAACATCCTAAGATATGAGCCTTCTTACAGCAGAAGTACGGGGCTCACCTTCCTGAATTGCCTGACTGCCCTCGGCAGCACCCGGGCTGAACAGCTGATCCGCGAGGGCAGCGGTGTGCTGCCTGTGGATATTACCAGACTGAGGAATGAACGGGTGGAATGTACAGTTAATGATGTGTTTGCTGAGGTAAGTATCCATATGAAGCAGGAGTCAGGGGAGAGCTACGGTCAGGCGCTCCGGTTTCTGATCAAGCTGCTTGAACAGGGTTTTCCAAATAGCTATCAGATTAAGCTGAAATCCGCAGTTAAGCGCTGGCTGCCGCTCAAGGGACTGGCCAAATCGGGTACACACCGTTTTTTTGCGAATGCGCTTGAATATCCGGAGGTCCACCCGTTGCTGGAAGAGTACGCCAGGGCTGCCATGGAAACCTTCGAATGGTATTCGGATACGGAAGGGGAGAAATGCTGCATGCCGGGCAGCTATGCGGTCTTTGGGCTTGGTCTCACAGACAGTGCATATTTCCCGTTGGTCAGAGAGTACATGGAGAAGATAGACATTGAACATCAGTCGGTCCAGAATGGGTTCACAGCAGCATTGTATGGGCATTACGGCATTAACATGGAGACTCTTCCTACACTCGTGACGTGTATGCTGTATAGTACGGATTCATTAAAGCTAAAGATGATGAAAGAGATTGAGGATGAACAGCTGCTCAGACTGCTGCTGAGTCAGGTCCGCAGCCTCCAGTACTACCAGGCGGAGCATCTTGTATACCTGATTTGGGGCGGTAAGGATAAGCTGAAGAAGCTTGCTGAGAAGGCTGAAGGGGAGAAGAAGCAGAATCTTGAAGAGCTGATGCAAGCCGCCAAACGCGGTTAACTAAAGATCCTTCAGATTGTAATGCAGCCTGGTGAGCATGTCTGTCAGCAGATTCGTCTCCTGTTCACTGAAGCCGTTAAGCAGCTGCTGGATAAATTGGGTCCGTTCCTTGTTAAAGTTTACAATAAGGCTCCGGCATTCCTCAGTCAGCCGCACAAAAGTCACCCGCTGATCTACCGGATTGCGTCTTCTGGTCACCATGCCTTCCGCCTCGAGCTGCTTTAGGTGACGGGTAATTGCAGCGCTGTCGATGTGAATGGCCTTTTGCAGATCACTCTGGGTTACTTCATCCGCGAGATATAGCTGATACAGCAGATCGTACCTGGAAGAGCCGATGCCGGTGCAGCGCTCGAACTTCGGGCTGAGCTCGTTACTCATTTTTTTGAGCAGGTACAATACAGCTTCTTGTTCCATTGAACAATTCATGATGTTTCCCTCCTTGATGTAATGTTAAAAGAAGACGGAGCTGTTCTCCGTCTTCTGCAATAGCTATTCAAGTAAGCAGATAATGTTTACCTTAAGCCCAAACCGTTGTTTGGTCAACTGGCAGACGGTAAGAATTGAAGCCCTCACTGGCAGCCTTACCGATGGTCAGCAGCATAACCGGCAGATAGCGCTCTTTGTCCATACCGAAAGCTTCAGCGATCTGGTCCTTCTCATAGCCGCCGATCGGATTCGTATCATACCCGTGCGCACGCGCAACCAGCATCAGCTGCATGGACACCAGGCCGGCATCGAGCAGAATAATATCGCGCATATCCTGATCGCTAATCTGCGAATACAGCGGCTTAAAGGCATTCAGCTGATATTCTTTAACATCTTGCGGCATATAGCCGAGTTCAACCGCTTTGCTATAAATTTCTTCTGAGTAATCGAAATTGTTCATGTCTCCAAAGACTGCAATGACAGCAGAGGCCTGAAGAACTTTGTCCTTATTGAAACGCGAGAGGGGAGCGAGCTTTTGCTTGCCTTCTTCACTGTCAATCACCAGGAAGCGCCATGGCTGCATATTGATAGACGAAGGAGCTGTGCTGGCTTCCTTCAGAATTTCTGACATTTCTTCTCTGCTGATTTTCACAGAGGGATCATAGGTTTTGATGGAACGGCGTCCATAAACAATCTCATTGAAATCATTGGTTTGCTGGAATTCTTTCATGCTGGTTCTCTCCTTGAGGTTTATATTTTTATTTGATCCGTCAATAATTGAGGGGTCAACTATTTATACATTCAATATATTTCAGATGCGTTGCGAATGCAACAGGAATGATATTACATCTGCGCTATTGAATGGTTTTTTCGAATGACACATGTTGCTGGTCTATCCCGGCTAAACCCAGCGTTTGCTTCAGCAGATTCAGATCCACCGAGAAGTCCGCAAAGCCCGAAAAACGGTCCTGTACCGTCTCGTCAGCCTGCCCGTACATCATATAGTAATCAAGTTTGTTGTGGTTGCTGATCATCCAGTAAGTAGGCACTACATGCTGTCTATGAAAAATTTCGACAACAACGGTTCCCTTCATGCAGAAAGCAAGATTGGACAAGCCGGCACCATGCGGCGAGACAATTGCTTCGGCAGAAGCAAACAGCTGAATTTGCTGGGCTACGGTCCAATCCTCCAGACGAACTGGTACGAAGCCGTATGACTCTAAATAACGGATTACTTCATTCTCATTTGTGATCCGGCGGGAAGAGGCCTTACACCGGGAGATAAAAATGCGGCCCGGAGAATTGAGTGTGGTGTCCCGTCCGGGCAGCATGAACCTCCGTAGGGTAGCAGTGGCCCAGGGCGGGTAATGGGAATTCATCATCAGGGAAGGCACCACCAGCAGCTCGGCCTGAATTTGCCGGTCACCGCCGGTACGGATTACGGACGATTCCGCTACGCCAAACATAGTTAACGTCTCCTCTACGAAAGTTCCATAAGGATTCGGGTTCATAATCAGGGTTTGAAAAGGGCAATTTAGAATTCTAAGCATACCCAGACGCGGCAGCACATCATATAACCAATGAAAATAATTATGACTCCCGCAAAAAGTCAACGCGGCAGCCGTCCCCTGAAGGTTGTAATGCTCCCGGGCCTTCTGGCGGTGCAAAGCCGGGTGTTCCTCGGCTGTCAGCATTCTGTTTAGTTGTCCATCGTATTCCTGAGAAAGGTCGTAGATCAGCTTATCTTCAGGTGTCAGGATAGAACCGGAGGGTCCCCAGACACGCCCATCCGGAATGTATGCAATATAACCGCCTTCAGGTTGAAGGGAATAGGATTTTAAGTACGGGTGAAATTCCGTTTCAACCGTTTTGGGGGCCTCGTATTCAGCGGTTTCGCCAAAATCGAAAGAGGTAAGCCTGAGCTCGTCTCCGGAGGAAGCCGAAGCCTCCCATTCCCATGCGTCCTGGTAAAAACCGGATGCACATAGATTTGTGTCTGCCGGTTTAGCCTTTCCGCTCATTTCTTCCATTATTCATCCCGCCATCCCCTTATAATCTTGAAGCTATTTTATGCGGCCTCGGCTTAACGGGCACGAAGACGAAAAAAATAGGCGGCACTGAGTTCATCCAGGCTCATTCCCGTAGATAAACTGCTCTACTTTGCCCACAGTCACTTCCAGCTCAGGACTCGAATTGTCAATGACCGTTACACTTGCTTCCGGCAGCGGCCAGGCGACTGTACGGGGGCTGAAGGCGGTGCGGAACTGCTCCCAGTTCCGGAATTTCCAGCCGTCCAGCGGGGAGTTCCGGCCGGTAATCCGCTCGCGGAACAGCGCTTCGTCCGCCAGTGTGACTAGCACTACTTTTACATCAACCTCCTGCAGTGTTCTGCCGATCCGGCGCAGCTCAGCTCCGATCCATTCCGGGTCGGCGGCTTCCTTGGTAAAGGGACCAACCACATAAATATCAGCGGACAGGCCGATGTTATCAAGCGCGGCATCCATCGTAATCCGGTAGCCCAAATCGCGGCATAAGCGTTTATACTCATCAGAATCGCGGTCATCCGGGTCAAGTCCGTGCATGGTCAGGATGGCGGTAGCCGCAGGCCTTAATAGTATATCCATATCCATAACTGCTGCTTTGCGGCGGGCAGCTACTGCCTTAGCTAAGGTCGTTTTGCCTGCGCCGCCCGGTCCGAGGAAAAACACAAGTTTGTTCAAGAAAGACACTCCTTTAAGTAAGTCAGACTGTATATATCCTAGCATTTTTTGCAGGTTAAGTTCACTATGCAGATTTCATGTATAATAGACAAAAGAAAATAGAGAATTACTTTGGAGGCAGTGTGCAGATGAACATAAGACCTATTCAACCCTCAGACAACAGTGCGATCGAACAGGTCATCAGGGAATGCCTGATTGAATTCGGAGGCAACCGGGAGGGGCTGGCCTGGGCTGACGAGAGCATGCGGGATCTCTACAGCTACTACAACGAGGCGGATAACCGGGCATACTGGATCGTAGAAGAAAGCGGTACTGTTCTGGGAGGCTGCGGAATCGCTCCCTTTGCCGGGTCGGAGCAGGTCTGTGAGCTGCAAAAAATGTATCTTATCAGCGCAACGAGAGGCACCGGAATCGCGGCTGAGCTATTGCAGACTGCGCTTGCTTTTGCCGGACAGCACTATAAGCAATGTTATCTGGAAACCCTGCAGACGATGGGCGCAGCGAACCGCTTTTATAACAAGCACGGCTTCACAGCGCTGAAAGAGCCGTTTGGCGGCTCTGAGCATTTTGCCTGCGATGCCTGGTATATCAAGGATTTATTCTGCTTCTCTTAGAAATCATTATTAGGAGGATAATTGATGATATTATTAAATGCTCAACTTCCTGATCCGCGCGAAGCAGGAATGAAGGCGTATAATCTTTCATTGTTAATTTCCAATACCTTTAATGTGCCGGCTGCTGTGGTTCTTCCGAAGGATTATTTTGCTTGTGATGAAGCTGAATTAAATCGCAGGCTCACTGAGCTGACGCAGCAATTGATGCAGCTGTTGCCGTCTGCTGACGGCTGGGCGGTCCGCTCTTCGGCAGCCGATGAAGATGGAATAACCGGAGCACAGGCCGGTAAATACCGGACCAGAAGGATTGCTCATCCTGACGAGCTTCCTGACGCTGCAGTTGAGGTTCATGAAGGTGGCGTTCCGGTCATCCTCCAACGGTTTATTGAGCCGGATTATGCCGGAATTTTGTTTACCTGCAATCCGCTGACAGGAGAAGAAAACTTACATATTGAGCTTGTCCAAGGCAGAGGCGAACAGCTTGCAGGCGGCTGCCTGAATCCGTTATATACTTATAGCAATGGAAGCTGGAGCAAGCCAACGGATGTACCGGAAAAGCTGCTTCATCAGCTTAAGTCTGATGCTGCCACTGCGGCAGTATTATTCAAGCACCATGTAGACATGGAATTTTGCATCAAAGACGGTGTACTCTATTGGCTTCAGGTCAGGCCGGTAACTGCAATACCTGACTCCTGTGATGATTCTGCCGGACTGGATGAGGGCTGGTTTTTGCTGGATCAGTGCACGGAGCCGGTAACCCCGCTGGTGAGGGAGCTTGATCCCGGAGGATTTTTTCAGATGCCTTACTGGGATACCCGCTTTGTCCGTCACTATCCTTATGTCAGATTAAAGCAGGCTCCGGCTGCCGATACAGCTGCGTTGTCTTCACCTGATTGGCAGACACTCCGTAGCCGCTTTGAGCCTGAATTCGACCGGCAGCTGCAGGAGGATCTGACAGTCTATACTCTGCAGGAGCTGTGGGAGCTGGCAGCGGAACGGATTAAGCAGAACAGGGCTTATGTAGCTGCCTATCTGGATAGAGGCTGGCTTAAAGAGCGCCGGGTTACCGGTGAGAAGCTGAAAGAAATAATCAGCCGGTATATCGGTGATAACGCTGATGTTCAGCTCGTTTTGTCATCCCTGACGGAAGGGTTAAATACATTAACCTATCAAAAAAATGCTGAGCTCCACCAGCTGATCTGTGCTGCCGGCAGCTATCCCGATTTTAATGAGCTGTCCGCTGCAGTGCTGACGGGAGCACCACATCCATGGGGAGAGAAATTTAATGCTTTTATACATAAATACGGTTATGAGCTACCGCATCCGCTGGCTTTACATCTGAATACATTGGCCGAAAGTGCCGGTGATTTATTGGCAAGAATCCGTGCAGAATCTGTAAAGCTGAACGGCCGGGAAAAGGTACAGCGCCCTCTCAGCCGGGAATCTGCAGCAGCAGAGCTTGAACAGCAAATGGATACGGCAGAAAAGAGCGCATTCCGGCAGCTGCTGCAGGCGTACCGTTTATATATCCTGCGGACTGAGGACGATGATTACTTACTGCAAAAAGGCGCTGCTGCCGTTAGAAAAGCTCTGGTAGAAATGGAAAGGCGCTTTGTCGCTAATGGAGCTCTTAAAGAGGCAGGCAGTATCTTTTTCCTGAATGCCGCAGAAATTGCAAGTATGCTCTCCGGAGCAGCTTCCGGTACGTTACAATCAGACATTGCCATTAGAAGAGAGGCCTTTGAAGCAGCCAGACAGATCAGGCCGGAACTGAATTTTGCTTCAGCCAAAGCGGAAGAAGCGGAGGCGGGAAACTGTCTGCGGGGCGTGGGAGTTTCCCGGGGGCTGATTCAGGGAAAAGTGTATAAAGTAAGGAATCCGCTGGACCGTGAGGCTTATCAGCATATCCCGCACGATGCAATCATTGTAGCTCCCGTGTTAACGCCGAATCTTACTTATTCCATCATCTCGTGTGCTGCGATAGTTACCGAGGTTGGCGGCTTTCTCTCTCATGGTGCGATATTTGCCAGGGAAACGGGAATTCCGGCGATTGTCCAGGCAGCAGGGGCATTAGATTGGCTCAATACCGGTGATGAGGTCATCGTCGATGCTGACCAGGGTGTAATCCATAAACTTAATAAATAGAGAGCAGGATAGGAGACAACTATGAAGAAACCGATCATCGCCGTTGATATGGACGATACCATCTGCCATCTCGTTAAACGGGCCATTTATCATAATAACAATGAATTTCCGACCCACCTCCTCCACTATGAGGATATGATCGACTGGAACACAGACCATCTGCGTCATCCGGACAGCACGCTGGATATCTTTTTCGGGCGGCCGGGGCTGTATGAGGAGCTTGAGCTGTTCGATGAGCATGTGGTGGAAGAGATGGAGAAGCTGCACAATGCTTACGATGTCATTATCGTTACTGCAGCTGTCCCCAAAACTGTGGCCGAAAAATGGAATTGGCTGCAAAAGCATATGCCGTACATCCCCGCCGAGAACTTCTTCACCTGCAAGCGGAAGCATCTGATCAACTTCGATCTGCTGATTGACGACGGTCCGCATAATCTGCTGCCTGCTGTGCAGGAGGGCAAGAAGGTGCTGTGCATCCCGCATCCGTGGAATCTCAGAGCGCGTGAGGAATATGCGTTTCCGCTGATGACCTCCTGGAAGGGTGCGAAGGAGCGGATTGATGAGATCCTGCAGACTAATCAATCGTAATTAAGCTTTTGAAAAAAAGGACGCCTCCGGCACACTGCCCGTCACTTGACGGCAGCTGTGCACGGAGGCGTTTTGGTCATCGCCAGTAAATTAGCCGTTCACCAGCTGCGGCTGTAAAACCGTTTCTGTCCTTTGAGCAAAACGGCGGAAGGCGCCTCCGCGTTCCTGTAATTCCCTGAAGCTTCCGGCTTCGGCAATCCTTCCATCCTCCATATACAGGATTTCATCATACTGCTCCAGCAGCTCCTCATTAATGTTATGAGTGATGGTGATCAGAGTAAGGTCAGGCATGGCTAACAGGCTGCTCTCAATCTCATGGGCGGCTCTATTGTCTACAGCTGAGGTAGCTTCATCCAGAATCAGGACCGGCTTGCTGCGGATCAGCGCCCGGGCAACCGCCACCCGCTGGCGTTGTCCGCCTGAGAGCTGGGTGCCATTTTCCCCGACTGCGGTAGAGAGTCCTTCTCCCAGCTGCTGCACATAGGCGTACAGGCTGCTGCCGCGGAGCGCTGCTTCCAGCACGGGTTCCGGGAAATCCTCGCCTAGACAGATGTTGTGCTTAATATCTGAATCAAACAGATATACATTCTGATGAATCATAGAGGTTAGCTGAAGTAAGGCTTCGTTATCCTGCGTGCGGACCTCCCTTCCATCCAGTGAAATGGAGCCTTCGTAATCATCATAATATCCGCTAAGCAGCTTGATGAATGTTGATTTTCCGCAGCCGCTGGGTCCGAGCAGGGCGTATTTTTTTCCTTTTCGAAAGGTGAAATGGATATCTCGGAGGACAGGCTGCTCCTGCTGATAAGCAAACTGAAGCCGGCACACCTCCAATGCATGTTTGAATATTGTTGGCTCCTGCTGCCCGGCGTCTGATGGTACATTGTTCTCACCGGCCAGCGCCTCAAAGCGTTCAAGAATGGGCTTAACGCTAGTAATCCTTGGAATGTTCTGCATAATGACAAGCACAGGGCCGACCAGTCCGCCGCTCAGCTGAACCAGTGCAACCAGACTTCCCGCAGAGAGGTTCCCGGTAATGATCAGGTAAGCAGCTACAAACATTACCGAAAACTGGCTGAGCATAGCAAGTGCTTCAGAGATACTCTCGTTGGCGGCGAACAGCCGGTCTGCTGTAAACCTGACATTGGCGGCCGTACGGTTGGCCTGCTGAAAGCCCTGCTCGGTTTGCTTTTTAAGTCCAAAGGAACGGATCACTTCAAAGCCTGCCAAGAGATCCTTAGCGTATGCGGTGAACCGGGACATCTGGACGGATACGGCATTTAGCCTGCTTTGCAGCAGCTTACCGAACAGGGAGGGCACCAGAAACATCAGAATCATGCCTATGACCAGAACGAGCGTAATCAGCGGACTTATCGAGAGCAGAACAAGCAGGGAGGCAGTAAAAATAATGGCATTTTGGAACGTGCTGAGGAGTGGCTGAAGGGCATTTTCTTCAATCAATTTGACGTCATTGGTCAGCGCCGACAGGTAATCAGCGGAATTGGCCGCTTGGAAATCAGCTGTTCTTTTATGAAGTACACCGCGGAAAATCCTCTCCCTGACCGATATGGTAACATTGCGGATCAGAGCCTTGCTGCACAGGGAATATACGAAGCTGACCAGGCAGAGCCCCAGCAGATAGGCAGCCGACAGAAACAAAATCCGCTGGAAAAGCTGCATATCCCCCTGAAGCGCAGCATCTATTACCTTCTGCAGAATAAGAGCAATCAGTACCCCGGCAGCGGCAGCAACAATACTGAATAACAGCGTGACAGAGAGAAGCAGCTTGTTCCGGGCTAAGGCATGTTTCACTTTTCATCATCTCCATAATTAGATTGAGATATAATTTGTAAGATGAAGATAACATATAAATTCAATAAAAGTCAAACAAATAAGATGAACATCAAACTAAATGCTGTAAAAAAGCTCCCCACAGTATTTTTTGCGGGAAGCTAAGAAAAAGTTATAAAAGAAATTCCTGCAGATCAGTGATCAGCTCCAGAAGATTATCTGAATCCAGATGGTAATAGACTCTGCCGTTATTCTTTTCCACGCGCACCATCTTGCACGCAAGCAGTACATTCATATGATGAGAAATGGTTGCCGCCGTAAGTCCCAGCTGATCGGCAATCTCCAGATTATACTTCGGGTTAACCTTAAGGGAAGCTAGGATCTGTAATTTACTGTTGTCGGCAAGCGCCTTCATGCGCAGCAGCATCAGCTCCCTGGAATCCTCCTGATTCTTACTGGCGTTAGGCATCAGATGCATTAACAAGCCGTAATAACATCTTCTAGACAGCAAAATCAGTGCCAGCGGCATAATAAGGGAGGGATACACGATGACTTCTTTTTCACTTAACAGCTTAACAACTTTAATATAATGTTCGTCCTGTTGTCTGCCAAAGGCTTGAGTGTAAGTGGCTAACAGCTTGCTTAATGGCTTTTCTACCGCTTGGCAGGCCTTTTCATATGCCGGAAGATTCGCCGATACTGCTTCTGTGAGAGTGAGCAGGTGCCGGTGCGGATGCTGCAGCAGAGTCATCAGCTTCCATTTAACGGCTTCCTTCAGCGGACTTTCGTTAAGAAAGCCAATAATCTCATCAAGTGAGTGGAAGGAGGCTGGTGCGGATTCACTAAAAGAATGATTTTGCATCGTCTCCATCTCATTCACTGCCTTTAATATGGTATCCTGCAAAGCCTTCTCGGAGATCGTCTCCAGGGAAGTGAGCCACTCTTGATTTTGACTCAGCAGCTCATGCAGGAGTGAGAAGAACACACTGTCCTCGTCATTGAAAAAGAATTCTGCCTGCTTATTCATGATCCGGTGTCCTTTGAAGACACTGGTGTATTTTTCAATGATTTTCAGGTGCTTGTTGTAGAAGGCTTCTCCATCCAGCCCGAATGCATCGAGTTCCCCGATACTCTTTTGCCAATAGGATTCGGGTTGAAAGCTTAAGTACAACAGTCCCATCGTTTCAAAAACCGGGTCAAGCTGTTCATGTATCTCCAGATTCATAAGGCCTCCGTCAGCTAAAAAGTTTGGTGATCATCTAATTTATTATATTTTGGTAGAATTGTATTGGCAAGCCGGCGGCACTTTTACTCAGGGAAAGGCAATTGACAGAGCTTCGGCGGAGACGATATACTTACATCACTTAAACGTATAAGTTAATAAACCTTGAGGAGTGTGCTGCTGTGGATTTGGCCTGTTTTATACATGAACCCAAGAGCCCTTTATCCTATGCCTCTGATGCTGAAACCTTGCATATCCGCGTGAAAACAAAAAGAGATGATCTGAAGTCGATCACTGTGCTGGCGATGGACCCTTTTAACTGGAAGCCGGTATCGCGGGATTCGCATGTCTATGAATTTGCTGTTGACCAGATGCAGCGGGTAGAGATGAAAAAGGAATATGTCACCCGTTACCACGACTGCTGGTTTGCCGAGCTGACCGGCTTTAACTGGAGAAGAATCAAGTACGGCTTTGTGCTGGATGACGGGGAGGCCTGCTGCTTTGCCGGCTGTCAGCGGGTTACTCCGCTTGCCCGGGACTGGGCACCGCCTAAGGATTACACGAACTATTATAATTATCCCTACATCCTTGAAGAGGATCTGTATGTGGCACCCGAATGGGTAAAGGATACCGTGTGGTATCAGATTTTCCCGGACCGGTTCAACCGCAGCAGCTCAGCCGGGCACTCGGACCATATTCTGGAATGGGGCAGCGATCAGCTTGACGGTAACGGTAAAATATTCGGCGGCAACCTGCAGGGTGTCACCGAAAAGCTGGATTATATCCAGGGGCTGGGCTGCACCGGGATTTATTTTACCCCTATATTTGATTCGCCCAGCTCTCATAAATACGATACCAGGGATTATTTTAATATTGATCCTGTCTTTGGCGATAACGAAATCCTGGGCAAGCTGGTGGAGGAAGCGCACAATCGGGGGATCCGGGTCATGCTGGATGCGGTTTTTAATCATTGCGGCTATGAGCACCCGTTCTGGCAGGATGTGCTGAAGCATGGGCGTCACTCGCCATACTATGACTATTTTTATATACTGGATGGGGACAAGGAGATTATACCGGACACGGAGCTGGCTGCGAGGGAAGGCTATTATTTCGGGGAGCACCTGAATTACCGGACATTTGCCTACACCGAAATGATGCCCAAGTGGAACACGGGAAATCCCGCTGCGCGCGAATACCTGATTAGTGCGGCAGTCTACTGGACGGAACGCTATAATATCGACGGCTGGCGGCTGGATGTAGCCAACGAGGTATCCCATGATTTCTGGCGGGTGTTCCGCAAAAGGCTGAAAAGCATCCGCAGTGACATCTACATTCTCGGGGAAAACTGGCTTTATTCGAATCCCTGGCTGCAGGGCGACCAGTTCGATGCGGTGATGAACTATGAGTTCACGTGGCCGGTTACCCGCTTCTTCGGTACAAGAATGCTTCAGGAGGAAAAATACAGTGCCGAGGATTTCAGGTATGCCATCAACCAGCTGCTGGTCAGCTATCCCAAGCATGTGGCCCTGAACATGTTCAATCTGCTCGACAGCCACGATACGGCGCGGATTCTGCATCTTTGCGGAGATAACCCGGAGCTCGTCAAGCTGACTTATGTCTTCCTGCTCACTTACGGCGGCTCGCCGAGCATTTATTATGGCGGTGAGGTAGGCGTTGGCGGCGATGAGCATCATAACCGGCAGTGTATGCCGTGGAAGCCGGAGGAGCAGAATCAGAATCTGTATGAGACGGTCCGCAGGCTGATCTCGCTCCGGCGGGAGCATCCGCAGTTTAGAGAGATTGACCTGGAATGGCTGTCCGCAGAGGGGCATGAAGAAACATTGATTTATAAAAAAGCCGGCGCAGATAAAGCACTATACGTGCTGCTTCATAACGCTGCTAATGCTGCGGCTGTACCGCTGCCTGAGCAGCTGCGTAACCGGAAATTAATAGATTTGTATAATAATCAGGAGCTGGAAACGGGTATGGAGATTACGCTTCAGCCGTACTCCTTCCTGCTGCTGGCGGAGAGCTGCTAACGAACTGAAATTAATGGATCAGGAGGATTTTGAGAAAATGACAGACGGGTATGTATCCGATTCTTTGGAGCAAATGAAGATTTCAGTAAGTCGTGAGGCCAACCGCGCGGTTTCCTTTACCAATAAAGAGGCCTGTTTTTATTACACGCAGACCCATGTGAATGATCATCCTGAGCATGCTTATTTTGAAGGGATGAATGTGGCGAAGAACCGGATTTTTGGCGGATATACGCTTTATGCTAACTGTCAGGAGCTGGATAATGAGCTGGCTGAGGTCCAGGTCAGTCCTTATTCACTGGTTCGTAGCCACGGGAGCATTACGGAAGAGCTGTGGCTGTACGACTACCGGAATGTACTTGAGGTCGGACAGACAGGGGGTGGCGCCAGCATCGGCATTTCTTTAAAAGGCAAGGAACTGGAGTTCCTGGAGCTTACTAAAGATACGGCTTACTTCAAGGCGATGGAAGGGGACTGGATTATTGCTCTGCGTGCCATGGGCAACGGGCCGTTAATGATGGAGAAGGGAGTCTTCCAGACCAACGGTGCAGCAGGCGGATTCTTTATTTCTGCCGCCGCAACGGCTGAAGAAGCTGCGCGGCTGATTGAGGATACCGAGCGGCAGGCGGCTTCGCTGAAGGCTGATCGTATACGCCGGATGGACGATTTTCTGCAAAATAATGTGTATCTGGACAGCAGTAACGAGGAGCTGAAGCTTGCGCTGAACTGGATCAGCCTGACCATGGATCAGCTGGTAACGAGGCAGCAGGGGGAAGGCATCTATGCCGGACTGCCGTGGTTCAATGAATATTGGGGACGGGACCAGTTCATCGCGATGCCGGGAGCGGTGCTGGTCAGCGGCCAGTTTGAGACGGCGAAGCAGATTCTGCTGTCTTTTGCGGAATACCAGAATACGGATGAATCGTCGAAATATTACGGCAGGGTTCCGAATATACTGGCTCCTGAAAATATCGATTATCACACCACAGACGGTACGCCCAGGTTCATTATCCAGCTGCAGGATTATGTTAAATACTCCGGGGATACCGGCATCATCAGGCAGCTGTACCCGGCGGTATGCAGCAGTATCGAGGGCTCCATCCGTCATTGGGTGGATGACAAGGGTTACCTGACGCATGATGATAATGAGACCTGGATGGATGCGCGGGATGCAGAGCTTAAGTCGTATTCCCCGCGTGATACACGGGCCAATGATATACAGGCGTTATGGTATGGCCAGCTGCGGGCGGGTGTTTATTTTGCCGAGTATATGGGTGACCGGGAGAAGGCGGGGCGATGGTGCAGTCTGGCTGACGCTTTAAAAGAGCATTTTGACGCCGATTTCCGTGATCCGGCTTACCCCTATCTGGCAGACAGGCTTGCTGCGGACGGTGCTCCGGAGTTCTCGCTGCGTCCGAACCAGCTGTTTGCCTTTGACCTGTTCGATGACCGGGAATTCAAGAATAAAGCAGTCCGCGCAGCCTGGGAGGAGCTGGTTTATCCATGGGGCACTGCATCCCTGGACAGGCGGCATCCGTTCTTTCACCCGTTCCATCTGACGGAGCACTATCACAAGGACGAGGCTTACCATAACGGCACGGTATGGACCTGGCTGAACGGAATTGCCATGCAGCGGATGATCGAAGCCGGGCAGGAAGAGACGGCCTACGGGCTGTTCAGGAACATGAACCGGCAGGCACTGGAGCTTGGCGTAGTGGGCGGACTGAGCGAAAATCTGGATGCATACCCGAATGAAGGAGCTGACCGGGCCAAGCTGACCGGCGCTTATCTGCAAGCCTGGTCGAATGCTGAGCAGCTGCGGGTCTGGTATCAGTATTTCCTGGGCATCCGCCCGGATATGATTACGGGTAAGATTGTGCTCGCCCCGCGTATGCCGCAGGAACTGACGGATGTGCGGTTCCGGGTAAAAACGGGAGAGGGACTGATAGAGGGCGATTATTCCTCCGCCGGCGGTGAGCAGCTGTATGTTTACCGTTTTACAGGAGTAACGCTGTCGGCTATCGTTGATTTCCCGGCGTTTGAGCCGGTTGAAATTCCGGTCCCGGACAGTACTGAGCTGCGCATCCGCATTAGCGGGGACCGGCTGACGGCTGAACTGCTGGAGAATGGAAGCGGTGAGCGGATGGGACACTGGGCAGCAGGCAAATCTGCTGACAGAGCTGAGCAGCAGCGGCAAAGTGACCAGATGATTGGCGGGGTACAGTTTGCCGAGCCGCTGGCGTTATCGGAGCATCCGGTGATGGAGCGGGAGACTGGTGCGGTGGACGGAGAGTCAGAAGAGTAAAATGGTATTAGCTTTAGCACGCCTGCTGGTGCGGCGGGATTAGAGCTGGTAACCGTGTGGTGCGCCGACGAAGCAGGATGTTAGCACCTTGAGGTGATAGGGCTCCATCAAAGGGAAAAATCCCTTTGGTGGAGCCCTTTTTGGGGCGAGAGAGTGGAATGAAAGGGAAAAATCCCTTCCATTCCATCTCCGCACCCGGCCAACAGGCGCCGCAGCCCGCCTTGAATATACCTGCAGCCTCCTAAAAAGGTCTTTGCACATTTAATAACACGTGTTATACTTTTGCCGAGGTGCAGAATATGGGTAAAAAAAGAGTGACCAGCCATGACGTTGCCAGGCTAGCGGGCGTATCCCGCAGTGTGGTATCCGCTGTGCTGAATGATACGCCGGGAATCGGGGTCAGTGCCCAGACCCGGGAGGCTGTGCTGCATGCCATAGCAGAGCTGAATTACCATGTGGATGCCCAGGCCCGCAGCATGAAAACCGGGCGCAGCATGACGCTCGCCGCCTTCGGGGACACCCGGCATCCGCTGTTCATGCGGCTGCTTGAAGGGATGCAGCGGGAATGCGAAGCGAGAGGCTATCACATCCTGCTCTGCTCGCCAGGGGAGAGGAAGTCGGGAGATGCCAGAAGGGCGCTGCTGGATCTGTACCATCAGCGGAAGATCGACGGCATTATTACTCTGGATGAAACTAGTTACCGTAGTGAGAATTGGGCCGCCAAGGTGCAAGAAGCCGGCGTCCCTTACGTATCTGTAGAAGGGTATGCCGAAACGGAAGGCGTATACTCCATACTGGCAGATTACCGGGGGAGTGTACTGACCGCGCTGGACTATTTATGCCGTGATAACATGTCGGGGGAGAAAGTATCAGCTCCGGTATATTTAGAGGTGTTTCACGGTGCTGCAAGTAAACGGAGCAACTGGGCGGAGCAGAACCGCCGCAATGCGTACAAGGAATGGTGTAGCTCGTACGGGCTGAAGCCGGTCGTTCACCGGCTGGATGAACAGGAAGGCACCGCGGGCTGGCTGAATTTGTTATCAGAGCTGGTGCAGCAGAGCTCAGGCGCTACGGGGCTGTGTACGGACAGGTCGAAAGAACAGACAGAAGGTGATCAGACCATACTGCCGCCGCTGCTGCTAAACTGGTCAAGCGCTGTACCGGACATCTACCGTGCAGCTCATGCACTGGGGCTGGCGATTGGAGACTCACTCCGGATAATGGCTGCTGATAATACGATTCAGGGAGACAGCCTGAGCGTACCAACCTTAAGCTGTGTGGAAATTCCTTATGTCGGCATGGGTCAGGAAGCGGTGCGCTGCCTCTTGAAGCAAATGGAACAGGAAGCCGGCGAACCGGCTAAGCTGTGGCTGCCGGCGGTTTTGAAGCCGGGTGAGAGCGCGTAGGTCATTAACCGCGCATGTGTAGGTCACTTACCTCGGCTTAAGTAACTAACGGAAAACGGAAAACGTGTCACAGTACCCCTCCTTTAAGTGGCAGGGGGGAATAACAGGGATTTAGCTGCAACCATTACAGGAACTAAGCTGCATAAAGCGAAGCGGAGGTTCTAGCGTTGCAGCCTCTCTGTTTCAAGCATTGATGAAAGCGCATGCTGGATTGTAATTAAACGAATAGTGGCACTTATAGAAGGTTCTGTGCAAAAAGAAGGATAGGCGCAGTCCGGCCTCCCGGCCAGGACCGCTATAACAATGGCGTAACCTTAACAGGAACAGCCATCTCTTTTTTAACATATAACACGTGTTATACCCTGGAGGAGGATGAATATGTTTTGGACGGATGAGAAGCTGGGCGCACGTGTAGCCGAATTGGACCGTTACCGTTATCGGGACACTTTTGAACTTACGGAATGGCTGGGAATTGAAGATAAGGAAGGCGCCAACGGCGTGTATCCGCCTGAATTTGAACAAGGGGAAACTTACCGTGTAGGTGATTACTGGACAGGACGGGACATGTACCTGTGGCTGCACACAATAGTAGAGGTGCCTGCACATTGGCAGGGCCGGCGGATTGTTGGCCTGTTTGATTTTGGCCGCACGGGCAGCGGGAACAACAGCGGGTTTGAATCCCTGCTGTTCCTGAACGGTAAGCCGTATCAGGGTGTGGATTCCAATCACCAGGAGGTTTTTCTGGAGCCGGAAGCCGCAGGGACGGCGGTAAGCCTGTCCTTCCGGTTATGGTCGGGACTGGAAGGCGGAGGGTTTCCGGTGCCGCAGGAGCACCGGATCAGGAAGGCAGAGCTGGCCTGCCTGGATGAAGCCGCTGACAGCCTGTATTACACCGGCCGTGCAGTGCTGGCGGTCTATCAGTCGCTGGGCGGCAGCGATCCGCTGAAGCAGGAGCTGCAGATGGCGCTGAACCGGGCGTTCCGCGTGCTGGACTGGTCGAGACCGGGCAGTGATGCTTTTTATAACTCTGTCAGGGAGGCCGATGAGCAGCTGGCAGCATCGCTGGCAGCCATGAAACAAAAGCATCCCGTAACGGTAACCGCGATCGGTCATACCCATATCGACGTAGCCTGGCTGTGGCGGCTGACTCATACGCGGGAGAAGGCGGCGCGTTCCTTTTCAACTGTGCTGAGGCTGATGAAGCAGTTTCCGGAGTATGTTTTTCTGCAGACACAGCCCCAGCTGTATGCATACATCAAGCAGGACTACCCGGAGCTGTATACTGAAATTTCCAGCCGGGTGAAGGAAGGACGCTGGGAAGCCGGGGGAGCGATGTGGCTGGAGGCAGACTGCAATCTGACGAGCGGGGAGTCGCTGGTACGGCAGCTTTTGTACGGAACGGCCTTTTTCCGGGAAGAATTCGGCGTAGAATGCAAGTATCTATGGCTGCCGGATGTGTTCGGCTACAGCTGGGCGCTGCCGCAGATTTTGCGGAAGTCTGGTATAGATACTTTTATGACAACCAAAATCAGCTGGAGCCAGTTTAACCGTATGCCGCACGACACGTTCCAGTGGAGGGGCATCGACGGCAGCGAGGTGCTTGCCCACTTTATCACTACACCGGAAGGGCCTGAATCAAGCGCCTGGTACTATACCTATAACGGATTAATGGAACCGTTCGCCGTCCAGGGCATTTGGGATTCATACCGGGACAAGAATCTGAACCGCGAGCTGCTGCTTGCCTATGGATATGGAGACGGCGGTGGGGGAGTGAACCGTGAGCATCTGGAAATGCGGCGCCGTCTGGATGCCATACCGGGAGTGCCGAATGTGCAGCCTGGCCGGGCGGATGAATATTTTGAACGCCTGAACGAGACCATCCGCAGCAGTGACCAGTATGTCCATACGTGGGACGGGGAGCTATACCTTGAGTATCACAGGGGAACCTACACCAGTCAGGCTTATAATAAAAAAATGAACCGCAGGCTGGAGCTGCTCTACCGGGAGGCCGAGTGGCTGCAGGTGCTGCTGGCTGCCGAATCCGGCAGCTTCAGCAGGTATCCGGCACAGGAGCTGTACAATGGCTGGATTATTATCCTGCGTAACCAGTTCCATGACATCATCCCTGGCTCATCGATCCGTGAGGTGTATGAGGACTCACGTGAGGAATATGCGGAAGCAGAGCGGATCGGACTGGAATCGGCGGTGAGGGCGGCGGGAGGCTTAACGGTTCCGGCTGCAGCAGGAGGAGAAGCGCACTATACTATCTTTAACGGAGCATTTTTTGACCGTTCCGGCCTACTGACTGTTGATGCCCAGGATACAGAAATTAAAGAATGGCGGGATGAAAAGGGCTCCCTGCTTCGTACCCAGCGATTAGACGGGGAATGGCTGATTGAAGCCCCGGAGGTGCCGATGCTTGCAGCAGCCGTCATAAGTGCCCGCACTGCCGGGACAGCTGAAGCTGTTGAACAACCGGAGCCTTTTGGCTGGGAAAACTCCAGGCTCACCACCCCGCATTACATTATGGAATGGAATGCTTACGGGCAGCTAAGCCGCTTGTTTGACCGCGATGCGGACCGTGAGGTGCTTGCGCCAGGGGAGTGCGGAAATGTGCTGCAGGTATTTGAGGATAAGCCGAAGATGTACGATGCCTGGGACATTGATCTCTTTTACCAGGAGAAGAAGCGTGAAATAACCGGACTTGTCTCGGCAGAGCTGCTAAGCTCCGGTCCGCTGGCTGCAGTGCTGCAATTCTCTTGGCGTTATATGGATTCCACTGTCATCCAAAAGGTTAAGGTGTATGCCGGAAGCCGCCGGATTGATTTTGAGACGCTGGTTGACTGGCACGAGCAGCATCAGCTGCTTAAGGTTGCTTTTCCCGTTGCCGTCCGCTCGACTGAAGCCACCTACGATATCCAGTACGGTAACGTTAAGCGTCCTACCCACTGGAATACAAGCTGGGATTATGCCCGCTTTGAGAGTGTGGGACATCAGTGGGCCGATCTGTCGGAAACGGGCTACGGTGTGAGCCTGCTCAATGACTGTAAATACGGCTATGACATTAAGGATCATGTTATGCGCCTGTCGCTGATCAAATCGGCAACGGCTCCGGACTGGCAGGCCGATCAGGGTGAGCACCGGTTCACCTACAGCCTGCTGCCGCATCAGGGAGACTGGATCAGCGGACACACGGCGGAGGAAGCCTGGATGCTTAATAATCCTTTGCGGGCTGTACAGGGAAGCTTCAACGGAGAAACCGGCAAGCCGCTGTTCCGCACGGACGCTGCAGGAATCGCCGTCGATGCCGTCAAATTGTCAGAGCAAGGGGACAGCTGTGTAATCCGGCTGCATGAATACTTCGGCGGACGGCGTAAAGTCAGATTGAGCAGTAGCTACTCCGTCTTATCCTGGCAGCTATGCGATCTCATGGAACGTCCTGCCGGTGAAGTGACTTCCGGCGGTGAAATAGAGCTGGAGTTCAAGCCTTATGAAATTCATACCCTGCTGGTTACCTTTTTTTGAATAGATCTGTCACATTCATATGGATGAAGGGGAGGGATGGCTGTGCCGCTGGCAAGAAGGACGGAACGGCTGCTGAACGAGCTTCAGCTGCGCCGGTATAAGGAGAGCCTTGAAATCAGGGAGTGGTTGCTGCAAAGGGCCCGTTATGTTGAAGAAGGCGAGTATCAGTTTGACCAGACGAGGGAGACAGTATCACCGGGCCGCCTGCAGAGCGAAGTGAGGGAAACACTGTTTCTGGAGACAACGGTGACTGTGCCTGCTGGCTGGGCTGAGGAAACGGTAGGTATCGTGTTTAAGGCCGGAGGGGAAGGGCTGCTGTCCATCCATGGTAAGCCTTACCACGGGCTCGACAAAAACAGGAGCTTTGTTCCACTGTCCGGAACACTCGCCGCCAGTGGCGAGCTTAAGCTGAATATTGAGCTGTACCATGTCCCGCCGATACCGGCAGATCCGTTAAACGGCCAGAAGGATAATGATGCCGCTCCGGTCCGTTTTGAAGAAGCCAGGCTGGTGACGGTCAGCAGAGCGGCAGAAGGGCTGTATTTTACTGTAACAGTGTGTTTTGATGCAATGAAACGCATGGCGGAGCGGTCAACCGAGCGGCTGGCTCTGGAGCGTGCGCTGGAAGAGGCTATTCTGAACATTGGAGCTACAGCGGCGGCAGATGAAGAATGTCTGGTCCAGGCAGAGAGACAGCTGCGGAAAAGACTGCAGGCTGCCGCCGGAAATAGGGAGCCCGAAACCGCTGGTATCATGCACATGGTCGGGCAGTCGCATATCGATCTCGCCTGGCTCTGGCCGCTGAAGGAGACGGTGCGCAAGACCGGCCGGACCTTCTCGACCGTGATCACGCTAATGGAGCACTACGGGGAATACCGCTATTCGCAGAGCCAGCCGCAGCTGTATGCCTATGCCAAGCAGCATTTTCCGGACCTGTATGAGCAGATCAAAAAGCGTATAGCGGACGGGCGCTGGGAGCTGGTAGGCGGAATGTGGATCGAGCCGGATCTGAATATCCCTTCAGGAGAATCACTGGTCCGCCAGCTGCTGTACGGGCGCGCTTTTTATGAGCAGGAATTTGGCAAAAGCCCGCGGGTGGAGTGGCTGCCGGACACCTTCGGCTACTGTGCTTCACTGCCGCAGCTTCTCAGAAAATCCGGCGTGGATTATTTTATGACCAGTAAAATGAACTGGAACGACACTAACGTCTTCCCTCATGACCTGTTCTACTGGGAGGGGATTGACGGGACGAAAATACTGTCGTTTCTGAATCACGGGCTTAATGAAAATACGCTGCCTGCCGATGTAGGCGAGCACTGGGACAGCTTCCGCCAGAAAAAAGCGCACTCCGGGCAGATGCTGCTCTACGGATACGGGGACGGCGGAGGCGGTGTGACCCGGGAGATGCTGGAGGTTATCGAGCGTTCCGCAGCATTGCCGGGCCTGCCGTCAAGCCGGTTCAGTACAGCACACGAGTTCTTTGACGGTGTCCGCGATGCCGCTCCCGGGCTGCCGGTCTGGTCAGGTGATATGTATCTGGAGCTGCACAGGGGAACGTACACGACGCACGGAAAGAACAAGCGCTGGAACCGTAAGGCGGAGGCGCTGTACCGTGAAGCTGAAATCTGGAATGCCCTGTCCTACCTGTCAGGAGCAGCGCAGCTTGAAGCATGTGCGGAGCTGCAGCACGGTGAGCTGAAGGAGGGCTGGGAGCTGCTGCTGCTGAACCAGTTCCATGATATTATTCCCGGCACTTCCATTCCGGAGGTGTATGTTAAATCCGAGGAGCATTACAGGGAGATTTTTGATCTTGGAGAATTAAGCCGGACCAAGGCGGTGGATACGCTGGCGGCTGCTATGGATACGCGGGGGCAGGGAACACCGCTGATTCTGTTCAACAGCCTGTCCTGGAGCCGCAAGGATACTGCTGTGCTGACCGGCAATGCGGAGCTTCTGAATAAACGCCCGTATGACGGCGGTGGCAATCCGCTGCCCTTTGATCTGCTGCAGACCGGTGATAAAGTGGAGCTTGTGATATCGGCAGGTGAGGTACCTGCGCTGGGATACACCACTGTTTGGCTTCGGGATATAGACGGTGCTGAGAAGAATCCTCCGGCAGTTATCCTGCCGCTGGCTGAATCAGTACCGGGGCACTCGCAAGGGAAAACATTGGACCACTGGGAAACGGAGTACTACCGTCTTGTATTTGATGCAGGAGGCCGGATTGTTTCGTGGTTCGACAAGGAAGCTGGCAGGGAGCTGGTTGCTCCGGGAGCTGCGGCCAATCATCTGCAGCTGTTCCACGATCGCCCGACAGTCTGGGATGCATGGGATATTGATCCGCATTTTGCCGGGCAGCCGGCAGGGGAAGCCGCTCTGCTCACCAGTGAAGTGCTGCATCAAGGGCAGACCCGGGATATTCTGCGCTTCTCCTGGCAGCTGAATGATTCGCTGATTGAGCAGCATATCATTTTTCACCGCCATTCCCGGCGTGTAGACTTCGAGACCAGGGTGGATTGGCGGGAGGAGCATAAGCTGCTGAAGGCTGCTTTTCCGGTGGATATCCGCAGTACCAAGGCAGTCTATGAAATCCCGTTTGGCAGTGTAGAGCGGCCGACCCATAACAATACAAGCTGGGAGCAGGCGCAATTCGAGGTATGCGGACACCGCTGGGCGGATCTGTCTGAGGGCGGTTACGGGATCAGCCTGCTGAACGACTGCAAATACGGCTATGATATTAAAGGCAATGTAATGCGGCTGTCCTTGCTCCGTTCTCCGCGCTGGCCCGACACAACCGCAGACATCGGGGTGCACGAATTCACGTATTCCCTGTACCCGCATGCAGGCGGATGGAGAGAAGCTGAGGTTGTAAAAGAAGGCCAGCTGCTGAATCAGCCAATCCATGCCGCTTGGGCATCTGCACATGGCGGAATTCTGCCTGCTGCAGCGTCACTGCTCAACGTAACCGGCCAACATACTGTAGTTGATGCCATTAAAATCTCAGAGGACGCAAGCGGAGCCATAATTCGTCTGTATGAATCCGGCGGCGGCCGCGGGCAGGCGGAATTAAGCCTGAGTTCACAGTTTAGCATTATGGAAACGGATTTAATGGAAAAAGAAGCAGGTGAGCCGCAGCCGGCGGTCAACACCGGTACACTTTCACGTGCGGTTACCCCTTATGAGGTGGTTACGCTAAAGGTAACAGCCGGTAGACAGCATTTATAACAGATAGAAGGCAGTATTTCCGTAAAAGGGGATACTGTCTTTTCTTTTGCCGGAATAAAGCGGATAGATATTTCCACCCGGATCGTAGATGCATGGGATACGTTAATTTGTGAGCGCTTGCTACAATAACACTGTAAGCTAGAGGAACAGGTTCCAGCGATGATCGATCCTAAACAAAGGGGAGTGCATGCAAGTGACAAGAAAACGTTCACTGATCGGATCTCTGACTGCGGTGTTTGCCCTTACCGGAATTTTGGCCGGCTGCGGCGGCAATAACAATGCCGGAAGCGGCGATGCAACAACACCGCCTTCCGGTTCGGCGGCTACAACGGCGCCTGCGGCTACAGCCGCTGAAGTGCAGAAGGTGAATTTCTCGATTGTTTCGGCCAGACCGGGAGATGAAGCCTTTTACAAGGAACAAATGGACATTTTTATGAAAGCGAATCCAGAGGTCAAGGTGACGGTTATTGCCAATCCGACGGAGCAGTATAACAATGCGCTGCAGCTGTCTTTTGCGGCCAATGAAGGCCCGGATATCTTCTTCATTGAAGGCGGTCAGCCGCAGGCGAGAACGGTGTATGACAATAAATGGGTAGAGCCGCTGGACAGCTATATCGATGATGCGTTTGTGGCCCGCTTCCCGGAAGGGGCCTTCAGCCGGACCAGCCAGACCCGGGTGAACGGGGAGGTTGTCGGGATTCCGGTCCGCGACCCGCGCTTCGACAAGGTAAGACCGCTGTATTACAACAAGACCATACTGGAGCAGTACGGCTACAGCGAGCCGCCTAAGACGCATAGCGAATTCGTCGCAGCAGCGACCAAGATTACAAAAGAAGGAAAAGGCCAGGTATACGGCTTCGCCATGATGGGTAAAGCGCCGGCGGTGTTTGGACTTAGTGTGTCGGGCCTCGGCTCCGGGCTTGAAGGCGGAGTAATCGGGTACGAGGGCAACACGATCATCAACCTGAAAACCGGACAGTTCTCGTCGATATCGGCGACACCTGTTGTGGAAATCCTGCGGCAGCTGAACGCGCAGAAAATTGTAGCGCCGGGCTGGGAAAACTGGGATACCGCGCAGATGCACCAGCAGTTCGCAGCCGGACGCGTGGCGATGTTCATCGGGGCAGCGTGGCAGGCCGAGGAAATCCGGAAGCTGAATGAGGGCATGGACATGGGCATTGCAGCTGCACCTGTACCGGATGCCGGACGGAGCGGATACCGGGATACGCCGACGATTGCCGAGCCTCGTTATGCGATGAGCTCACAGTCGAAGTCGAAGGAAGGTGCCTGGAAGGTGCTGGATTTCCTCGGGTCGGTAGAGTTTGAGCGGGCCAATTACGAATATGCAAAAGAACTCGTGCTGATGCCGGCAGCAATGGAAGGCATTGCGATGTCAGCGGATATGGAGCAGATAGTGAAGGTAATGGATGAGACGATCCGGATGGCTCCGGCTGTCAATACGAATAACCAGAACTATGACCAGTTCTCGAAGAGCATCAGCGATGCTATGCCGAAGCCGAAGATTCAGGAGGTATTCCTGAAGGCGGTGGTCAGCAATGAAGATCCGGTAGCGCTGGCAGAGGATTATGATGCGAAGGCCAATAAGGTCATCGATGAGCAGATCAAGATTGCGAACGATGGCGGCATTGATTTTAGCAGAGAAGACCTGAAATACCCGGATTGGAATCCGATGGAAAATTATATTATCGAGTAGACGCTAATCTGTATACCCGGAAACCATACAGAAACAGACAGGAGTGAATTCACGATGGGTTACGGCACACCGCAGCAGAGTATTCCTGCTTCCGCCGGCAAGGCTCCGCTCTCCAAAAGAGCGGAGCTGTTCAAACAGATCAAGAAGCACCGCTACCATTACCTGTTCGTGCTGCCGATGCTGGTGTTCTTTGCCGCTTTTACCTTATGGCCGATGATTGCAAGCTGGTATTATTCGTTCTTTAACTGGGACGGCATCGGCTGGCCGACAGACTTTATCGGGCTCGGCAACTTCAGGGAGGTCGCATCCGACCCGGGCTTCTGGAGCGCTTTTATGAACACGTTCCTGTTCGCCCTGACGCATGTGCTGATCCAGATGCCGCTGGCGCTGATCGTTGCGGTCATTCTCAACAACCAGTTTCTTGCGGGGAGAAATGTATACAGGCTGCTGCTGTTCGTGCCGGTTATCTCTACTACAGCGGTTATCGGTGTTATTTTCTCGATTCTGCTGAACCCGCTGGGCGGTGCGATTAATGAAATGCTGCTGGGCATAGGGCTGGTCAAAGAGCCGATCAACTTCCTGGGATCTACTACACTTGCGCTGCCGACACTGCTGGCCGTTTCTGTCTGGAAAAGCTTCGGTACGCCCATGATCTACTGGCTTGCGGGGCTGCAGACGATTCCGGGTGAGCTTTATGAGGCAGCCAAAATCGACGGGGCAAGCAAAGTGCAGAGCTTTTTCCGGATTACCATTCCGATGCTGGCGCCGATTGGCCTTGTCATAACACTGCTCACTTTTATCAACAACCTTGATCCGTTTGATCTGGTCCGAACAATGACTGAAGGCGGGCCGGTAAAAGCGACCGATGTGGTACAGACTTACATTTTCCGTTATGCATTCGAGCCCGAAAGCGGCTCATCCCGTTACGGCTTCGCCTCGGCAGCAGGCATCCTGTTCAGTCTGGCCGTTCTAGTTGTCGTCGTCATTCAGGCGCTGACCGGTAAAGCTGCCCGCAAATCCGGCACGAAAGGAGCCTAAGCACATGTACCGCCTAAACCGATTTCTGAGACAGCTGCCGGCCCAGGTCCTGCTGCTTGCCTTCACGCTAATCTGGAGTTATCCGTTCATCTGGATTATCTCCTCTTCCTTCAAATCGCAGAGTGAAATGTTCCTGGGCGGCATTAACATCATCCCCAAGGAGCCGACGCTCGACAATTTTGTAAGGGCGTGGGATCTGGCTAACTTTTACCAATACTTCTTCAATTCGGTCATTGTTACCGCTTCGGTTGTCCTGCTCGTGCTTGTAATTACCTCAATGGCGGGTTATGCACTGGGAAGAGGCAGCATGCCCGGTAAAAAGCTGATCATGACCATGCTGGTCATCTCGATGTTCCTGCCCAAAGGCTTCACCATTCTTCCGTTGTTCGAGCTGATCGTCGGACTGGGCTTCAATAATACGCTGATGGGGGTGATCCTGGCTGAATCGGGTCCGTCCAAAATCGTATCCATCCTGCTGTTCGTCGGCTATTTTGCCTCGCTGCCCAAAGAGATGGAGGAGTCCGCAACGATTGACGGGGCTGGTTATTTCCGGATGTTCTTCAGCATTATGCTTCCGCTGTCCAAGCCAATTCTCGGCACGGTAACGATCTTCAGCTTTATCGGAGCGTGGAATGCGTTTTTTGTTCCGCTGACGTTCACTTTGAGCAAGCCGTCACTGCGGACGCTGGGAGTCGGGATGTACAACTTCTTTGGAACGAACAGTGTGGACTGGACCGGGCTGGCGGCGGGGGCGGTTATGTCGGTGGTGCCGATCATCATCGTATTCCTGTTCCTGCAGCGGTATTTCATCGAAGGTCTGGCCGGTTCCATTAAAGGCTAATCAGACAGGAGGTGTAAGCATGGGCCAGTCAAAATCCGTCCGGACGGAGGTTCTTATTGTAGGAGGCGGAACAGCAGGCTGTGTGGCAGCTATTGCGGCCGCAGAGGAAGGCGCGAAGGTCATCCTGGTTGAAAATGATACTGCACTGGGCGGAGTGGCTACCCGCGGCGGTATCCACCGATACTATTATGGTTCTCCGGGAGGGCTGCAGGAGGAGATAGACCGCCGGACCGCTGAAGCTGCTGCAAAATTCGGAGGTAAAACCAAGGGCTTTCATCCAGATGCCAAGCGGGTGGTGCTTGCCGCCCTTTGCCGGGAAAAGGGAATTATGTTCTATTTGGACTCTGTGGTGTATGAGGTCATTAAAGAGGGGGAAAAAGTAGCGGGTGTCCGGGCTCTGACTCCGGCAGGCCGATTGGAAATTAGTGCCGGGGTGACTATCGACAGCACCGGGAATGCCCATCTCGTCCGTATGGCCGGCGGCAGGCTGAGGTATGGCCGCGGGCTGGACGGCGTGTATCACAATTATTCCTTCATTCCGCGCAGAGTGCTGGACGGTGAGATCGGGTATGACAATCTGGATGCCGGATGGGTAGATCCGTACGATCCATGGGATGTGTCGCGGGCTTTTATCCGCGGCCGTGAATGGGTTAGGGAAGGGTATGCAGAGGGTGCGCATTATTTTGCGGTCTCGTCCATGCTCGGGGTCCGGGAAGGCGGCCTGATTGAGGGAGACGTAACAATAACCCTGGAGGATTATATTGAAGACCGGCCTTCACCGGAGGTGATCTGCCGCAGCTATTCCCATTTGGATAATCACGGCTTTGATACAGGGAATGAAAGTGAATTCAGCCAGCTGTGGATTGCGGTCATGGGCTTGTTCGTCAAAGGCCTGTGGTGCGACATTCCATACGGGGCACTTTTGCCTGCCGGCATCGGAAATCTGCTGGTGGCCGGGCGCGCCCTGTCTGTAGACCGGGATGTTGGAATGGGTGTGCGGATGCAAAAGGATATGCACAAGGTAGGCGAGGCAGCCGGCGTTGCTGCTGCTATGAGTATCCGTACCGGCTCTGCACCGCGTGAGCTGGACCGTTCCGGGTTGCAGAAACGGCTGGTGGAACGGAGTGTGCTGGAGGGGGAGGAGCTGCAGCGGACCCATGGCCGGAATCTTCGCTTCAAGCGCGGTGGGCTGGCAGGTGTAGAGTTGGGGAAAGAGAACGCCGCTTCGCATGCCGAACAGCTTGCCCATTATTTCGGGACGGACGAGCGGTGGAAGGCAGTCTGGCTGCTGGGCAGTTCAGCTGAAGCTGAACAGGAACGCCAGGTCGCTGTTTTGCTGGAAAGCAAGCTTTATGAAGGCACACCGGAGGCTAGATTCTGTGCTGCTATCACACTGGCTATGCTGGAAAGAGAAGAAGCCGTTCCATACCTAATGGAACGCATTGCTACCAGGGATAAGAATAAACTCAGCAATCATCCCAAATGCGTACCGTTCTGGATTGCCTCATTTGTACTGCTGCGTATGCTGAAAAGCACCGCTGGAGTGAGTCAGGCCGCGGCTGCACTTAAAGAGCAGCCGGGTGCGGTTCACAGCACCTTTCTGCTGGATTACTTGTCTGCTGTTTGTCCGGTGCTGAGCGCCGGGGAACGTGCTGAAGCTGCCGGTGCTGTTCAGATGTGGTTATCATCCGGTGAACTTGGAATGGATTACCGGATGCACGGGGACCGGCCGGAGTCGCTCGGCTGGAGCCTGGAACTCAGAGCGGCAGCGCTATTGGCAAGTTTGACCGGGGAGCAAGGAGGGGTCACTGGGTGGGCGGCTTCTGCGGCGGCTGATCCGCGGGGGTATGTCCGCAATGCGGCTGCCCGGCTTCTTCCCTGGAGCGAGGTGGGTATGCCGGATAAAGAAGAGGCTGCTCCATTTCTTGGTGAGTTTGATATAGCGGTGATTGGTGCCGGGACCGCAGAGGTTATCTGTGCGGCAGCGTTGGGCCGTCAAGGCAGGAGAGTGGTGCTGATCGCTGACGGAAGTGCTTTGATGACTGAGGTTACGAGGTCTAGAGTGACCTATTTTAAAGGGCTTGACGAGTCTGCTGGCGGAGGCGCATACGAGCTGATTGATCTGCTGCGACAAGAAGGAGCGTGGAACGGAGAGCAGCTGGAGCCTGTATTGGTGCAGCTGGCGGCAGACCGGCTTTTGCAGAATGCCGGGGTAAGCGTTCTGTATGAGGCACGTTGTCTGGAGGAGCAGAATGCAGAAGGGCGGAGTCTAGTTGAGATTGCCTATAAGAACGGCAGAGGACTGGTCGCCGCTGGCAGAATTATTGGGCAGGCTGATCGGGCGGGAGTTATGGGGCAGGCCGTTCCAGGTACACTGACTGCGGTTTTGATAGGCTCCGGGTCATTGGGAGAAACGGCAGACTGCAGGTGGATGGAGTGGAGTCATAACGGTAACGTGTTGGCCTTGCGGATACGGCCTAGTTATTATCCGGACGAGGTTTATCTGGATATCCGCTGGCCCCTTGAAGCTGCTGAAGAGGGAGACACCGGGGAACTGCTTGTGCTGCCTGCAGTAGAGAAGCTTCGGAATCTTGGAGTGATACCTGATAGTGCTGCGCTCGCCTATATTGCGGATGAGCCGTGGCCGGAAGGATTGTGTGCTGCTCCGGGAACTTCTGGCACAGAACCGGAAGAGAATTTCTGGATTGCCAGGCAGATTTCTGCGGGTCTTGACGATGCTGTAATTGGATAGGCCGGATTTTCTGGATTACTAGATTATTAGGCTTAAGTTCATAGAATATCTAATTCATATCTAAAGGAGCGATTATTTATGAGTATTCTATCCTCACTGCCGCTTACACGCATTGCCGAAATCCAGGTGGAAGGTACACCGGGAACCGATATTACGTTCAGCTCTCTGTCCGCTCTTGTGCCTGCCGGCACACGTCATCTGATTGTTGAGGTTAACGCTGCTCAGACATACACCGAGCGCAGATTCTGCGAGGTCATTCTAAATGGGGATACTGCTGCTCACTATAACCGCAGAGAGTTTGCGGCCACAGGTTCTGCGGTTACCACAACCAGTACAACGAATACGAATGTTGCGCAAGGTGTGGATATTCCCCCTTCAGCGGCAGGGTTTGGCGGCGGTTATCTGCTGTTTCCGTTTGCTTTCCGTACAGACAATCTGAAGCTGTGGCAGAGTATGGGTTCTTCTCTGGAGACCAGACTGCAGCGTCATGCCGGAGCCTGGGAGAATACGGCAGCAATAGACTCTATCACTCTGCGTCCATGGCAAAATGTGCCCGGCGGGGTTAACCAGTGGGCTGCAGGCTCAATCATCACCCTGTATGCAGTCAATGAAGCACTTCTGGCGGCAGACCGTCTGCCGGATGCGCAGACCCGGAAATTTACCTTTGGCACTTTGCCAACGGATGCCAATCATCTGATCCTGCTGATGTATCTGCGGTCCAGCCATGATCTGTCTACCCGTCAAGGCGACCGGGTCTATCAGGAGCTCAATAATGATACTACGGCTGCCAATTACCCGCTCCATCGTTTAGGGGGGGAAGGGATTGCGAATCCGAAGGTTATTGATGAGTACTTTGAAGAGAAACGGGTCGGCTGGTCTACGGCAGCTGCGGCTCCGGCGGATTCTTTTGGCAATCTGGTGGTGATGTATCCGGAATACCGCAGCACGGATTTTCATAAGCCGTGGATGAGCCAGCATGCTGCGTATGAGGATATTTTTTATCCGGTCAGCCAGGAAAACGGGCGGAGAAGGAATACGGCTGCATTAACCCGGCTCCACTACTTTCCGGGAATGGGCGGACATTATTATTTGCCCGGCTCTATCATCAGCGCCTATAAAGCAGAGTCACCGGCAGCCCGGCATGTAGTCTCTGCATCGGGAGAAGCTTCGGTCACTCTTCAGGTTCCTGCAGGAGCTGTCGGGCTGCGTGCGGTTGTTGTGGCGAGAAGTAATTCCGGAGCGAAGGAAGACGGCCTCCTGGTTGAGCTGAACGGTGATACGTCGGCCGCCAATTATGCGATCCGCCGGGCATCCGCTTATGGAGAAGTTAAAGACGAGGGTGATAATGAGACCGCTCTGCTGACAGACAATGAGATCGGCGTCATTACAGGCGCAGGAGCAGAGGCCGGCCAATACGGCTTCGGAACACTTTCCATTATCCGGCATGCGGAGACTGACCGGCATAAGCATATCCTGTCGCTCGCCGGCACATGCGGCAGCCGTATTGCCTTGTATGGCGGCCGCTGGAAGAGCAGCGCAGCCGTAACTTCGGTGACCTTCAAGCCAAAGGCCGGCACGCTGTTCGCCGCCGGCTCTGTCTTCGAGCTGATTGTTGCGGCTGATGCACTTTAGGCGAATATAGGGGCGAAGTGCGGGCATATGAAGGGCAAAAATGCCTTTGATTTGGCCGGATGTGGCGTCCACGCTCAAATGAAAGGTAAAAATGCCTCTGATTCGGCCCAATGTGGCTGACGCGGGCAAATGAAAGGCAAAAATGCCCTTGATTTGGCCGGATGGGGCTGACGCGGTCAAATGAAAGGCAAAAATGCCAGATGTGGATGATGCGAGCAAATGAAGGGGAAAAATGCCCTTGATTTGTCCGGATGAGGCTGATGCGAGCAAAAAGAAGGGCAAAAATGCCTTTGATTTGGCCAGATGTGGCGTCCACGCTCAAATGAAAGGCAAAAATGCCTCTGATTCGGCCCAATGTGGCTGACGCGGGCAAATGAAAGGCAAAAATGCCCTTGATTTGGCCGGATGGGGCTGACGCGGTCAAATGAAAGGCAAAAATGCCAGATGTGGATGATGCGAGCAAATGAAGGGGAAAAATGCCCTTGATTTGTCCGGATGAGGCTGATGCGAGCAAAAAGAAGGGCAAAAATGCCTTTGATTCGGCCCAATGAGCCGCTACGGGCAAATACCTTAGCAACGTCAAAAAGGAGTACTCCCGAACACACAGCGGAGTACTCCTTTTTATCTGTACCCCTAGGCTTTACCCGTGCGGAAGCCTTCTTCCTCCCGGTATTGGCTGGGGGTTTTGCCGGCCAGCCTGCGGAAGATCCGGGCGAAGTATTTGTAGTCGGGAATGCCGACCTGTTCGGCGATTTCGCCAACCTGCTTATCCGTCTCGCGCAGCAATTGTTTGGACTTCTCAATCCGGAAGCGGGTCACGTAATCGGAGAAGTTGATGCCGGTCTGGGCTTTGAACAGGTGGCTGAAATAGTTAGGGCTGATGGCGGTGTAATCGCTGATATCGGCTACACTGACAGGCTCCCGGTAATGTCTGGCGACGTAGTCCAGCGCTTTCTGGATCTCACTGCGCTGCACCGGCTGATCGAAGGACAGGCGGCTGGAATTCTGCTTCCACATGAACAGGCGGACGAGAAACTCTTCAGTGTCAAAGACAGTTTCGACATCGCCAAGCTCCGAGTGAAAACGGCTGCGTGAATACGCGTCCGCCATAGTCCAGCGTTCAGCCAGCTCCTCAATCCAGCCAAGCAGCTCATTAGGCCGGACTTTCATCCGCACAACCGGCCGGATGTATACATCATGCACCAGCCGCTGAAGCTGAGACGGATCACTCCAGCCGGCAAGCTGCTCTACAGGGTCGGGAAGCTCAGGCAAAGCGGAGCCGTGAGTATGTCCTTCAGCAGTTTGTGCATCCCCCGGCAAAGTCTGCTGACCCGTTTCTTCTCCATCTCCAGCCCCGTTCCCAGCACCACCACCTGATCCTACGCCTGCTCTTGCATCAGTCCCGGTTCTAGCGCCACCACCTGATTCAACTCCATGTCCAACGCCAGCCCCAGTTCCAGCCCCACCACCCAATCCAACGCCAGCCCCACCCCCAGCACCCGCACCATAAACATGCAACCCGCCATGCCCGTGATAGAACAACTCAGCCTTCAGCTCCTCTAGCTCGCCAAAGGCTGAACCGAACGATGCCGGCCAGGCCTGCGGACCGGCAGCCATACGGTGCTCAGAGCTTATGCGCACGGAAACAGTGAACGGCAAATATTTTCTCGCGTGATGCAAAATATGTTCATAGAATAACAGAAGCTCCTCCTGATCAGAGCAGGCCTCAGACAGCTGAATCCACAGCCCGATGCTCTGCCGGTCCCAGTCAAAAACATTGCAGCAGAGCTTACTGTCTGCCAGCTCCTCAATAATTCGCATCATCACGTACTTGAACAGGGAGAGGTCCTTGGGATGAAACGTCTGTGACAATGCGCTATAACGGTCGATGCTGACCATCCCCAACATGAATACCGCCTCCGGCCGGTGCCAATTCACAAAATCACAGGTGCTGTTCAGCTTGGAGGGGGACTGCACGGCGCCGGAGCGGATATCGAGAATAAGCTGCTTGCGCAGCAGCGGCTGGCTGTCCTGCAGATGCTTGCGCTCCTCAATGGAGAGCAGCATTTTCTCCCGGTCGGCTTCAATTTCATTGCGGGCCTGGCCGAGAATCTCCAGCAGCTCCTGGTAACCCGAGGTTACCTTCAGCAAATAGCCCAGCGCCCCAAGCATAACCGCCTTACGGGCGAATTCAAATTCCTGGAAGCTCGACAAAATAATCACCTTAACCCGCGGCATCAGCCGCTTCAGCTCCTCCGTCAGCTCCAGCCCGTTCATCCGGGGCATCACGACATCCGTAATAACAATGTCAGGACTAAGCTGTCTGCACAGCTCCAGCGCTTCCTCACCATCCTCAGCCTCGCCAACGATCTCAAACCCATGCTCCTCCAGCGGAAAAGCATAACGGAACCGTTCGCGGATCAGCGCTTCGTCATCCACAACGATACAGCGTATTTTATCCAGTACCACCGAATTAGTGCCCATCTGCGGGTGCTCCTTTCACTGCCGGGAATGAAATGATGATTGTCGTGCCGGCTCCCTCCGTGCTTTCAATCTTAAGGCCGTAAGCATCGCCGAACTGCAGCTGCAGACGTTCATGGACATTGCGCAGTCCCATCGATGAATAGCGGGGAAGCCCTGCGTCAGCATCGGAATCGGAATCAGAATCAGAGTTGGAAGGATCCAGCAGGCCGGCAAGACGGTCCGGAGCGATACCGGTACCATTATCCGCTACATACAGCTGCACGAGCCGGGAGTTTATCTGCTTTCCGCCGACAATGATTTGCCCGTCACCGCGCCGTTTCTCTTTTATTCCGTGAAAAATCGCGTTTTCCACTATCGGCTGCAGCGTCAGCTTTAATAGGCTATAGTCCAGAAGCTCATCATCAACGTTAAAATGAACCTCAAACTTGTTCTGATAGCGGATTTGCTGCAAAAACACATAATGCCTCAGTCCCTGCAGCTCATTGCGCAGACTGGTCAGCGCCTCACCTTTGCCCATCGAATAATCCAGCAGATTAACGAGCGCATGCAGCACCTTGGCGATTTCATCCGTCCGCTTCAGGTCGACCAGGGCATTGATGGAATTGAGCGTATTGTAGAGAAAATGCGGGTTAATCTGGGCCTGCAGCGCACGGAACTCGTATTGCTTTTTCATCTTTTCAATCCTCAGCTTGTCGTCGATCAGCTCTCCGATATGGTCCAGCATCACATTAAAGGAATCGGCGAGGGTACGGAATTCATCCTTGCGCTTTAACTGGACACGCAGCCCCAGATTGCCCTTCTGGATGCGGCGCATCTGCAGAATCAGGCCTGAGATCGGACCGTCGATATATCGGGCAAGAAAGAAGGAGATAACTAGCGACAGCAGGATAAAAAATAATACAAGATAGATAGCATAAGCCCTCAGCTGAGTGACCGGTGCGAGAATATCCTGCTTGCCGACAAAGCTGGCCAGACGCCAATCCTGCGAGTTGGGGCTGCCGAACAGAGCCACGAATTCTCCGCCGTTCTCCGCATAAAGCGGGTGGAAGCCCCCGGCATCCTGCTGTAGGTAATTTTGAATCTGGGGAAAAAGCCCGCTGTATTCATCCTGCCGTACCTTAACAGAGCTGAGAATTGGCTGGATTTCCGGATTGAACAGTAAAATAGAGGTAGTAGGGGAGGGATTCATGCCGGCAATCAGCTCATTAAGGGCCAACAGATCAATATCCGCCGCCAGGATACCCTGAATATCCATCCCCCTGTAAACGGTTACGGCCATGGTTAGGACAAGGCCTTTATTCTCCGACTGGTAAGGTCCGGCGGTCTGCAGAGAGGTCCAGCTGGTCCGGGCGCCGTTAAACAGCTTTTCCATAAAGGGTTCCGGCAGCACGGTGGTCTGCACCGTTTCATAAATCGAATGATCGGGGGCAATGAAATACATGCCTCTTGAAAAAGGATACACGGAATACTGATACATGCGCAGAACACGGGTTACGCCTTCACGCGACTGGTCTGTTTCCGACAGCTTACCGGCCAGCTGGCCGAGCGGAGCTTTGATGTCCGAAAGAATCCGTTCCAGCTGCTCAGATTGACGGTCAGAATAGGATTTCATCTGGCTCATCTGTTTTTCGGTCAGCAGGTCTGTAATATACCGGTAGGCGATCAGGCTGATCGACAGCGCAACCGTCAGCATGCAGGCGAGGATGATCACGAACATTTTGAAGCGGATTTTGTGCATAAAAAGCAGCAGCTTTCTCATAGCCGGCGTTCCTCCGCATTTTTGACCTGTAGGTCCAGTTTAACGACCCGTTTTCGCCGGTGTCAATGTGCGGTGGAAAGTGGATAGATTTCTCCACCTTTTTGTAGCTGTGTAGGATATGCTACCAGACTTAGACAAATTACGACATGCATCCGTTCTAGTTCATGGTATCATCTATTAGTCTATTAATATTGTAACGCTGGGGGAGCATGAATGAAGAGGCTGATGAAGTTTATAATGGTGTTGGCTATACTTACCGGATTATCCGGTGCTGACGGGGGGATGGCATCCGCTGTTCAGGCGAAGCAGGTGCTGCGGGTAGGGCTTAGTGTCATACCGTTTTCGCTGGATCCGGCAACTACGATTGACGGGGGAACATCATCAATTGTTAGAGGCTTGTTTGAGGGGCTGGTCCGGCTGGATGAGAGAGGTCAGGCCGTTCCGGCTATGGCTAAGTCGTGGAAGATATCTGCAGACGGTAAAATCTATACCTTTACCCTGCGATCCGGTGTGAAATGGAGCAACGGGCAGGCTGTAAAGGCAGCAGATTTTGAATATGCGTGGAAACGGGCACTGGCACCGGCCACCTTTAGCTCCCGGGCTTTCAGAATGTATTCCATTGCCGGAGCCCAGGCCTACCACGAAGGCAAGGTTAAGGACGCTTCAAAGGTGGGTATAAAAGCGCTGAATGACTCTACCCTGCAGGTGACGCTGTCGGAAAAAACTGCTTATTTTACCCAGCTGCTGGCTGACGATGTGTATATGCCTGTTCCTGCGCAGACTGTTAAAAAGGATAGCGAGTGGGGCCGGAGCATGAAAACAATGGTTACGAACGGACCGTTCAAGCTGAAGCAATGGACCGGCAGTGCCATAACGCTCAGCAAAAATACAGCATATTACCTGGCCAAAGACATCCGTCTTACCGAGGTGCAGCTGCTTACACCCAAGTCTGGAACCGAATCAACGACTGAGGCTTATCTGAATAATGAGGTGGACTGGGCAGGCGGAACGGAATCCATCCAATACAGTGCGCTTGATCAGGAATCGGCAAAAGCACTTAAGGCTTTTCCGCTGGGGGGCACCTTTTATTATCAGTTTAACCCCAATAAAGCCCCATTTCATAATCTGAAAATCCGTAAAGCACTTGCTATGGCGTTAGACCGTGAACTATTCGGCGGCATTCCCGCCTATGGTTTAATTCCATACGGTGTGCGGGGAGCGAAGCTGGATTACCGCTCGGAGATTAGTGATGAAGGCTACATCAGCGAGGATATTGCGCAGGCCAAAAGATTGCTGCAGGAAGGACTTAAAGAAGAGGGGCTTACGAAGCTCCCAAGCTTCAAGATTAGCCTCAATGAAGGCTATGATCATACTCAGGTGGCTATGATTGTCATCAGCAGCTGGATCAAGAATCTTGGTGTCGAAGCCGAAATCGAGCTGCTGACCTGGGAGGACCAGCTGGCGAACCGTTATAGCGGTAATTATACGGTGGCCCGGGGCGGATGGAGTGCTGATTTTAACGATCCGGCTAATTTCATGGAGTTCCTTACATCGGCAAGTCCGGAAAATAATACAAGCTGGCACAATAAACAATACGACGCTTACGTGCAGCAGGCCCGGCATACGGATAAAGTGCAGGAACGGATGGCACTGTACGGCAAGGCAGAAAAGCTCCTAATGGATGAAATGGTTTTGCTCCCGCTATTTTATAATTTCACGCATGTTCTGCATAAACCTAATCTTAACGGTGTGTACGTTAACTTTGATAGAACAATAAATTTCACCAGGGGATACTTTAATTAGACCTGCCGTCCAAATAGTGATGCTATGCTGATAGAATTAAGAGTATTCGACTACTAAAAAAGGAGAGATTACGATGAAGCTGCTTAATTACGTACGGAACGGCGGTTACCGGCTGGGGATACATACGGATGCAGGGATTATAGACGTTGCCGGTGCAGCTGCAGCCAGCGGTCAGACGGAATTAGCGGACCTGGATATCCACCAGGCCATTTCAGGAGGAGACACAGTTCTCGATAAGCTGCTTACTCTTACAGATTTCGTTACCGGAAAACCGGACAACAGCCATTTGCTGCTTGATGAAAATGGGCTTACTTTCGGACCGGCAGTGAACCGTCCGGGCAAAATCCTCTGCGTCGGCCTCAACTACCGCAAGCATGCAGAAGAGACGGGTTCGGCGATCCCGCAGACTCCGATTTTGTTCAGCAAATTCAGCAATGCATTGGCCGGGCATCTGGAGGATGTTCCTTTACCCGCAGTGTCGCAGCAAGTAGATTATGAGGCAGAGCTGGCCATTGTTATCGGCCGTACAGCCAGCAACATCAGCAAAGAGGAGGCTCTGGATTACGTCTTTGGCTATTGCTGTGCGAATGATCTGTCAGCGCGTGATTTGCAGTTCCGGACCCAGCAATGGCTGCTTGGCAAAACCTGTGACAAGTTTGCTCCTGTGGGGCCGTATCTGGTCACAGCGGATGAGGTGCGTGAGCCCAATGCGCTGAGCATTTCCTGCTACGTTAACGGTGAGGTGCGGCAAGCGTCCAACACATCGGATATGATTTTCCATTGTGATGAAATCATCAGCTTCGCTTCACAGCATATGACGCTGGAGCCGGGGGACATTATATTAACCGGCACACCGGAAGGAGTAGTCCTCGGTTATCCGACGGAGAAGCAGGTGTATCTGCAGGCTGGTGATGTTGTGACGGTTGAGATTGAGAAGCTGGGCAGGCTGACCAATACAATGACGGCACTTTAGGTTTATAACAAACAAGACCGTGATCTCTGTGTTACAGCAGAGGCTACGGTCTTTTTCCATTTGATTATTGGAGGATGCTTACATTTAAGTAGAAGAAACAGGATTTGATTCTCAATTGGACTGAGAATGACACTTCTCCGACAAACCCTGTCGGCATACCCGATATGCATAAACTTTTCAACAATTCCCAAAAAGCTCATAAGCGGCAGCCAAAACCCGGCATTTAAAATTCAGGTGCGGCATAGTCTAAAGTATTCTTACCGAAGTAAACTTTTTTAGCAAATGTTGAGGCGCAGAGAACGCTAGGGATTTAGCCTGCCGCAAGGGACGGTGGCCACCGAACTATGGAAGTTTTGCTTAACAAATTATCAGAGCAGCATGAGCTGACTGAAGAAGAAATCGTCTGGTTTCTCGGGAATCTTACTCCTGAATGGAAACAGCAGCTGTACTGCCGGGCATCAGAGGTCCGTAAGCAGCAATATGGTGTAAGCGTTTACTCGCGTGGATTGATTGAGTTCTCCAGCTTTTGCAGGCAGGATTGCCTGTATTGCGGACTGCGCAGGTCCAATTCCAGTGCAGAGCGTTACCGGCTCACGGAGGAAGAAATTATCGAGTGTGCTGCGGAAGGCTATGAGCTTGGTTACCGTTCTTTTGTCCTGCAGAGCGGGGAGGATATCCATTATTCTGAGCAGATAATGACCTCCATTGTCGGAAGGCTGAAGCGGCGTTTCCCGGATGCTGCTATCACCCTGTCAGTCGGTGAACAGAGTGAAACCTTTTACCGCGCATTATATAATGCCGGAGCGGACCGCTATCTGCTGCGCCACGAGACTGCATCGCGCACCCTGTACGAATCCCTGCATCCGGGCATGTCGTTCGATAACCGCATGGACTGCCTGCACATCCTCCGGGAGATCGGCTATCAGGTGGGGGCGGGCTTCATGGTCGGTCTTCCCGGCCAGACACACCGGCATCTTGCTGAGGATCTGTTGTTTCTAAAAGCATTCCAGCCCGAGATGATCGGCATAGGCCCGTTTATCCCGCATAGTGCTACACCGCTAAACGGAGCGGCAGGCGGGACGGTGGAAGATACGCTGGTGATGATCGCGATGGCTAGACTTATGGTGCCGGATGCCCTAATGCCTGCAACTACTGCAATGGGAACACTGGACCCGTCCGGCCGGGAAAAAGCGCTCCAGGCAGGGGCAAATGTCGTCATGCCTATCCTGTCACCGCTGCAGATCCGCAGCAAATACGCCCTGTATGAGCAAAAAATCTGCATGGGCGATGAACCGGAGCATTGCCGCAGCTGCCTTGAAATGCGGATCGCCGTCTCCGGCTACCGGATGGAGTTTAGCCGGGGGGATCATTGCAGCTATAAGGCACAACTATAAAACAGTAAGTGAATATTTTCACTATATAGAATGAATTTGAAAACTTATATTAAGGGAAGAGTGGCGGAGGGGAATTTTGGAACTGGAGGAGCGGGAGCGACCGTCTGAAAGCTTTTCGCAGAAAAGCTCGCTACGGAAGCATATGCTGTCTGCGGATTTCTACCGCGTAAAGCGGTTCTAATCAAGAAATCTGCAGACAACAGCGGCTGGAAGTCCAAACATTCTCTGGAGTCACGGTCAATCCCAAAATATATGACCATTTCATTCTAAATTTGAAATATGAGCTTACCGTCACACTGAAGGAGGAAACCCGTTGTCTACCCTGACCAAGAAAAATGCACTCGGCTTCTATGAAATCCGCCTGGAGTCCATCGGCGGGCTTGGCGCCAACCTGGCCGGCAAAATGCTGGCCGAGACCGGAGCGCTGGAGCTGGGCTTCAATGCCGCGAACTTTTCGTCCTACGGCTCGGAGAAAAAAGGCTCACCCGTCAAAACCTTTGTCCGGTTCTGTGATCCGGAAATGGAGATCAGGGATCATAGTCCGATTGAGCAGCCGCATCTGATCGCCGTTTTTCATGAAGCGCTGTACAAGATTGTGAATGTCGCCAGCGGACTGCAGCCGGATGGGGTCATTCTGGTCAATACCACCCGCGGCTTCGATGAGGTGCGGGCCAGTCTTGGCGTTGAATCCGGTACCGTGGCGCTGATTGATGCGATGGGCATTGCCGTAGAGGAGAAGACCAAGATTAACACAGCGATGCTAGGTGCGATGTTCCGCATCTGTGATTTTCTTGATCCTGAAGCGATGCGCACCGTTATCCGGCGGACGTTTGAGAAGAAGTATCCGCTGCTCGTGGAGCCCAACCTCCGCACGTTCGACCGGGGCTACAATGAGGTACAGTTCATGACCTATGACGTACCGGAGGGCTCACAGATCAAGCCCTTTAAGCGGGTGCAATCGCTGCTTGGATATAAAACACAGGTGCCCGGCGGCGTAATTACGGCACAAGGCAACAGCATATTAAAGGATCTGAGCGGCTCACGTGCCGGACTTTTGCCGGAGTTCCATGCAGATACATGCATCAGCTGCGCAGCCTGCGATAATGTCTGCCCGGATTACTGCTTCGTGTGGGAAGCGGAAGCCGATAAACGCGGGCGGATGCAGCAGGTATTGAAGGGCATCGACTACCAGTACTGCAAGGGCTGCCTGAAATGTATAGAAGCCTGCCCGACCGATGCGCTGACCAGCCTGCGTGAAGAGCCGGGATATGCCGAGCAGCACCGTGTTGCCCAAGTGTTCTGTTAATTGAAGAGGGAGGAACTCACCAATGGCTGTTAGTGAAAATCAATTATCCGGAGCATTGCCGGCTGAGCAGGTCACCTGCTTCGAATCCGGCAATGAAATGGCGGCAACCGCTGCTGCGCAAATTAACTATCATATAATGGGCTACTTTCCGATTACCCCCTCGACCGAGGTTGCCCAATATCTTGACCAGATGAAAGCACGCGGCCAGCATGATATTCAGCTCGTTGCCGCAGACGGTGAGCATGGCTCGGCGGGAATCTGCTATGGGGCTGCAATGGCAGGCGCGCGGGTGATAAACGCAACCAGCTCCCAAGGCTTCCTGTACATGCTGGAGCAGCTGCCCACCCAGTCGGGAACCCGGTTTCCGATGGTGCTGAACCTTGTAACCCGTGCGGTTAGCGGTCCGCTGGATATCCGCGGCGATCACTCAGACCTCTATTACGGCTTGAACACAGGCTGGGTTATTCTGACGGCAAGCACACCGCAGGCGGTCTATGACATGAACATTATGGCGCTGAAAATAGCGGAGCATTCAGAGGTGAGGCTGCCGGTAATGGTCGCGTATGACGGATTTTTCACCTCGCATCAGAAGCGCAAGGTCAAATATTTTAAGAACAATAGTGTCGTTCAGGGCTTTGTCGGGCCGAACCCGAATCATAGGAATCATAGCTATCCGAATGTGTCTGACCCGGCCCGTCCAGTCACTATAGGTGCCCATATGGGCGGGGATGATCTGCTGAACAACCACTATCAGCTGTCTGAAGCCCTGGAGAAAGCGGGCGGGGTGTACAGTGAGGTTGCCAGAGACTATGCGTTGCTCTCCGGCCGGGAATATAAGGTGCTCGATCTGTACCGGATGGAGGATGCTGAATACGCTTTATTTCTGCTTAACTCCGCCGGTGAGACAGCCAAAGATACCGTGGACCAGCTGCGTGCCCAAGGCATTAAGGCCGGGCTGATCCGGCCGAACATCATCCGCCCGTTCCCGGCAGAACAGCTGCGCGGCGCACTTAAGAACGTCAAAGCGCTGCTTGTGGGTGAACGTGCCGATTCCTACGGCGCCCAAGGCGGAAATCTCACCCATGAAATCCGTTCGGCGCTGCAGGCTGATCCCGATAACAGCACGATTGTCCTCTCCCGGATCTTTGGTCTGGGCGGCAAGGATTTTTATGCCGATGATGCAGCAGCCTTTTTCGGGCTGGCAATCGATGCGGCCGCAAAGGGCTATGCAGAGAAGCCTTTTGACTACTACGGCTACTATCCGGGCGAAGAAAAGGATGCTCTCACCCCCGTAATGGAGCCGCTTCACGGCAATGCTTACAAAACAGGTCTGATTCAGGTCACACAGAATGAAGCAACCGGACTGCTCAAGGTGAAGCTGCCGCCACTCCGGCAATTGACCGTGAAGCCGCACCGGCTCGCTCCCGGACATGGCGCTTGTCCCGGCTGTGGTGCGCTGTCGGCGCTGGAGCTCTTTTTTAAAGGCATCGAAGGGGATATGGTTGTGCTCTTCCAGACCGGCTGCGCTTATGTGGTGACTGCAAGCTACCCGTATTCCTCGCATAAGCAGACCTTCGTGCACAATCTGTTCCAGAACGGGGCAGCAACGCTGGCCGGTATGGTGGATGCGTTCTATGAACTGAAACGGCGCGGAGAGATCCAGGTTGCGGATGATGTCACCTTTGTCATGGTCTCCGGGGACGGCGGCATGGATATCGGGATGGGGGCAACCGTAGGTGCAGCGCTGCGTAATCATAAAATGATCATTCTGGAATATGACAACGAAGGCTATATGAATACCGGCTCGCAGCTGTCCTACAGCACCCCTGTGGGGCACATGACCAGTACGTCAGGCGTCGGCGTAGCCCAAAAAGGCAAAAAAGGCCATCACAAGGATACCGCCCAAATTCTCGCCGCCTGCAACATTCCTTATGTGTTCACCGGAGCGGAGAGCAATCCCCAGGATCTGCTGCAAAAAGCGGCCAAGGCCCAGTGGTACGCCAACAACACCGGAACCGCATACGGAAAAATACTCTGCGCCTGTCCGCTCAACTGGAAAACGCCGGATGATCAGGGCAATGAGCTGGTGAGGGCGGCGGTGGATTCCTGCTTTTTCCCGCTGTATGAGATTGAACAGGGCATCACCCGCATCACCTATAATCCGGAGGACAAAGGCAAACGTATTCCTGCGGTAGACTGGCTGAAGCGTATGGGCAAAACGAAGCATCTGGTGAAGGACGCGGAGCTGCTGCAGGATTTTGAGAAGGAAATTGAACGCCGCTGGAGCCGCCTGAAGCTTAGACATGAGCATGAGCTGCTCTAAATCGGGATGGAAGGGAGCCGTCTGAGTGGAACAACATCAACCTTGCAGCAACAGTACGATTGCCGAAGCCGACCGGAAGCTGGAGCAGATCAAGCTGGCCATTGACCAGTTTAAGCAAATGAAAGGCGCATTGATCCCTGTATTGCATGAGGTTCAGGATGTATACGGGTTTTTGCCTGAGCCTGTGCTACAGGTGGTGTCGGCAGAGCTTGATTTGCCCATGAGCGAAATTTACGGTGTTGCGTCGTTCTATCATTTCTTTTCGCTTACCCCAAAGGGGGAGCATGTTATCCATGTCTGCATGGGCACCGCCTGCTACATTAAGGGGGCTCAGGGCATTCTGGACCGGCTCAGCACAGAGCTGAAGGTTCCGGTTCAGGGAACGACAGAGGACGATAAATTTACGCTGGAAGCGACGCGCTGCCTGGGAGCCTGCGGGCTGGCCCCTGTACTGACCATCGGGGAAAAGGTGCATGGACGCCTTACGCCGAACGCCGTGCCTAAAATGCTTAAGGAATATAACTAGTTCCCGCAGTACACGCAAATAGTTAACGGGAGGTATCGGCATGAAGCTGTTAACGGATCTTGATGCCATCCGCACGCTTACCCAGGGACGGCTGGATAACCGGAGGATTAGCGGGGCATCAGGAGAATCGGTTTCGTTCAGGTCAGTGATGGTATGCGGGGGCACAGGCTGCACATCGTCGGATTCCAATAAAATCATCGCTGCACTGGAGCATGAAGTCGCCGGCCGCGGCATCCAGACTCAGGTAGAGATCGTACGCACCGGCTGCTTTGGGCTGTGTGAGCTGGGTCCGGTTGTAATTGTCTATCCTGAGGGGATTTTTTACAGCAGGGTGGAGATCAAGGATATTCCGGCGCTGGTCGAGCAGCATCTGGTCAACGGCAAGCCGTATGACAAGAAGATTTATGAGAAGACCCGCCAGGGCGATGAGCTGCTGAATTTTGAAGAAACGGATTTCTACAAAAAACAGGTACGGATCGCGCTGCACAACTGCGGTGTGATCGACCCTGAAGTGATAGATGAGTATATTGCCAGTGACGGGTACCGTGCGCTTGCCCAAGTGCTTACAACGATGAGCGCTGAGCAGGTCATTGACACCGTAAAAAGATCCGGCCTTCGCGGCCGGGGCGGCGGCGGCTTCCTGACCGGACTAAAGTGGGAGTTCGCAGCCCGGCAGAACAAGCCGCAGAAATATGTCATCTGCAATGCCGATGAGGGCGATCCGGGGGCGTTCATGGACCGTTCGATTCTGGAAGGCAATCCGCATTCCGTTATTGAGGCGATGGCGATAGCCGGATATGCCATAGGGGCGAACCAGGGATTCATCTATGTGCGGGCAGAATATCCGATTGCTGTTCAGCGGTTCTCGAAAGCACTGGATCAGGCCAGGGAATATGGACTGCTGGGCGATGATATTTTCGGGACGGGGTTTGCTTTTAACATTGAGGTGCGTCTGGGTGCAGGCGCATTTGTCTGCGGGGAAGAAACCGCGCTGATTCACTCGATTGAAGGACACCGGGGGATGCCGACGCCCAAGCCGCCGTTTCCGGCTGTTGAAGGGCTGTGGGGCCAGCCGACCATTATCAACAATGTGGAGACGCTGGCCAACATCGGCCAAATTATTCTGAACGGGGCAGAGTGGTACGCCGCAATCGGAACAGAGAAGTCCAAAGGCACGAAAGTGTTCGCGCTTGGAGGCAAGGTGGTGAATACCGGTCTGGTTGAGGTCCCGATGGGTATTACGCTGCGGGAGGTTATCTTTGAGATTGGCGGCGGCATTCCCGGCGGCAAAAAATTCAAGGCTGTCCAGACCGGCGGCCCGTCCGGCGGGTGTCTGACTGAGGAGCATCTGGACTGCACGATTGATTTTGATACGCTGACCAGCCTTGGCTCGATGATGGGCTCAGGCGGGATGATCATCATGGATGAGGATACCTGCATGGTCGATGTTGCAAGGTTCTACCTGGATTTCACCAGAGATGAATCGTGCGGCAAATGTACCCCGTGCCGGATCGGAACGAAGCGGCTGCTGGAGATGCTGGATAAGGTCACTTCCGGCAAAGGCACGCTGGAGGATCTAGAACATATGGAGCAGCTGTCCCTGCAGATCAAGAATGCATCCCTGTGTGCACTCGGGCAGACGGCTCCGAACCCGGTTCTGTCGACTTTAAAATATTTCCGTGAGGAATATCTCGCTCATATAACGGACAGCAAATGCCCGGCAGGTGTTTGCAAAGCGCTGATCTCCTATGAGATTGATGCCGGGCTGTGCCGCGGCTGCAGCCTATGTGCCCGGAAATGCCCGAGCGACGCGATTTCCGGCAAGATGAAGGAGCCGTATGTGATCGATAAGGCGGCCTGCATTAAGTGCGGCGTCTGCTTCGATGTATGCAAGTTCAAGGCGGTAGCGATAGTCTGACGATAGGAGTGATCAGCTTGAACACGGTCAAAATCATGATCGACGGGATCGAGACGGAAATCGTCAAAGGCACCACAGTGCTGGAAGCCGCCCGGGATCAAGGTATAAATATCCCTTCCCTTTGTTACCTGCAGGGAGTTAATCATTCCTCCAGCTGCCGTGTCTGTGTGGTCGAGGTCGGCCCGCGGCTTATCGCCTCCTGTACGCTGATCGCCGAGGAAGGCATGAAGATCCAGACGAATACGAAAAAGGTCCGCGATGCCAGGAGAACCTCGGTAGAGCTGCTGCTCTCCGATCATGACCGGGAATGTCTGAGCTGCTCACGGGGCGGCAATTGCGAGCTGCAGAGTGTATCAAATTCGCTTAACATCCGCAAAGTGACATATACCGGTGAGCATTCGAGCAGGGAAAAGGATTATTCGTCTCCGGCAATTGTACGGGATGCCTCCAAATGCATCCTCTGCGGGCGTTGTGTCGGCGCCTGCGGTACTGTGCAGACCGTTGGCGCTATCGGTTTTGCCAAGCGGGGCTTTGACACCGTAATCTCTACAGCCTTCGGCCGTCCGCTGGCAGAGTCAACCTGTGTCAACTGCGGCCAGTGTATTATGGCCTGTCCGGTCGGTGCTTTGACCGAGCATGAGAGTATCCGCGATGTATGGGATGCCATCGCTGACCCGGACCAGTATGTCGTTGTGCAGACGGCCCCGGCTGTCAGGGTAGCCCTTGGCGAAGAGTTCGGCCTGCCGGTCGGTACCCGCACAACCGGCAAGATGGTTGCCGCGCTGCGCCGGCTCGGCTTCGATAAGGTATTTGACACCGTTTTCGGGGCGGATCTGACCATTATGGAGGAGGGCACCGAACTGCTTTCCCGACTGTCTAGCGGACAGAATCTCCCTTTGATGACCTCCTGTTGTCCTGGCTGGGTGAAGTTCATGGAGCATAACTTCCCTGATATGCTGGATAACCTGTCCACCTGCAAGTCGCCGCATGAGATGGAAGGGGCAATGGTTAAATCTTATTTTGCCGGCAAGCTTGGAATAAATCCGCAGAAGATCACCGTTGTATCGATCATGCCCTGTACGGCCAAGAAGTTCGAAGGTGCACGTGAGGAGCTGTCTAATCATGAAATGCAGGATGTGGACTGGGTGCTCACGACCCGTGAGCTGGCTGCGATGATTAAGGAGGCTGGGCTTGACTTTGTAAATCTGAAGGATGAGGAGTTTGATAACCCGCTCGGTGTAGGCTCTGGAGCCGGTACCATCTTCGGGGCGACAGGAGGAGTATCCGAAGCGGCATTGCGTACCGTCTTTGAGCTGGTCTCCGGACAGACGCTCGACTCTATTGAGTACATCGCTGTACGCGGGATGGATGGCATTAAGGAGAATACGGTCGAGCTGCCGGACGGCCGCAAGATTAGGACAGCTGTTGTCCACGGGCTCGGCAATGCCCGCAAGTTAATGGAAGCTATGCAGCGCGGAGAAAAGAGTTATGACTTCATGGAAGTCATGGCCTGCGCCGGCGGCTGTATTACAGGCGGAGGCCAGCCGATTCTAAACGCGGCGGACAGCAGCCGGCTGGATGTCAAAGCGCTGCGCGCCAAAGCGATTTATTCCGAGGATGAAGCCCAGACTGTCCGCAAATCCCATCACAATCCGTTCATCAAGCAGCTGTACGCTGAGTTCCTCGGCGAGCCGAACAGCCATCTGGCCCATGAGCTGCTGCACACGCATTATACGGTGCGGACGAAATACTGAGCAATTATATGCTAAGGAGGATGGCTCATTTGCGCAAGGATTGGGAACCGGCGGACTTCATCGACGACGCGGAGATTACAGCCAGCCTGCAGGAAGCGGTGCGGACGGCCGGGAACAGGAGCGTAGTCCAGTCTATTTTGGATAAAGCAAGAGCCTGCAAGGGGTTAAGCCACCGGGAAGCGGCAGTGCTGCTGGAGGTCAGGGATGAGGAAATTTTGCAGGACATTTACAAGTCAGCGAAGGTCATTAAGGAGAAAATCTACGGCAACCGCATCGTCCTGTTTGCGCCGCTGTATATTAGCAACTACTGTGTCAATAACTGCGAATACTGCGGGTATAAGCACTCCAACCAGGATTTTGTACGCCGGAAGCTGAACAGGGATGAGCTTGCAGCTGAGGTGCGTGTGCTGCAGGAGCTGGGGCATAAGCGTCTGGTCATTGAAGCGGGTGAAGATCCCGTCCATTGTGATATTGATTATGTAACCGATTCCATTAAAACGGTGTATTCCGTCAAGGTCAACAACGGCAGTATCCGCCGGGTTAATATCAATATTGCGGCAACTACAGTCGAGGATTACCAGAAGCTGCGGGATGCGGAGATTGGGACTTATATTCTTTTTCAGGAGACCTATCACAGGCCGACTTATGCTGCGCTGCACAAGAACGGGCCGAAGCATGACTATGACTGGCACACAACAGCGATGGACCGGGCACAGCTCGGCGGTATTGATGATGTTGGTGTAGGCGTATTGTACGGACTGTATGACTACAAATACGATACGGTCGCTATGCTGATGCATGCCGAGCACCTGGAAGAACGGTTCGGCGTAGGGCCGCATACCGTTTCAGTACCGCGTCTGAGGGAAGCAGCCAATGTAAGTCTGGAAATGTATCCTTATCTGGTTAAGGATGAGGAGTTCAAGCAGCTGGTTGCCGTTCTGCGGCTGGCGGTGCCCTATGCGGGCATGATTTTATCTACCAGGGAGGAGCCGTCGTTCCGGGATGAGGTTATCCAGCTCGGAATTTCCCAGGTCAGTGCCGGATCGAGCACCGGGGTCGGCGGATATATGGAGGCGAAGCAGGGTACAGCGGGGGCGTCAAAAGAAAAGCCGCAATTCGAGGTGGGCGACCACCGTTCACCGGAGGAGATTATCCGCGGGCTGTGCAGGGACGGCTATGTTCCCAGCTATTGTACAGCCTGCTACCGGGAGGGGCGGACGGGCGACCGGTTTATGCGGCTGGCCAAATCGGGGCAGATCCATAATGTCTGCCAGCCGAACTCGCTTTTGACCTTTAAGGAATATTTGCTTGATTATGCCGATGCAGAGACACGGGCGCTGGGAGAAGAAATTATCCGCAAGGGGCTTGATGACATTCCGAAGGAAGCAGCACGGAAAATCACCCGTGAACGGCTGCAGCGGCTGGAGAACGGTGAACGGGATCTGCGCTTTTAATAGAAGCATAAGGAGAGATTGGCCATGCAAACCACACCGCAGCCGGGCAAGATGCACATCGCAGTCTTCGGCCGGCGCAACTCCGGGAAGTCCAGTCTGATCAATGCGCTGACCGGCATCCCCTATCAGGTTGTCGGCGATCAGCCGGGTACAACGTCAGAGCCGGTGTTTCAGGCTTATGAGCTGCCCAAAATCGGCTCCGTCATCATTATCGATACGGCAGGCATCGATGGGGATAAGGATACAGGCCCCTTCCGGGTTCAGAAGACCCGCGAGGTTATGGATCTGACCGACCTCAGTCTCCTGATTTTCTCCGGTGAAGAGGATGATTACAAGCTGGAGAAGGAATGGTACCGGGAGCTTGCCAAGCGCAACATTCCGGTGATCGGCGTTATAGCCAAGGTGGATGATCATTATGTGGATCTAGATCAGTTGAAAAGCGAGCTGAACATCCCCTTCGTCAAAGTAAGCTCGCGCAGAAACATCAACTTTGGCAGTCTGCGTCATGCGATCCGTGAATATGCCCCTGCCGAATTTGAACGTCCCACCATTCTTGGTGATCTGGTCCATCCGGGGGAAGTGGTCGTAATGGTCATGCCGGATACGATTCCGGCACCCAAATACAGGCTGGTTGCTTCCCAGCAGCAGATTTTGCGGGATTTGCTCGATCATCATGTGATGGCCCTGTCGGTTACAGAGGTTGAGCTGCCTACGTTGCTAATGAATCTGAAGGGAATGCCGGATCTGGTCATTACCGACTCCCAGGTATATGACAGTGTGAACGAGGTACTGCCTGCCAATGTGCCGCTGACCACCTTCGCGATCCTGATGGCCCGGTTTAAGGGTGATCTCACCACCTTCGTAAAAGGGGCAGAGGCTATTGCAACACTGCAGCCAGGAGATAAGGTACTGCTGTCCGAAGCCTGCATCCATCATCCGCATAACGGTGAAATTGACCGTGAGCTGGTAAAAAGAAAGCTGCAGGAGATTGCCGGCGGCGGTCTTGAGATCACAGCAAGCGTTGGTCCTGATTTCCCGGCAAATCTGTCAGGCTATAAGCTGGTCGTACATTGCGGCGGCTGTATTTTCAACCGCAAGCAGCTGATGAACCGGCTGACGGACTCCGGGGCCCAGGGGGTGCCGATCACGAATTACGGCATTGCCTTTGCTTACTTCAAAGGTATCCTGCCGCGTGTGCTGGAGATTATGCACGTTAATTCATAAGGGGAGATCTGGTGTGGATACAGGCAGCGGATTCCGCCTTGAACAGGATGCGCTTGGAACAATGGAGGTACCGGTGTCTGCCTATTACGGGATCCATACAGCCCGGGCTCTGGAGAATTTTGCGGTGAGCGGCCGGAAGGTTAACCCTCAACTAATCAAAGCACTGGTAACGGTAAAAAAAGCGGCAGCATTAACGCACCTGAAGCTGAGCAGCTATCCGCCTGAGATCGCTATAGCGATTGTGCAGGCTTGTGATGAGATTCACGCAGGGGGACTTGCCGGCCAATTCATAGTGGATGCACTGCAGGGCGGAGCGGGGACATCCACCAATATGAATGTTAATGAAGTATTGGCGAACCGGGCGATTGAGCTGCTGGGCGGGAGTCGCGGTGATTATGGCAGGGTTCACCCGCTTGACCATGTCAACCGCAGCCAGTCCACCAATGATGTGTATCCGACAGCGCTGCGGATTGCCGCGGTCGGTCTGGTCCGCAGGGTAAGTGAAGCTTTCGCTCTTTTACAGGAAGCCTTGCAGGGCAAGGAGCTGGAGTTTGCCGGAGTGCTGAAGCTGGGCCGGACGGAGCTGATGGATGCCGTTCCGATGACTGCGGGACTGAGCTTCGGTGCATATGCCAAAGCGATCCAGCGCGACCGCTGGCGGCTGTACAAGGCTGAGGAAAGGCTCAGGGAGATTAATATAGGCGGAACGGCAATCGGCACCGGGATCAATGCGCCGCTCCGGTATACCTTTTATATCACGGGACAACTGCAGGAGCTGACCGGATACGGGCTGGCCCGCAGCGAATATCCGATGGACCCAACACAGAATATGGATGTGTTCGTGGAGGTATCCGGGCTGCTCAAGGCAGCTGCAGTGAATCTGCTCAAAATCTCAGGCGATCTGCGCCTGCTGGCAAGCGGACCGGCAGGCGGCTTCGGTGAGCTGATGCTGCCGGCGGTGCAAGCCGGATCCTCCATTATGCCCGGCAAAGTCAACCCGGTGATGGCTGAAATGCTGGGTACAACGGCGATGCGGGTGATTGCTAACGATTCAGCGGTTACACTGGCTGCCGGGAGCGGGCAGCTGGAGCTTAATGCTTTCATGCCGCTGATCGCAGATGCGCTGCTGGATTCCCTGGAGCTGCTGGATCAGGCAGTCCGCTTGTTTACCGAGCGCTGTGTAACCGGAATCCGTGTCTGTGCTGATCGCTGCGGGGAACTGCTGGAGCATTCCACTGCACTTGCCGCTGCTTTTGTGGGTCATATCGGCTATGAACGGAGTGCAGAGATTGCCATGCAGGCCAGGGAGGGAGGGAAGTCCATCCGTCAGGCAATGCTGGACAGCGGGTTGCTCTCCGGGGAACAGATTGATCGAATATTACATCCGGATCAGCTCACCATGCCCGGTGTGCCAGGGAGAAGGAGTGAATGAAGTGAGCCTGAACGAATCTCCGCGGGCAAGCCGGCTGCATATTGCCGTATTCGGCAGGCGCAACGCCGGCAAATCCAGCCTCATCAACGTGCTGGCCAGGCAGGAGGTCTCTGTTGTATCGCCGGTCCAAGGCACCACAACCGATCCGGTCTACAAATCGATGGAGCTGCTTCCGCTCGGACCGGTGGTGCTGATTGATACCGCCGGGCTGGACGATGAAGGTGAGCTGGGCGAGCAGCGGATGAAGAAAACGATGGAAGTGCTGTACAAAACCGATGTGGCTCTGCTTGTGATTGACGCACTTGAAGGAGCAACAGAGTATGATGAGCGGATCGCCGGCTTGCTTAAGAGCCGGAATATTCCGGTCATCGGGGTGATAAATAAAACGGATTTGCTTGTGGTTGAAAATGCAGACCGGGATACTGCTGTGCAGGCTGATCTATACCGGGAGCAGTTCGGATTCCGGTTCATGCCTGTATCGGCTGCTGCACAGAAGGGAATAAATCCGCTTAGACAGGTACTGTCTGCAGCCGTGCCTGCTGAGGAGGACAAATTCCGCATCATTGGCGACCTGCTCTCGCCGGGAGATTTGGTTGTCCTGGTTACACCCATTGATAAGGCAGCACCAAAGGGCCGGCTGATCCTGCCCCAGCAGCAGACCATCCGCGACATTCTGGAGAGCGATGCCATAGCTGTTGTTACTAAAGAGCATGAGCTGAAGCTCACACTGGAAAGCCTCGGGCGTAAGCCGCGGATGGTTGTGACCGATTCCCAGGTGTTTCTGAAGGCAGCCGCTGATACGCCGCCCGATGTTCCTCTTACCTCATTCTCGATCCTGTTTGCCCGTCATAAGGGCAATCTGGAGGAGCTGGTCCGGGGCGCCAGGGCCATTGACCGGCTACGGGACGGTGACAAGGTGCTGATTGCCGAGCCGTGCACCCACCATACCCAGCCGGATGACATCGGCAGCGTCAAGCTGCCCCGCTGGATCAGGCAGGCGACCGGCCGGACGCTTGAGTTCCATCATGCGAATGGAATGAGCTTTCCCGACAATGTGCAGGACTATGCACTCATTGTCCATTGCGGCGGCTGTATGATCAACCGCCGGCAGATGCTGTGGCGGATGGAGCAGGCAGCAGCGGGCGGAGTGCCGATTGTCAATTATGGAGTAGCCATTGCCCATGTCCAGGGGATACTGGAACGGGCGATCTCCCCGTTTCCGCTGGCCCGGCTTGCCTGGGAGGAGGAGAGCGCGGCGGCCAGAACACTTACCGCTGAAAAGTGATCGCTACCCCGCCGCTCATTATCTAAACAGTAAGACCAGCCTCCTAATCCGGGGCTGGTCTTGTTTGTTGAGGCTCAAGGTGGGGCGACCACGGCAAAAGTGCCTTGATTTCGGCCGAAGCGGCTTGATGCGCGAAATGAGAGGCAAAAGTGCCTTTGATTTCGCCGAAAACGGCTCAATGCGCGAAATGAGAGTCAAAAATGCCTTTGATTTCGCCGAAAACGGCTCAATGCGCGAAATGAGAGTCAAAAGTGCCTTTGATTTCGGCCGGAGCGGCTTGATGCCCCACCCAAACCTGCCTATATCCGGGCACTCTTTTTAACGACGCCCGCTATCTAACTCACCTGACTCCAGCATCATCCAGCCGGATTTCCGCCACCTCGCCGCTGCTGCTCACACACCAGAACTCCAGGGTCAGCTGATGCTCGCGGTCAAGGTAGCCGATGATATCTGCGCCTTGCTCACCCGATTTGTAGTATGTTTCCCCGTAGAGCGCCAGCACTTTTTCTTTGGAGTCACCGATATGTATGCCTTTGGCAGTCTGCAGAGGGTTATCTGGCCCGGAGATGATTAGCCGCAGGATGGTCCCCTTTTGTGAACCGTTATTAATAGAAGCTGTCCTTAATCCGCCTGCCCACTCATAGTAGTCGTACAATTCATTATTTTGTTTGTCCAGCGGCTGCTGATACTTGTCTGAAAAAGAACTGCTATTGATGTTATCCCTCACCTTTACGCCCCCGACAGACTCCGATGAGAGATCAGTAGAACGGGCCAGCACTTGCGGCCTGATCAGGAAACAGCTAATAACAATCACTGCAATCAGTAAGGTGGCCGTAATCCATAGCATCTTTTTAGTACGCATAATCCCTCCGTCTACAGAAAAGAACTTGTATTTAAATAGCTTATAACGCCAATGTAAGCTTATCATAGATAAATATGCTGAAAAAGTTTACTGAAATCAATCGTTTTGTACGCGCACGGCGTCTTACATATAGATACACAATATAGGGGCCCTATATAGAAGCTTTATTCCTGGAAGAGAGGGGGAGAAAAATATGATGGAGCATACCATGCATGAGATCCGTCCGGCGGATATTGCCTTATTAGATGAAGAGGCTTTTTTTAAAAGGCTGTATGTCGAGCACCGCAAATTGTATGCCATTGCCTACAGTTATATGCGGAATGAAGCGGACGCGCTGGAAGTGGTGCAGGAGGCATCGTGCCGTGCATGGATCAAGCGGAAAAAACTAAAGGACGGGCAGTCCTTCACACCCTGGCTGATCCGGATTACCATCAACTGCTGTATGGACGAGCTGAGGCGCAAAAAGCGGGTTGTTCCGGCAGAGAAGCCTGAGGAGCAGGCGGCACAGGAGATGCAGAGCAACGAGCGGATTGACCTGGAACGGGCAATACACCGGCTCAAGCCGAAATACCGGCATGCCATCGTACTTAAGTATTACCAGGACATGACAGTAGCGCAAATCGCAGAGGTGCTGAAGAAGCCCGAGGGCACGGTCAAAACCTGGCTCCGCGACGGACTGAAGCACATGCGTGCCTATCTGCAGAAATAAAGGAGGCGAAACAATGAAAGAATTAGAAGATCAGCTTCTGCAGCAGAATGCGGGTGAAGTGAAGCAGCAGACGGAGGCTATGCCGGAGATGAAGATTTATCAGGCGATGCAGACCGGCATTCGTAAAGGTAAGCAGCATTCCCGGAGAAAACGGTTGATGTCAGGTCTAAAGGTCACGATGGCCGCTACCGCTGTTGTTGTGCTATTGTTTACTTTTTTGAAGACACCTGATGAAGCTGTGGAGTATACGGTCCACACTGCAAGTCCGGCTAACCCCGGGACAGCTTCTTATCCGTTCGATGCTTCAATGATCAGAGATAAGACCCTACTGAATGCACTGAATCAAAATCTGCTGCAGCCGGTCAATAAAGGAGTGGAAAAAGCTGGATTCAAGGTGGAAATCAAGAACACTGTAAGTGACGGGCGGCAGGTATTTATTATTTACAGTGTGCAGAATAACACAGATCAGACTGTAATCCATGCTGATTTTGGGCTGGAGTTCGGAACCATTGAAGCGGCAGACATCGGTGCCAAGCTGGAGATGCTGGGTACAAACAGCCAGATTCAAGCCGGACAGACCCTGTACTTTGTCTATTTCAATAATCTTTCACCTGATATGGAGTATGCGGAAGAGGTAAAATATAATATCGTCCTGACCCAAACTTCGGATATAGCTTTAAGCTCCAGCAGCAACAAATACCGCACAAGCCTGGAGGTCCCCTTTAAACTGGATACGGATATGCTTAAGGACCGCAACCAGACCTGGACGGCCAAGCAGGATCTGAGCGTAGCCGGACAAAAGCTTAAAGTGAACGAGGTGCTGTTTACTCCTCTAAGCACTTATGTGGATTTGGAGGCGGATGAGCGTAATGCTAAACAGGTTAATGGACTAATTAATCCAGTATTGATCGGCAAAAGCGGAGATAAGATCATAAAATCCTATTATCCAACTGTTATCACAGCTGACAATTCAGAGCTCTGGAAGGACCCGTCCCATTTTACACTTGTATACACCAGTAAAGATTATAAAGCTCTGGACAGCCTGTCTCTGAAAACCTTCGGGATTGCGGCGGTTGAAAGAGATCAGATGAAGCTTGTTGTTGATCTGAAAAAGCAGCAGATTGTAGAAGCGCCAGACGGATTTTCGATAAAAAATGCGGGTGAATCAGCAAAACCGGGTGTGATTGTTTTCCGGAATAAGCGGGAAAACATTGAGACACAGGACAGCTTTATGATGCGGCTGGCAGAAAATTATACAGATGCAGACGGGAAAGTGTATACGAGGCCGGGAGGCGAAGGGGTCTTTACACAATCGGTAGCACGGGGAGCTACTGAATTTGATGAGGAATATGATTACAACTTCGGCTTGCAGGCTAGCGATTATCCGCAGCCGATAACTGTAGAAATAGAGCGCTACTGGAATCCGGTGTTGGATACGCAGTCGGTGGAGCTTACTCCCGTACAAAAGGGAACTTGATAAAAGCAAACCCAAAACAAGCCGATCTGCTAAAAACAGAATCGGCTTGTTTACATTAACATAAATAGTCAAGCCAGACGGCTTAACGGAAGTTGCTGAACCAGCTCCAGTCAAAGCCTGACGTCTGGTCCTGCGAAGAATCGCCGGAAGAAGCTGAATCTGATGAGGTGTCTGCTGCAGTGTCAGATGCCGTATCTGCAGCAGATCCGCTGTCAGTGCTGTCCGTTGAGCCGGACCCGGTTTTACCGGAGTCTTGTCCATCAGCAGGCAGTACACGGCGCGCACTAGTATAATGCTCATCCCACCAGCCGCTATCCAGATCAGTCACGGTTACACCGCCTTCTCCATAGGTGTGCAGGATTTTGCCGTCACCGATATAAACGGCAACATGATGAATCGGCGAGTAGAAGAAAACTAAATCCCCCGGCTGCAGCTGGCTTCTGGATATAGAAGTCCCGTCTGTTGATTGCTGCTTGGAGGAGCGGGACAGGGTAACGCCGTGCTGTCCAAAGATATACTGGGTGAACGAGGAACAGTCAAAGCTGCTCGTATTCCCTGCCTCTGCACCGTATTCATAGCGGACGCCTTTATATTTCATGCCGGTAGCAATAATCTGTTCAGCAAGGCTGGAACTCGAATTTGTTGTACTTACATTGCTATTAGCGGTAGCGGCGTAAGCCTTGTTATTAGTATCAATGAAGCCTGTTCCGGCAGTAAGCAGGGCAGTACCTAGACTTACACCAATGACCAGGCTGCGGATACGTTTAGTACGGTTAGTTGTATTCATAAGTTACCTCCTGTGTATTTTGACTGGTAATCTTCTGAACCCACTCTAACACATCTAAAAATAACAGCATTTACTAGCAAATGTGCTTTTCCAGTGTCCGCAAGGCTTTACAGGACTTTATTAAGAAATGATGACAAAATTTTAAACTAATTGTTCTTGACATAAGAATTAGTGTGTGTTAATAACGAGAGGCGAATGACAACAAGTGTACTGAGGAGGGGGCAAAGCGAATTTAAGCAAGTATTTCTGTAAATGATAAATAATATGAGTTTTGAAAGGAGCTAAAATGTTTAAAAAAATGTTCGTCTCATTCCTAATACTGCTTATTTTTTATCTGAATTTGTTTTCATTCCAAGCTTTAGCTCAAGTAAATACTACTACAAGTAATGGGAAATTGACTGTCGATAGTATCAACACTACAAAAAGCTATTTTGAAGTATCAGCTAGTGACCTTTGGTATATGGGTTGGCATAAAGCAGATAGTTCTAATGACAACGGTCCTTATTTTGCTGTTTATAAAACATCAGAGGGACCCGCATCGGCAAAATGGTACACGATGCAAAAGGATCTTAATAATATTAATCGTTGGTCTGCTAAAGTATATTTTAATGATTTTAATAATGAAATCGGGGAATACAACATCACTGTTTACCAAAATGGGATCACAAATTATCAAGGGCAGACTAGTACTAGGTCAGAGCATTTTCTTGGTGAACTAAAGGTTAACTATTTAGATGTTACAACAAGTGAAACCAATATAGCGAATTCTAACTTTAACTTGTATGCACGAAATACAAATGATTTTAAAGGAATGTTTTATGCTGTTTGGAGAAGTGAAGATGGTATTAACACAGCAAAATGGTATGCAATGACACATGATTCAAACGAACAGTACGTGAGTAATATCGATATTCAAAACTTTGATTATGAAGTAGGTGAGTATCAAATAAATGTATTCAAAACTAATGCAGATGATTCAAGCACGTTGGTTTCAAACGTTAAAGTCAACGTAAATCCTGTAACCACTAGCAGTGAAACTAGTGAAAAATCATTTCCTGTTTATACGTATAAACTAAATCCAGATTTAACAAGTGCTTATTTGGCTGTTTGGAAAGAGGAGGATGGGGTTGGCGCTGCTAAATGGTTTGGAATGAGATTCGATGAGTTACATAACAGATGGGATGCCGAAATCAATTTATCAGATTTTAATAACCGTGATGGAGTCTATTATGTAAATGTTTACGGTAAAATAAAAAATGAATCTGATCTATTTTTAGGTCAAACTAAAATTAATGTACATTCAAAAAAAGTACCAGTTCTAATGTACCATGAAATTGCTGATCCCCAGACAGGTGCTGTTTCAAAGGAAGACTTTCAACAACAAATGAAGTATCTTAAAGATAACGGATTTACAATGTTATCTTTTGATCAATTAGCTTCATATGAAAACTATGAAAAACCAATCGTTGTAACATTTGATGATGGATATTCGAACAATATACAAGCATATCAAGTACTTCAGGAACTCCAAACAAGCTCGTTCACCCCAAAAGCAACTATTTTTATGATCGGTTCATATATTGATAATCCGCACCCCAACTATTTAACTGTTAGTCAAATGAAAAATATGAGTGATAGTGGGATTATTTCTTTCCAAAATCATACGTATAATCATGTTGATTTACGGAGAACAGATATTGATCAAAATGTTGAATACATTACGTCAGCACAAAAAATCTATTCTATAACGAATAAACCTGTTAATGTAATGGCGTTTCCGGTAGGGGGTTATAATTCAAATGTAATTAGTATCATTAAGAATAGTGGGCATCAATATCAATATGCGGTTACTACTGATGATGGTAAATATATAAATACTGATGATTCTGATGATAATTACCAAATTAAACGAATAGGTATTTATGGAAAAATATCGATTAGCGAATTTGCTAAAAAGATTGAGTGAAATATTACCTTTTAAATAGCTAATTTAAAGAAAGTCCGGATAAATTATAATCCGGACTTTTTAACTTGCGCCTAAGCAATCATAGTTTTGAAGAATTAAATGTAAATCATAACATAATAAAGCAGCTGCAAACTTCCATCAGTCCTCAAACCTATCCCGCTGATTGCTTTCCCGGAACTTACGGGGAGAGATGCCGATGACCCGGGTGAACAGGATGGAGAAGTAGTTGGCATTGTCGTATCCGACCATTTTGGCGATTTCCCAGATCTTTTTGTCGGTCACAGCCATCAGACGCATAGCTTCGCCCATTCTGCGCTGAATTAAATAGCTGATGGGAGAGATGCCGAAATTATTTTTGTACATATGTACCAGGTAATAGGAGTCGATGTGAAAAAGCTGAGCCAGCTCGGTAAGAGTCAGCTTGCGCCGGTAATGGGTGTCCAGATAAACCTTGATTTGATTGGCGAGCGAAGCCTTCTCTTCCTTGGCAGTACGGTTCTGCAAAAGAATCATCCGTTCCAGCAACAGCAGAATGGTCTCAAGCAAATGCTGGGAGATCCGCTCATAGCCTTTGTTACGCAGTGAAAATTCACTGTAGAGAACCTGAATCAGCATAGCCAGCTGCCCTGTATAATGATTGGCGCGGATTACCGGCTCCCAGCCGGGCGGAACTACCCAATCCCGCAGCCCGTCTACCGGGTGAAGAAACCGGAAATTGAAGTAGTAGGTAGACAGCGGCTGATCAGGATGGGACTGCTCTTGGTGCAGCGTACCCCGGTTATAGATGAGCACATCGCCTTTTTGCGCTGTATAGGCTTTACCGTCAATTACATAGGAGCCGGCACCGTCCTCGATATATATCACCTCATGCAAATCCTCATGCTTGTGCAGCGCAAACTTCCATTCCGGATTGGCACTCATCCTCCCTGCATAGATCAGCTCGCTGTTAAAAGCTCCGGTGTTCATGTTCATCAGCAAGCCAGCGTTATCGTCCATACCGTATCCTGCTTTCATTAGTATTTGTAATGACAAGATATATCATCTTTTGGGGAAAGACAACAATAACGTTTATTGTTCCGGCAACGGTTCGTTTGTACAATAAAGCTCGGGATAAAAAAGCGCTGGTAGCTCTAGGATCATCCATATACCGTGAAAGCGGAAACAAATGGGACGGAGTCTGCGTTGAAAGCGTGGAGCAATATATATAACATTTTTGCGTGAGGATTAAATGAATCTGAACAGCATCCGGGGGGCACTATGAAAAAAGTAAATGAACGCGGCCTGGTATTCTCTTTTACCTTTATGGCCTTTCTGCTTGGAACTACAGAATACATCATCGTCGGCCTGCTGTCTGAAATTGCCGCTTCGCTGCAGATTACCTTAGCGGTTGCCGGGAGCCTGGTATCCGGCTTTGCTATCGCCTATGCCCTGGGGACACCCGTATTAATGACACTGGTCAGCCGGCTGCCGAAGAAGCAGACTATTCTGGCCGCAATAGCCCTGATTGTTATGTTTAACCTGTTCAGTGCCGCATCCGGCACCTATGGACTGATGTTATTTACAAGGATAGCAACTGCGGTGCTGTGCGGTCTGGCGATATCATTGTCCCTCTCGGCGGTCAGTGAAGTCGTTACTCCGGCCAAGCAGGGGAAATCTGTCTCTTATATTCTGGGCGGGTTTGGTATAGCGAATGTGCTGGGCGTGCCGATCGGCACCTTTGTAGGCCAGCATTTTGAGTGGCAGGCGGCATTTATTCTGACGGCGGTGATGGGCGTTGCCGCTTTCGTCCTTAACCTTATTGTTATTCCGTCGAATCTGACTAACACCAAGGCCTCGCTGAAGGATCAGCTCAGTCTGCTGGCTAACAGACGTATCATTCTGGCCTTTCTGATTCCGGTATTCGGGACCGGAGCTGTCTTCAGCATCTACACTTATATCAGACCGCTTATGGATCAGGTAATGAAAATATCTGCAGCATCGGTAAGCTGGGTGCTGCTCGCTTACGGGCTTGCTACCATTTTCAGCACATGGCTGGGAGGGCTTGTCGCTTCCGGTAATGCACTCGGCAGACTAAGAATTGTGTTTCTGGTGCAGGCAGCGATCTATGTGCTCTTTTTCTTCGCGGCGCCTGTTCCGGTTCTCGGACTTGTCTTTCTGATTCTAAGTGCATGTGTATCCAATATCCTGAATGTTACGGCACAGCTGTATCTGATCGAGCTGGCTGTTGAGCATTCTCCAGGCTCGCGGGACTTCGCTGCTTCGCTGAATCCGGTCGCGGCCAACACCGGCATCGCCGGCGGATCAGCCCTTGGCGGGGTGGTGGTGGGTACGAGCGGTCTGGCTGCCTTGTCCTGGACGGCTGCAGGCATTGCGCTTGCCGCTTTTGCGGTAACTGCAGTAAGCTACCGCCTGAAGCAAAGGTCAGCCGAGCGTAAAGCTCATGCTGCGGCAGCGTAGAGACAATGGTTCACAAGTTTACAGGGTGTTCTCTTGAAAATACCCTCCTAAGTGTCGATAACATAATAGGTAGACACAGAATATACACTTTTAGGAGCGAACCATGGATAACCTTACCGCACTTGTATTAGCAGCACCGATGTTCAAACAGATTCATGCCCAGGATATTATGATTGGCATTACAGACAGAGAGATTTTTCATTACTATGCACCGAGCAAGGTGCTGGACTTTGGCCTGACGAAGGGCAGCCCTGTTCCGCCGGATGATCCGTCACTCGGCAATGCGCTTGCAGGCCGTGCTACGACTAACCGCTTATCCCCAGAGCTCTATGGTGCAACGGTTATCTCCTCCGCTATTCCGGTCTATGGTGCGGAAGGTGAGATCATCGGCGCCTTTGCAATTGCCTATACCTTGGAAAATGAGGACAAAATGGAGCAGCTGACCGAGAATATCAATCTGATCAGCGGCCAGCTGATGGACATGGTGCAGAATGTGGCCGCCCAGTCAGAAGAATTATCGGCAACAACAGCCCAGATCCTCGACAATTCACGGCAAACGGTTGAAGAGTCCAAGCAGGTCAACAAGGTAGCCGGTTTCATCAGGGAAATCTCTGAGCAGACCAATCTGCTGGGGCTGAATGCAGCGATTGAAGCGGCCAGGGTAGGAGAGCAGGGCGCAGGCTTTGGAGTCGTTGCTTCGGAAGTCCGCAAGCTGTCGGTCAATACCAAGGAAGCCACCAAGACGATCGAGGATTCATTGGCATTAGTTCAGCGCTCTATCCGCCAGATGGAGCAGGAGATTGAAGCGATTGCCGCATCGTCGGCAGCACAGGCTGAGCTGGTCACCCAGTTCAGTGAGGTCATCGAACGGCTGAATGAAACCAGTGGAGAAATGACGCAGTTCATCTCCTCGATTATTCAATAAGAAGAATACTAAAGATGTTCCAGGGCTGTAAGCAGCTGTTGTGGAGCATCTTTTTTTGTGCGTATAATCTTAATGCAATCTTAATGCGGGGACCGAAGTTGTAATACTATGCTGATTTTGCACATGCTATACTAGCTAACAGCAACCATATTTGCGGAAAGGGACGTAACATGGCACATCATAGCGTGCAATCCAAAAAACGCGGCAAATTGAAAATTTTCTTCGGATATGCCGAAGGCGTCGGCAAAACCAGCGCCATGCTGAATGCCGCGCATGACGAGCAAAGGGATGGCGCTGACGTCGTTGCCGGATTCATTGAGACGCACGGACGTCCGGAAACGGCAGTCCTGTTGAACGGGCTTGAACAGCTGCCAGTGCTGGAGCTCCGCTCCAATGCACCTAGTCACCGTGACCGTGAGTTCAATCTGGATCAGGCGCTCCGCAGGCAGCCTCAGCTGATTCTGGTGGATGAGCTTGCACATCTTAACGCTGCAGGCTGCCGTCACAAAAAACGGTACCAGGATATCGAGGAGCTTCTGCGCGCCGGAATAAATGTATATACAACTATCAATGTGCAGCATATCGAAAGCCTGCACGATGTGGTTACTGCCATTACCGGTATATCCGTTCATGAGCGGATTCCGGACAGTGTGTTTGACGGAGCGGACCAGATTGAGCTTGTCGACATTCCGCCTGACGATCTGCTGGAACGGCTGAGCAAGGGGAAGCTGGCTGCAGAAGGGCTGCAGGAGCCGGGTGAACCTTCGGGTTATCCTCCGGTTTTTGTCAGAACAAAGCTGATTGCCCTGCGGGAAATCGCCCTGCGTTATACTGCAGACCAGCAGGGGCGGATTACCCGTGAGTCCGGCAGCAGATCAGGCGAAGATACGTATCCGACAGCAGATCACATTCTTGTCTGCCTGTCCTCTGCCGCCTCCAGCAAAAAGGTTATCCGCACGGCGGCCAGAATGGCAGAGGCATTCCGCGGGCCCTTTACGGCATTATATGTTGAGACACCTAAGAGCAAGGAACTGACGGCCAAAAGCAAGGCGGAGCTCCGTGACAATCTGCGGCTTGCCGAGCAGCTCGGGGCCCAGCCGGCTACTGTATACGGAGATGATGTTCCGGGACAAATCGCAGAGTACGCGGTTTCCAGCCGGGTAACCAAGATTGTAATCGGCCGCTCCCGCAGCGGCAAAAAAAGATGGATCACCAAAGGCAATCTCATAGACAAGCTGACAGAGCTGGCCCCGAACATCGACATACATATCATTCCGGACAACCAGCCTGCGCGCTACAACCGTTCATCCTTCTATGTCAGGCCGCAGCGCTTTTCGCTGCCGGATGCGCTCAAGACGCTTGGGATATTGGCAGTATGTACGCTGATCGGATTATGGTTTCAATATTTAGGGTTTCGTGAAGCGAATATGATTATTGTGTACATACTTGGCGTTCTGCTTAATGCCATCGTTACCAGCGGAAGGCTGTACAGCGCAGTAAACTCAGTTCTCAGTGTTCTTGTCTTTAATTATCTTTTTACGGAGCCCTACTACTCCTTGGTGGCGGCTGACTCCGGTTATCCGGTAACGTTTCTTGTCATGCTGACAGCCTCTTTCATCAGCAGTACGCTGACAACGCGTATTAAGGAACAGGCCCGCCAGAATGCGCAAAAGGCTTACCGGACCGAGGTGCTGCTGGAAACGAGCCGGATTTTACAGCAGGCTGAGGACGCAGAGGCCATTATTAATGAAACGGCAGTCCAGATGGTCAAGCTGGTGGACCGGACTGTGATTTTTTATCCTGCCGGGACGGAGGGGCTGGCCGGGCCTCTGGTTTACCCAAAGCCGGAAGCTGTTGTAGACCCGTCCAGGTATACAGGTACGAACGAATGGGCGGTTGCCGACTGGGTATACAAAAATAATAAGCGCGCCGGTGCGACAACGGATACTTTTTCTGCTGCCAGCTGCCTGTATCATGCGGTACGGGCCGGTGAGACCGTGTTCGCTGTAGCTGCCGTCGTTATGGATCAGGAAGAGCCGCTCGGGATTTTTGAGAAAAGCCTGATGATTGCGATGCTTGGTGAATGTGCACTTGCCCTCGAAAAAGAGCAGCTAAGTAACACGCAAAAGGAAATTTCCATCCAGATCAGACAGGAGCAGCTTCGAGCCAATCTCCTGCGGGGGATCTCGCATGATCTGCGCACTCCGCTGACCAGCATCTCCGGAAATGCCGGGATACTGATGGCTAACTCCAATGTGCTGAGTGAGGCGCAGCTAAAGGGGCTGTACACTGACATTTATGATGATTCAATGTGGCTGATCAACCTGGTCGAGAATCTGCTCTCGATCACCCGGATCGACAACGGCAGTCTGAACCTTAATTTTCAGGCAGAGCTGCTGGACGAGGTGATCACCGAAGCGCTGCTTCATGTGAACCGCAGCAGTGTGGAGCATAACATTCAGGTAAGGCTAGAGGATGAGCTGCTGATGGCCCGGATGGATTCACGGCTAATCATACAGGTGCTGATTAATCTGGTGGATAATGCAATCAAATATACCCAGACCGGCTCAAGGATCATCCTATCTGCGCGCCGGGAGCAGCAGGCGGTAAGGGTTAGCGTAGCCGACGACGGTCCGGGCATTTCAGAAGAGGCGAAGGCCAAGCTGTTCGAAATGTTCTATACAGCGGATAATCTGCGGGGGGACGGCCGCCGCGGGTTAGGGCTGGGACTCTCCCTGTGCAAATCCATTGTGCATGCCCACGGAGGAACGATAGAGGTTATGGATAATAATCCGCAGGGGGCGGTATTTACCTTCACCCTGCAGGCTGAAGAGGTGAACGTACTTGAATAAACCTTTGATTCTGGTTGTAGAGGATGATAAGCCGATCCGCAAGCTGATCACAACGACCCTTGAGACACAGGGCTATAAATACCACACGGCGGAGACCGGAGAAGCGTCGATTCTGGAGGCGGTATCCAGCCAGCCGGACCTGATGATTCTGGATTTAGGACTGCCTGATATGGATGGAGTGGAGATTATCCGCAAGGTACGGGCCTGGTCGAATCTCCCGATTATTGTGGTCAGCGCCCGCAGCGAGGACCGGGATAAGATTGATGCGCTGGATGCCGGGGCAGATGATTATCTCACGAAGCCGTTCAGTGTGGAGGAGCTGCTGGCCCGGCTGCGGGTCAGCCTGCGCCGTATCCGCTATGACAGTGAGAAGCTGCAGAAGGATTCGTCCGTTTTCATCAACGGGAATCTCCGGATTGACTATGCTGCCGGCTGCGTGTATATGGGCGAGGAAGAAATCCACCTGACCCCGATCGAATACAAGCTGCTCTGTCTGCTTGCCAAAAACGCGGGGAAGGTACTGACCCATAATTATATTTTACGGGAAATCTGGGGCAGTCTGACGTACGATGTGCCTGCACTGCGCGTATTTATGGCTACCCTGCGCAAAAAAATTGAAAAGCCTCCCGTGCAGTCCAAGATCATTCAGACCCATATCGGGGTCGGCTACCGGATGCTGCAGAGCGGGGAAGAGAGCAAGCTAACGCAATAACAGGACTAACAGCGGATCAACCAGGCCATACTCTTTTGAGTATGGTTTTTTGCTGTATGCTTTCGCAGGCATTTTTTAATGCAATCCAAATTGTTCTGCGCAAACTCTAATCCGGAACTAACGGCTGAAGTAGTACGCTGAGAGTATGAAATTCACCGAACAAACACTGAAGGGGAGCTTAAGATGATTGATGTGTTGCAAACAGCCGGGGGAGCCGCGATGGTTCTGGTTCTGCTGACTTCCGCAAAGAAATACTATGATTTCCGTGAACTGCAAAGGCCGGTTATAGCAGAGGATGATGAGGCAGTCCGTAAAGCTGAGGAAGTGGTAAGGGCTTTTAAGCGGAATTAGATTTTTGTTCTATGGAATTAAGACATATATCAAACCTTCTCTCTTTCCTATTGTATGGTATTATAAGGGAAAACAAACTGAACTGGTTGATCTCATCAAGCAACTTAAAGAGATTAATGCAAAGATTGGAGCCCTGTTAAATTAAAATGCTCAAAAAAATGCTATGTATAATGGTTATTATTGCTGGATTAACCGCTTGTACGCCTACCAATGAGAACAATACAGAGCCACAACCCACTAAATCACCGGAAGAAGTTGAAAAGGCACTGTCTGGTTTAATCGAAGAACGGGACGAAGTAGAAGGTATTTCGTTCTATTATGCACAGACAACGATTGAAAACAAGAACAAGAATAATAATGATGTCTTCGTATATTTCTCTAATCGGAATGGCGACGTAAGAAATCTGCGGTTTGTAATTAATTATACGGGTACTGTACCGTTAAACCCCAAATGGCTTAAGATAAGGGCTGATGATGAGTTATTCGAGAGCCGTGTTGATCTTGTAATTCAAAGCAGCAGCAATCTTTATTATGCACAAGAATTCTATGATACATCTGTTTTTTTTGATGATTATAAAATGATAATGGCAATGGCAAAAGCTGAAAAAGCAATTGTAAGATTAAGTGGCTTAAGCTACAGCGGAGACATCGAATTAAGTAAACGACAGAAACAGGCCATGTTGAATGTAATTAACGCTTATTTAAATGCCGGTGGAGACACCAGTAATTTTATTAATTAAGATTCACACCTGTTTTTAAACCCAAATAATGTGTATAATAATGAAGACTCTACTTATGACAGGAGCTGACAGGATAATGTAGGATTTTCTTGCGCTTATATAAAACGATAAAACAGTGTTCCGCGGGGCGTCTTTTGCTTTGCGTGTTTTATGCTTTATATGCAGGAAGGTCCTTTATCCTCTCACTCATAATAATAGCCTGAGCCGCCTTTTTCCTTGAGGACGGGTTAGCTGTATTTATTTGAGCTGTGAGAAGCTGGCCTTCTTGCAGCTCATTTTATTTGTACAGGAGGTTATTATATGTCTTTGATTAATGTGACTAATCTGACTTTTGCCTATGACGGCAGCTACGATAATATTTTTGAGCAGGTGAGCTTTCAGCTGGATACGGACTGGAAGCTTGGCTTCACCGGCCGAAACGGAAGAGGGAAGACGACCTTTTTGAATCTGCTGCTCGGCAAATACGAATACAGCGGAACCATTTCCGCTAAGGTTGGCTTTGACTACTTCCCGTTTCCTGTAGAGCACCCGGAGTATTTGACGATGGATATATTCGATGAGATCTGTCCGGATGCGGAGCAGTGGCAGTTTGCCCGGGAGCTTTCTTTACTGCAGCTGGAAGCAGACGATGTGCTGTACCGCCCATTTGAAACACTCTCTAACGGGGAGCAGACCAAAGTGCTGCTGGCCGCGCTTTTTCTGAAGGAAGACCGGTTTCTGCTGATTGATGAGCCTACCAACCATCTCGATATGGAGGCAAGACAGCTGGTAAGCCATTATCTCAAAAGTAAAAAAGGCTTTATCCTCGTATCCCATGACCGCGCTTTTCTGGATAACTGTGTGGATCATATTCTGTCCATCAACAAAACCGGAATTGAGATTCAAAAGGGCAGCTTCTCCGACTGGTGGGACAATAAACAGCGTCAGGATGCCTATGAGCTGGCGGAGAACGACAAGCTGAAATCAGATATCAGGCGATTATCCGATGCGGCGAGACGAACCAGCGGCTGGTCGGATGAGGTGGAAAAAAGCAAAAACGGCACCCGTAACTCCGGCTCCAAGCTGGATAAGGGCTACGTCGGGCATAAGGCAGCCAAAATGATGAAGCGCTCCAAATCGATTGAACAGCGCCAGCAGGGCGCAATAGAAGATAAATCGAAGCTGCTAAAGAACATTGAAACCTCGGACAGCCTAAAAATCACACAGCTTCCCTATCACAAAAATCAGCTCGCTGAGCTCGATCAGGTCTCGGTCTCATACGGGGAGCGGACGGTGTGCAGCGGCATCAGCTTTTCGATTGAACAGGGGGAGCGGATCGCTGTCTCCGGCAAAAACGGCTCTGGCAAATCCACTGTGCTCAAGCTGCTTACCGGTGAAATTAGTGACTACACGGGTACACTCCGCATCGGCAGCCAGCTGAAAATCTCTTATGTCTCCCAGGACACCTCGTATCTGCAAGGCAGCTTAACTGAATACGCCCGAAAGCATGAGGTCGATGAAAGCTTGTTTAAGGCGATTCTGCGCAAGCTTGATTTTTCCAGGGTCCAGTTTGAGAAGGATATGGCGTCCTTCAGCGGAGGCCAGAAGAAAAAAGTGCTGATAGCCCGGAGCCTCAGTGAGCAGGCGCACCTTTATGTTTGGGATGAGCCGCTAAATTTCATAGATATTTATTCCCGGATGCAGATCGAAGAGCTGCTGCTTGAGTCAGCGCCGACGCTGCTGTTTGTGGAGCATGACCGGGAGTTCTGCAGGAATATTGCGACTAAAGTTATAGAGCTCTGATTCGTTTTGCATAAAACCCGTCTCCTGTAAAATAGCACTTGACCTGTAACCCGTTACACCATTTAAAGTGCAGTTAGACGAGTACAAGGAGATGGAATGCAGATGCTGCCAAATAAGCGGAAAATTGTTTTTATAGATGTTGATGGGACATTAGTTGATGATAATGGTATATGGAAGCCGGAATCTGAAAGCTCATCTGGAACGGCGGATTTATGGCGATATTGAAAATGACCCTGCAGCCAGAGCGAAAATGGAGCTGACACCGCATCCGTTCATAACCGGCCTTACTTACGGCGAGTCTGATTTAGTTAAGGATGACGTAAATAAGGTGTGTTTTCTCGAGAGTGACATGCCCTTCGAACAGATCAGCCAGCGGTTTATGGGAAAATTTGAGGTTATCCGGTGTACCGTTCCCCTCTTTGGTGAAGGCAGCGGTGAGCTGATGATACCTGGTATTCATAAAGCGGTTGCCATAGCTGATCTGCTGGAGCATCTCCAGCTTAAACAAGAGGACAGTCTGGCTATCGGGGATGGAATGAATGACGCAATGGGCAATGCCAGGCCGGGGCTAAAGCAGATTGCCGACGATATTACGGGGACGGTTGAAGAGGATGGACTGTATCACAGCTTTATAAAATACGGATTAATTAGCGCTTGATTTCTGGAGTGAATAAGAATATTGTCCATCACAATCCGGTTATCCTTAATTGTCAGCTCTACAGATATCCTGTAGACTTCTACTGGATAATCACCGGGAAGGCATCCCTGTGATTCAATTTCGCAGTAGGGAAGGATTCGTATATGACCTATAATCCGGATAATCAGCTTCCAGCTAAGCTTACAATCACCATGTGGGATTTCTCCTGGTATACCATGACGCTACCCGGGGAGCCTTATCATGATCTGGCGGCACGGTTCGCGGAAGCGGTGGAGCGGGGCTACAACACCATTCGCATCTGTGCTATGCCGTTCCTGCTGTTTACCGCTGACGGACCGCGGCCCGGCCCGCTGAAGTTCGGCAGTCTGGGCAAGGTTGGCCAGCGCACCAGATGGTATAACTGCCTCGGCGGAGCCGAGCTTGACGGACACGCCCATCTGCTTGAGCTGTTTAAGCAGGCGGAAGCGCATGACTGCTACATTATGCTGTCCTCGTGGGAATATCAGCAGAGCCCGAGCTTTCTGGCCCATCCGCAGCTGCGCGATGAGCTGGCGGCAATTGCACCTGAGGACCGGTTCATGGCGATTGCCAAATCAATGAGCCAGCTGATCCATTATGTAAAAGAAGCCGGTTACGGCAAACAGATTGTATACGCGGAGCTGCATAACGAGGTGGAGTTCGGACAGCTGACTGCTGTTGGAGCTGCCCAGGGCATCGCATTCGAGAATGTACCGGCTAACCTGAGAATTATGCAGCCATACATTGAGGAAGCGGTAGAGTACCTGCGTGACAGTCACCCTGATACACTGATGACTGCAAGCTACACTGTAAATGAAGAATATCCTAAGGCTTATGTCGCCCGCAATATGCAGGTCGGCCACTATCATCTGTATATCAAAGGTGTGCTGAATGAGCTCATGCTGACCGCCGGACTGGATGATCACAGCATTCCTTTCCCGGGGGCGTTTGTCCAGTCGCTGTTACGCGAGGATGCTCCGCCGTTTGAAGAATGGACCTTGCCTGAAGGACAGGAATGGCGGATGGAGGGCAATCCGGTTGGAATGCGGCTGATCTATCTGCATGACTGGGCCGATCCGGACAAATGGGATCTGTTCCTGTATGACAGATACGGAGCGCACAAGATTGCTATGCTGCAGAAGGCAGACAAGGCCTTTGATGAGATTCACGAGTGGGCGGGACAAGCAGGCCTGCCGCTGGTGATTGGAGAAGGGTATGTCGGATACACGCCGCTTATGGCCGGCTTCGAGGAAGGGCCTGTGGGCAAATTCATCGCCGAATATGCAATCCGCAAAGGGATGGCGCTCGGCTTCTGGGGAATGACCCTCTGCTCCAACTGTGCGCCGCATCATCCGTTCTGGGACGATATCGCCTGGCAGCAGAAATGGAACCGCTATATTATGGAAAGCTAAGTTAGACGTTAAAAATATAGGGCGGCTGCGCATGTTCATGAATGGATGAACACGTGCAGCCGCCCTTTTTAAATCGCGTCAAGCTTATTTGTGTGTTAGGAAGTATAGTTCCGGCCCAGGCCGAGCTCAGTCAACAGCTGTCTGTACGCAATTGAGGTCCGGTCAGCCGGAATATGGGCTTCTGCGGTCAGATCCAGCGGCAGATCCTCCGGTGTCTGTGCTTCAACCATCTCACGGTCCTCCGAGAAAATCTGCAGATTGAATTTTATCGTATCCTCAACGGGCACAGTCTTGTCAAAGTTCCGTGAGATCGGGCAGAACAGCCGTGTATAACGGGCAGATACCGGTGAGGCACAGTTCAGGATCATCAGCTTCCCGTCCTCAGGGAAATGTACCGTGAGCGAGGCGGCGAAGGGAGGAAATACGCGGAAGGCCCGCAGCCACATGAAGCCTTCCGGCGCCGGATTCTCCTGGCCCTTGCCGTAGTTGCTGACAGTGCTCCAATAATCGGCAAACAGCTCATCGCCCTCCCGTCTGACCTTGTATTGCGGAACCTCGGTGTTGTCGGGATCGGCGAACGAGTCGGAATGGACGTAGGCGAAATGGGAAACATCCAGGAAGCCTTCCATCTGGCGGCCGGAAGAACCCGCAATGTCAAAGCTCGGCGGCAAAATATTAATAAAATCAGGGTCATCCCAGCCGGGGAATTCAGGAAGCTGCTCATCTGTGCCGGCCAGCGAGGTCCAGATTAACCCGTAGCGCTCGACAGCAGGATACATGATCAGCTTGAGCTTCGGGGATATCTTGGCATTCGGGTGCGCCGGAACAGAGGTGCAGGCACCTTCGCAGTTATAGCGGAACCCGTGATACGGGCAGACGATTTCCTCATTTTCGACCCAGCCCAGACTGAGCGGAGCTCCGCGGTGGAAGCACAGGTCACGGGCAATAACAACCTTGCCGTGGCTGCGGTAGCAGACCAGCTTGACGTCAAGCAGCTTCACGGATACCGGCTTATCCTTGATTTCATTGGCAATGGCTACCGGGTACCAGTATTGGGAGAGGACCTGCCAGTCACTTGGGGTAAACGTACAGTCACGGGGAAGCTGCATCTGGAATTCGGCAAGCGCGTTGGTTTTTGTCATGTGAGGCTCTCTCCTTTGAAATGAAGGTATGGATGATGCAATAAACCCCAGGCGGAAGAGGCGCAGTGCAATAGAGATCCGTATTCAGGGAGTCAGAATACAGCTCTAACAGCTCATGCATCCTCTTGTAGCCTGGGGCAATTTACGGTTGCCTGGTCGAGACGCCCACTCCAATTAATGGGCTTATACAAGATGAATAATGTTATTTAATATGACATTTATCATATAAATCATAATAAATCAGCAGAGTTAATTTTGTCAATGTTAAAAATAATAACATGATATTCACTTTATTTAATAATTGGCACTGATTTATTAACGAAAAAAATGCCCGCGGATCTTAACTGTCAGCTTTCCTGCTGGATAAGCTAATCAGAAAAATCCGGGGCACTTTGCATTGGGTATGCGTTTAGTCAACCCGTGGTGCAGCAAGCAGGCTCTCTACAATATAATCGAGCTGCGCATTCAGCGAATAGATATCACTGTAATAGGATAAGCCGAAGTCAATGTTGATTAACCGGCCTGCTTTTACCGCAGGAATGCTGTTCCAGACCGGGTCCTGGGTTAGATCAGCCATACCCTCATAGGAAGAGCGGAACATATAATCCCCGCTATAGTCAGCAAGCACCTCGAAGGATACATCCTCACCTACGGCCTCCGTGGATGTCTCAACCTTCTCCTGGATGATTGCCGGAGCCTTCATGCCCAGATACTCATAGATAACCTGCGAACCGCGCCCGAACTGCTTGCTTGTTACAACAGCCATGCTTCGTTTGCTGCCGCCCTCCATGATAGATACGGTACGGTCAAGAATTCCGGCTTCCTGCAGCTTCTGTTTACCTTCTTCAACCTTGGCGTGGAACTCATCGAACAGGGTCTTCGCCTGCTCTTCCTTGCCCAATGCTTCTCCGATAAAGGCAACCCGCTCTTCAGCAGACATGGTCTCGTATGGAACCAGTACAGTAGGGGCGATGTCTTTTAGAACCTCATAGGTTTCGTCTGAAGGCACGATGATCAGGTCCGGATCAAGCGATAAAATAGCCTCCGGGCTGGCCTCAAACCAGGTTCCGAGCTTCTGTACATCACTCAGCTCCTCTTCAAAGGCGGCACCCTCTGATACATCGGATACGCCGACCGGCTTCACCCCGAGGGCCAGCACATCGCCCAGAAGATATAGAACCACAACTCGCTGCGGATCAGCAGGAACCTCAATATCTCCTTTGACCGTAGTGATGGTGCGGGTCTGTGCCTCGGCTGAGGGAGTATCAGTGGCCGCAGGGGCGGCGCTTGCTGAAGGTGACGGGGACGTGGTGTTACTGCCGGAAGCTGTATTGGTGTTTCCTGCCGCGCAGGCACTAAGTACAATGCTAAAGCATAGCAGTAAGGTGATGAGTAATGACGGTCTTGCAGATTTAGACATGAACGACGCTCCTTCTGATTTGTATTGATAATGATTATCAACACTATAACCAAGTGAAGACGTACGGACAATGTCAAAACCGGACGCGCCCGATGTCATTTCCGGCCAGTCAGCAGCTGCTTTTATTGAATTTTTGTACCTTACCGGTGATATTCCGTAATGCTTTTTGAACATCCTCCCGAAATAATAGGCATCCGGATGACCGATGGCAGCGGCAATATCCTGCAGGCTGGCCTCGGTGCGGAGCAGCAGCTCACGGGCCTTTTCCATGCGCATACTGATTAAATACTGGTTGGGGCTGGTGTGCAGCCGCATCCGGAACAGTCTGGACAAGCTGCGCGGACTGCTGCCTGCGGTTTCGGCCAGCTTGTCCAGGCTGAGAGGCAGGCTGATGTTATTCTCCATATACCGGATTGCTGTCCCCAGCACATCCGGCTTCAGCGGCTGGATCTGCTGGGCGTGCAGCTGTCTAAGCAGCTCGTACACCCATTGATACAGCGTTGATTTTACATGCAGCTGCTCCAGTCTGCCGCCCTTTAGCCAGTGCTCATGCATCAGCCTAAGCTTTTCGATTAAAGGGAGCGGAGCGTCCGGACTGCATATGTACTGGAGCTCGAACGGGTTGTCCCGGTTCATGACAGACAGCAGATGTTTGCGGGCAGGGAGGGCAAGCCTGGCTCTGTAAAGGATTAAATAATATTCGACCAGCTCCGAGGGCGGGGCCAGCTCAAAGGTTGTCCCCTTGCCCCCGTGGAGCATGGCTCCTTCGTTTAGTTCATGGCGGATGCCATCCATTACCATTACTGCTTTCCCGCGGACAGTACATATAAAAGCACTGCAAGGCAGCCGGTACCGGAGAGCTTGCTCCCCGTGACTGTATGTATTATGCCGGATATCTATAATCTCTACCGCTGCATGCGTCCAGAGTAAAATATGCTCCTTCAAATTCATTAATTTGTTCAGCCCCCTTGCTTCGTATAGTGAGTATAGCTGATAATGATTATCAGTGACAACGGGGGGCTGCCAAAATCTTTTTTAATCGAATTATCCTTAGTCCAATCTATGTAAATGGTTTATACTTGAATGGCATTAACCAGGATTATCCATGAATTACCCGAAAAGTAAGAATTCCAATGCCATCTAAGGAGGTACAACTGTACATGCTGCAAGCCCCGGAAGTCGTAATTGAAGAATATGAACCCTCGAGACATGCCAAATCCATCGCCGAGATGTGGAACAGAAGCTATGAAAGCTGGGGAGGCGACAACTCCTACCAGACAGAACAAAGTGTCATTGAAGAGCACGAGAACGGGACCCATCTGAAACTCTTTCTTGCCGTCGCCGGCGGCGAGGTTATCGGTTACTGCAGCTTTTCCCACTACAAGGAAGACTCGGGAGCGCTGTATATTCCGCTTTTGAATGTACGGCCTGATTATCACGGGCACAAAGTCGGCAAACGGCTTGTCCTCCGTGCACTTGAGGAGACGATCTCCCTCGGCTGGCCCCGGCTTGACCTCTACACCTGGCCAGGGAATACAAAAGCAGTGCCTGCGTATAAGAAAAGCGGGTTTTTCTGGGAGAAACGGGATGATTCCACCCATCTGATGAACTTTATCCCGTCTGTTCTGCAGACCGGTGCGGTAAAGCCGTTCTTCGAGCAGCTTGACTGGTATACGGACAGTGTACGTGAAATATCCGTTTCGCCGGATGGCCGTAATGAGAACGGGTTTGACTATTTTACATATAAATGGCAGAGGTCTGATCTTAAGCTGAAAATGGAATATGAGCGCACCGGCCGCGGCTTGCGCCTGATTGAAACAGCGGATTACCGTATTCAGGCCTCCATTCCGCTACAGCATCAGCTTCCCTTTGGCAGCAGCTATCCTGTAATCTATGAGGCTGTGAACAAAAGCGGCAAGCCGCTTACCCTGCAGATCAAAGGGATCAGCAATCCGAAAATCAGCTTTGAGCTGGAGGAGACACGGTGCGTTGAAGCAACGGAAAAGATCGAAGGGCAATTCTTCCTTCATCCGGTAGAGGAGGAGCAGAATCCGTACCAGACACATCCGGTTATCGAGGCGGAGCTGCTGATCAACGGCTTGCCTGCGGTATTCAAGCTGGGAATTGAGCCGAAATATCCGGTTAAGCTAAGGATCGCTCTGCCGGAACGGTCTGTGCTGTACACCGGTGAAAGCTTTGAGCTGGATATAACTGCAGAGAATGAGTACGCTGCAGACACACAGTTCACCTTCACTCTTCCGGAGGACTCTATTCTGGCCTTCAGCAAGCCTGATGTACAGATCACAGTTCCGGCTAAAGGACGCAAAACGATATCGGTCCCTGCAGTTCTTAAAGAATATGGGATCTGGAATCATAAAGTAGACATCACTGCCTCTGCAGACAACAGGGAGCCTGCGGTTATTGAGCAGGAGCTCAGCGCTGTTCTGGCCGGTGTTTATTCCGCCTTTGGCGGCAAGACGGAAAAAGGATGGATAATCAGCAGCGGCCGGTACTCCGTGAGGCTGGACAAAGACGGCAATAGGATAGAGCTTTTTGAAGATAAGAGTAAGGCAGCCAGCCTGCTGTTTCCGAAGTTCGGGCAGCCGTATACAAATGAATTCAAGCAGCTAACTGCTGAGCAGGTCCTCCATTACATGGATGGGGAAGCTATCGTTATGGAAGCCCGTTACCGGCTTGATGCGCCGCATGAAGGCCTGCTGTTAACGATGCTGGTAAGACTGTATAAGAACGGCATTGTTGAGCGGAGGCACCAGATCCGGAATGCCGGACCGGCTGACCTTGAAGAGCCGCTGTATCTTAAGGAAAGCTTCGGATTCAGTCTGGAAGGAGCCGTGCTTCCTTACCGCGGACAATATATTGATCTGAAGCATGGCGCTGATGCTGCAAGTCCGGACTACTGGGATGTCCAGAGCCTGACCGAAAACTGGCTCTATGCAGCTGATGGTTCAGTAACGCGCGGCATTACCTGGCCGGAAGAGCGGCGGCTGCTGCGGGACAACTGGCTCTATGCGGTTGAGCATCAGCTGGGCAGCCTTCCTTCCGGCGGCAGCATTCAGACCGGTCCCCTGCGGGTTGCTATGGGGACATGGAGCAGCTGGCAGGATTTCCGGGCCTTTGCCCAGCTACGCAGCTGTTCCCGTTCCGGTCAGCAGGGTACGATCCGGCAACTGGAGCTTAGCCTGAACGGAGGCAATCCGTTCCTTAGCGGACCATCTGAGCTGACGCTGCTTGAACAGAAGATGAGCTTTCTGGAAGGCGAGATCACTCTTGCTTCTGCGCTTGACAGCTCTGTCAAGCAGAGTCTGGTGATTACTGCAGAGCAGCAGCTGGCGGAGGCCGGCCTTACATTCACTCCTGCAGCAAATGTACAAGCCGATCTGCTTCAGGTGCACCTTGATATGGAAACCGTTGAGTCTTCGGAGAGCTATCTGGTATTTCCGGTTAACGGTGAGGAAGTCAGGCTGAATAGCAGACAGACAGAGCACGGTGAGGTGCTCACAGCAGATAACGGGGTCCTACAGATTCAGGCTAACAGCAGCTTTGCGCCTGCACTGTATTCCCTGCAGGTTCAAGGCGAGGAATGGCTGGATTCCTCTTATCCGCAGCCGCAGCCTAAATCCTGGTGGAATCCCTGGACCGGCGGTATTTTTACCGGAGTTGAGGGTCTGTCACGGCTCAGTCTTCAGGAGGAACCGAGGGAAGCTGCTTTTGCCGGGTTGACTGACAGCAAGGGCAATGACTGGTCTGGTATCCGGATGAGCATCAAGATTACTCATAACCGTAAGTTCCAAGGGCTTACACTAAATCATTATTTTCTGCTGCTCCCGGGTGTACCGGTGCTTGCTTCTGTGGTTCAAATCGTGCAGAATACAGGGGCACCGCTTCAACCCCTGACATTGCACACCTTAGGTTTTTATAAAACCGGAAACCTGCTGAAGAGCAGCAGGGGGACGGTGAAGAATGCGGCCGGTGAAACCATCACTTACAAGGCCGGGAGAGTTCAAAATGAAACAAAAAGCTCGAGCGGCTTCATTCAATTCAGCTCTGATGAGCGGAAGCAGCGGATGAGCCAGGCTTCCAGTCCCGATAAGGCAGCACCAGAGCTGCTGGTTAATACGCATGTTATCTCCTCTTTTATAACTGAAAAGCTGTTCATGAGAGACGGGGATACATTATTCAGCACACCGCAGTTTTATATACTCTCTGATCTGGATATACCGGAAGAGGCCTTCCGGGACCTGTTAAACATCAAATTTAATCTGTAGCTTCAAGAAAGGACTTATCCATGAAAATCATTGATGCGCATGTTCATTATTCCAATATTGCGTCTTTTCACGAAACGGCACAGGAGCTGGCGCATATTGATTATTCGGAAAAGGGGCTGCTGGAGGAATTCCGGCGCTCCGGCGTAATAGCAGGTGTGGGAATGGGCGTTACGGAGACGGTGCCGGGAGCTTTCCCTGATAATGAGGCTTCCAATCCGATGCTGCTGGATCTGAACGGCCGGCTTCCCGCTAATCTCTACACCTGTGTCGGTATTAATCCGCTGACGCTGCAGCTGGAGGGACAGCTGGAAGCGCTGGAGCAGTCGCTGCGCGAAGAGCATGTGGTAGGGATTAAGCTCTATGCCGGCTACTATCATTTTAATGTCGGTGATGAGATTTATGCTCCGGTATACAGGCTGGCGGCTGAGTATCAGATGCCTGTTGTCATTCATGGCGGACTTACGTATTCAGACAGAGGGCTGTTAAAATATTCACACCCGCTGTCAATGGAAGAGACGTTCCTGAAGCACCGGGACATCACCTTTATGTTATGTCATCTGGGTGATCCCTGGGTAATGGATACTGCAGCGCTGCTGGAAAAAAATCCGAACCTGTATACCGATCTGTCCGGCTGGATTGTTGGTGACTCCGCCAAGGTAGACCGGCTGCTGACCGAGCAGACCTATACTGATCATTTCCGGCGGGCGATTGTATTCGCCGAGAAGTATGACCGGCTGGTGTTCGGTACCGACTGGCCGCTTGTGCCGCTGGAGGCGTACATTAAATTTGTGAAGCACCTGATCCCGGAGGCACACTGGGAGGATGTCTTTTACAACAATGCCTTGAGGGTGTTCCCTAAGCTGGAGCAGCTGATCGGCAATCTGAAATAATTCCGGCATCTGCAGCCATGCATGCCTGTTAAGAGAGGAAATCATCATGAAGAAGGTCATCATTATCGGAGCAGGTATTCTGGGTGCTTCAACCGCCTATCAGCTGGCTAAGCTCGGGGCAGAGGTGCTGATTATCGACCGCAAGGACAGGGGGCAGGCTACGGATGCCGCTGCCGGGATCATCTGTCCCTGGCTGTCGCAGCGGCGTAATCAGGCGTGGTACCGGCTGGCCAAAGCGGGAGCACGTTTTTACCCGGGGCTGATCAGAGAGCTTGAGCAGGAGGGGGAAACCGAGACCGGATATGCCCGGGTCGGTGCGCTCAGTGTCCATATGGACACGGACAAACTCAAGCAGCAGGAGGAGCGGGCAAGAAAGCGGCTGGAGGATGCGCCGGAGATTGGCGAATTGAAGCAGCTTTCCGGGAGCGAAACACAGGCACAGGTTCCGCTGCTGGCTGAAGGCTATCATTCCCTGCAGGTCAGCGGAGCTGCGCGGGTAGACGGCCGGGCGCTGCGTGATGCGCTCCTGCGGTCTGCCCGGCGCAGCGGAGCCCGGCTGCTGAACGGGGATGCGGCGCTGCAATTTACCGGAAACCGGGTCACCGGCGCGGTGGTTGACGGGGAGATTTTCGCCGCAGATACTGTAATTGTCTGTGCCGGTGCGTGGGCGGCTCCGCTGATGCTGCCGCTCGGTATTAGGCTTAAGGTAAGCTATCAGAAGGGCCAGATCATGCATGTAAGGGTAGCGGACCAAGTGGATACAGGGTCCTGGCCTGTAGTTATTCCGCCTACGGATCAGTACCTTCTGTCCTTTGACGGAGGCCAAATCGTTATCGGAGCTACACACGAGAACGATATTGAAGGCTATGATCCGCGCGTAACAGCCGGCGGGATGCAGGAGGTCCTTAACAAAGGGCTGGAGCTGGCCCCTGGCCTTGCAGACAGTACAGTTCATGAGGTGAGGGTGGGCTTTCGGCCGTTTACCCCCGGCTTTCTTCCCGTGATCGGTGCAGTGCCGGGCTGGGAAGGCCTGCTTGCTGCCAACGGGCTCGGAGCCTCAGGCTTAACGATGGGGCCGTTTATCGGAAGCCAGCTGGCGAAGCTGGCACTGGGACTTAAACCGGACATAGAGCTGCAGGATTATGATTTGGGTAAAGCCATAGAGCAAATGGGTTAGTATAAACAACAAGGAGGGCGATTCAGCAATGAGTATCGTGGATATCATCAAAACCCGGAGAAGTGTGAAGCAGTTTAAGCCGGAACCTGTTAGCGAGGCAGACCTGCTATCCTGGCTTGAGGCTGCAAGCTATGCACCCAACCACCGGATGAATGAGCCGTGGGAGATTGTGTTGGTTGGAGCCGAAACAAGAGCGGAGCTGAAGCATAAGACAGACTTCGGCGGTGCGCCGGTTGTTCTTGCGCTGTTGTCTAAGGGTGCGGCAACCCCGTTTGAGCGTGATGAGAACGTAATGGCGGTTTCCTGTTTTGCCCAGAATTTTTTGCTGGCTGCACATGAAGCCGGAGCAGGCGCATATTGGGCTTCGTTAGGCGCACTTCCTCATAACCGGAGTATTCTTGATGTGCCGGAGGATTATGATGTGATCGGCGTCTTTGGAGTCGGTTATCCGGCTGAAATACCGCCGCTCAAGCCGAGAACGCCTGTATCCGCCAAAATTACCACACGTCCATAGAAAGATTGGCCGCGCTCATGCGCGGCTTTTTTGTTGACGGAGATATACAAACTGAATAGTTACATAGGATAACTTGAGAAAAATAGGAGGGATGAACGAATTGGAGACTAGGGGGTATAAAGAAGATAAGGGGAGAAAGAGACTGCTTATCGAAATTGTAAACATGCGAGACGATCATGATAAGTCTCGTCAATGAAACAACGGTATAAGTCCCGTTACTAGACTGTAAAATAACTAGAAACACAAAAATAACGGTAAAAATCCCGTTGTTGAGCTGAAAAGAAGACGTGTAAGCAAAAACAACGGTATAAATCCCGTTACTAGCCCGGAAAATAGCTAGAAATGCAATAATAACGGTAAAAATCCCGTTGTTTTCAATAAAATACTCAAAGATACAGTAACAGACCGAACTACCGGTTTAGGGCTGATTCAGAGCCGATGCTGCGGTTAATGAATGGCAGACTTAACAGCTGAGGAGGATTTCAAGTGGCAGACCAGCGTAAAGGGAACATCCATACAACACCGAATCCTGACGGAGGCTGGGATAATCAGACCGGCGGCGCGAAGCTCAGCCATCACCGCATCAAGGAGGAGGCCGAGCAGGCCGGCCGTCAGGAAGCAAAGAAAGCCCAAACGGAGCTGAAGATTCAAAGTAAAGGATAATAATTGGGTTCATGAATATGCGCCTCAGCGGGAACGCTAGAAATTGAGGAATGCTCAAATTCTAAAGAGGATGAGGACGGTATTCATGAGTAAAGCTTCGGGTAATAGTGATGCACAGGAAAAGAAGCTGAAATGGTGGCAGCTAAGCTTATTGGGCGTTGCCGGCACAATCGGCACAGGTTATTTTCTCGGCTCAGGACTGGCTATTTCCATTGGAGGTCCATCTGTACTGCTTGTGTACTTGCTGGCGGCTGCCGGTACTTATGTAGTTTTTGATGCGCTGGCCCAGATGACTGCACAGCATCCAGAACAGGGCTCCTTCCGGTCCTATGCCAAAAAAGCTTTCGGGAACTGGGCCGGCTTCGGCAGCGGATGGGTATACTGGTTTTCCGAGCTGTTAATCATGGGCAGCCAGCTTACAGCGCTGTCGATTTTCTCACGGTTCTGGTTTCCGGCAGTTCCGATGTGGACCTTTGCAGCGGGCTATGCCGTGCTCAGTTTGATCATCGTCTTTTTTGGAAACAAGGGGTTTGACCGGGTGGAAAATGTGCTGGCTGTAATCAAGGTGTCAGCGATCCTGATGTTTCTCGTGCTGGCAGCAGCATTTCTGGCCGGCTGGATCGGCGGCGCCAAGTATACGCCCGATATGCCTAACGGCTTTAAGGGCTGGCTTCCTGCGGGAGGCATCGGCCTGTGGTCGGCCTTTATTTTTGCCTTCTATGCTTATGGGGGGATAGAAGTGCTGGGCATTATGGCGAACAGGCTGGAGAACCCCGAAGAAGCACCTAAAGCCGGTAAGGTAATGCTGATCTCGCTTGCGACGGTATATGTACTGTCCATCGGCCTTGCCGTCATTATGGTTCCCTTAAGCGCTTTTAATCCGAAAGAAAGCCCGTTTATGCTGGCGCTGAGCAGCGACCGGCTGGCTTTTGTGCCGCACCTGTTCAATGGCGTGCTGATCATTGCCGGCTTCTCGACGATGACAGCATCGCTGTATGCGATTACTTCAATGATGATTACACTGTCGCAGGAAGGGGATGCCCCCCGGATGTTCGCCAAGAAGTGGAAGGATAAATATCCGTTTCTCGCCCTTTGCCTGATTGCCGCCGGATTAACCGGAGCGATTATAATGTCGCTGTGGCTTCCTGACAGGGTATATGAATACATCACAACGGCCGCCGGGCTCATGATCCTCTATAACTGGTCATGGATTCTGCTGTCCTCGGGAAAACTGCTTAAAGCAGGCAAGCTAAGCGGACTGAAGCGCTGGAGCGGACTTGTTCTGATCGCTGCTGCGGTTGCGGGTACCCTTTTTCATAAAGTCAGCCGTCCGGGTTTTTACATCAGCCTGCTGATTGTAGCGTTAATTGCACTTAGTGACTTCATTGTCCAGCGGGTGAAGCGCAAGCATGAGGCCTCCTCTGAGAAGGAGGAGACAGAACACCAGGATGTTGAAATTGCCGGCCATAACAGCCTCCCGGGCTCTGAATTCCGGATTAAAGGAATCCGGCTGCGTAAAAGCAAGGTCTAGTGGAAGAACAGCAGCCGGGCAGCCTGTACTCCGAAATACAAGCCGAAACCGATTAGCGACAGGCCGGATAATACAGAAATGGCCCGCAGTACACGGGTGGTTAGCAGTCTGCGGAACATGCTGGATGCGGCGGCCATCGAAAAATCCCACAGCAGGATGCCCAGTACGATACCACCGCTGTATATAAGCAACTGCTGCATAGGGAATTCGCTGGCTGCTTTGGCCAGCACAGAACCGTAAATGCCGAGCCAGAACAGAATGGAGAGCGGATTAAACAGGGACATCAGGAAGCCGGACAGGAAGGATCTGAACAGCGAAGTATCGCTGCTGCCCCTTAAACCGGCGGTTGCCGCATCGCCTGAGTTCCTGATGCCGTCAATCCCCGTGTAGACAAGGACAAAAAAGCCGAACAGCCACAAAAATGCTTTGACAAACGGCGCATCCAGCAGATGAATCATGCCGAAATAGACGAGCAGCATATAAATGATGTCTGCACTGACAGCGCCGAGCCCGAGTGTCCAGGCGTGCAGAAATCCCCCGCGCAGACCTTTATCCAGCTGGGCTGCATTTATCGGTCCGATGGGTGCGGAAAGGGATAAGCCAAGCAGCATATACGAGACAAATGAATGAATGTTGTCCTCCTCCTTTACTAGTACTAGCCTATTCGGATAGTGGAGGAGGTAGGACAATCAATTTTAAAGGCCCGCGCAGGTATTTACGCGGGCCTTATCTTTTACTACACTTCAATAATAATCGGCAGAATCATCGGGCGGCGTTTGGTTTTCTCATACAGGAATTTGCCCAGCGCCTCTTTTAGGGTTTGTTTGATGATGCTCCACTGGCCAAGGTCGGCCAGGTTCAATTTATCAAGAGTTGCTGTGACAAGCTGATTGATCTCCTCCATAAGCTTTTCTGAATTGCGGACATAAATGAACCCGCGGGAAATCGTATCCGGCTCATTCAGCAGCCGACCCTCTGATTGGCTAATCGTAATGACTGTAATCAGTATCCCATCCGCGGACAGCTGACGGCGGTCCCGCAGCACCACATTACCGATATCGCCGATACCGAGCCCGTCCACATAAATCTGTCCGGCAGGAACCCTTCCGGCTTGTCTGACGGTGCCGTTTTTGGATTCGACCAGCTCCCCGTTTTTCAACAGGAAGATTTTGTCCCCGTCTACGCCTACAGCCTCAGCCAGCAGCCGGTGATGGTGCAGCATCCGGTATTCCCCGTGAATCGGGATGAAGTACTCGGGCTTCATCAGGGTCAGCATGAGCTTCAGCTCCTCCTGGCTGCCGTGCCCGGATACATGAAGCTCACTGCGTGATCCGTAGATGACTTTGGCACCCAGAATGTACAGGTTATCAATGATTCTGGATACATTACGTTCATTGCCGGGGATAGGATTGGCAGCGAGCAGGACGGTGTCTCCGGCGCTGATCTCCATCTGCCGGTTACTGGAATTGGCCAGCCGGGATAATGCCGCCATCGGCTCGCCCTGGCTGCCTGTGCACAGAACAGCAACCTCGTGTGGCGGCAGCTTGGCTGCTTCGGCTGTTTCAACCAGCATTCCCTCCGGAATATTCAAATAGCCCAGCTCCTGTGACACAGCTACTACGTTAACCATACTGCGGCCCAGCAGCGCAAGCTTGCGCCCGGTCAGATCAGCGGCATCCACGATCTGCTGCAGGCGGTGGACATTAGAGGCAAAGGTTGAGATGAAGATTCTTCGGTCCGCTTTTTGAAAGGCCTCTTCAAGGTGCTTCCCGACCAGCCTCTCAGACGGAGTGAACCCGGGCCGTTCAGCATTGGTGCTCTCGGACAGCAGAAACCGGACACCTTTTTTGCCGATATCAGCCATTCTATGTATGTCCGGATATTGGCGGTTAACCGGGGTCATATCAAATTTGAAGTCACCGGTATGCACGACCGTACCCTCAGGGGTATCAAATACGACACCGAGGCAGTCAGGAATGCTGTGATTGGTCTTGAAAAAGCTGGTTACGATAGAACCGAAGGTGATGACGGATTCCGAGTCAATCCGGTGTAAGTCCGCCTGGCGAAGCAAGCCGTGCTCCTTAAGCTTACTTTCAATCAGCCCCAGCGTGAGGCTGGTGGCATAGAGCGGTAGATTCAGCTGCTTTAGCAGGTAAGGAATGCCGCCGATATGATCCTCGTGACCGTGGGTAACGACCAGTGCTTTTACCTTGTCAGCATTGGCCAGCAGGTAAGAGATGTCCGGAATGATCAGGTCTATGCCAAGCAGGCTCTCGTCCGGAAATTTGGAGCCACAGTCAATTACAACGATATCCTCACCGTATTGCAGAAAATACATATTCTTGCCGATCTCCGTTACACCGCCCAATGCGCCTATCCATAGCCGGTTTTCTGGCATTAACTTAGACCTCCCTGATGATTGTTTATTAGTATTATGTTTAAGAGAATGAATAACTATCCGTAAAGATTGCTGTTCAGAACATTAGTTCTTATAATGAATAGTATTACAATGCAGCTGCAGAAGAGGTGTTTAGATGAAAAAGAGCATTATGGCTTATTGCCAGGGCAAGCACGGGGCGGTCAAGGAGTATCCCTTCGGTCCGGAACCGGAGGTTTATAAGGTGGGCGGTAAAATGTTTGCGTTTATTTATGAGGGGGCTGAGGATGCGTGCCGGATCAATCTGAAGTGCGACCCGGTCATTGCCGGGAATCTGCGGGAGCAGCTTGAATCTGTCAAGCCGGGCTATCATATGAACAAAAAGCACTGGAATACCGTCATTGTGGACGGCTCCCTGTCACTGGCTGAGATTTATGATATGATCGACCATTCGTATAGTCTTGTGGTCAGCAAGCTTCCAAGAAGCCAGCGGGATCTGCTGCAGGAACAGCAATAATGGCTGGGGCCTCTGCCCGGGTGCTGAGTGAGGCTATCCGTATTCGTGTATATGTACATATACAGAAGGCGGATGACAGGAGGTCCAACAACAAGAGAGCCGAGGTGCATTCTAATGAAAAAAAGCTATGCTTTATCTTTGCTGGCAGTCCTGATGACAGCCGGATGTTCGTCTGCAGCAGACGAGCCGCTGCTATCATCACAGACCCAGCCGGCGGGTCACGGTCAGCAGCCCTCTGCGCAGCCTGTGGAGACAGCTGTACCTGAAACGGCGGAAGCTTCTGACGCAGCAGTTGCCGAACCGGAGGTAGTAGCCGCAAATCTTCAAGTGCCGTGGTCTATTGCCAAAGCGGGTGATATCCTGTATTTGACTGAACGGCCGGGAACTATTGTGAAAATAGAAGACGGGACCGTTGACCGGCAGGAGGTGCAGCTGGCTAAGGAGCTCGCGACCGCCTCTGAGGCGGGGCTGCTTGGACTGGTGCTTGATCCGGATTTTGCCGGCTCGGGACTGGCGTATGCCTATTACACCTATACCGACAGCTCGGGACAGTTCAACCGGATTGTGACGCTTAGACATGATAATGGAATCTGGAACGAGGAGGAGCTACTGCTCGATAAGCTTCCAAGCGGCTCAGTCCATCACGGGGGGAGACTTGCCCTTGGACCGGACGGCAAGCTGTATGCCACAGCAGGCGATGCCGGCGACAGGGATATTGCTCAGGACACCGGTTCATTAGGCGGCAAAATCCTGCGGCTGAATACCGACGGTTCGGTGCCGGAGGATAATCCATTTACGGATTCGTATGTCTACAGCTATGGGCACAGAAATGCCCAGGGACTTGTCTGGACCGGAGACGGCGTGCTGTATGCAAGTGAGCATGGCCAAAGCAGCCATGACGAGGTGAATGAGATAGAGGCCGGGCTGAATTATGGCTGGCCTGTGATAGAGGGCGATGAAGCGCGCGAAGGCATGGTCACTCCGCTATTTACCTCAGGCAGTGACCATACATGGGCGCCATCCGGGATGGCTTACTCAGAGGGTGTATTGTACACAGCGGCGTTGAGAGGAACCGCCATTCTGGCGTTCGACCTCGAAACGGGTGAGGAGCGTGAGGCCATAACCGGATACGGCCGGATCCGCGACGTGATGATTGACGGTGATATGCTCTATTTTGTCAGCAACAATACCGACGGGCGGGGCAATCCGCAGGACGGGGATGATAAGCTGTACCGCGTGCCGCTGCCGGCATTGTGAGTGGCTGGCTGAGCTGCTCGGGGTATGTGCGCTGTACTTAAATAACAGCCGCCCGGCTGTTCAGATAGCCCGAAAAACCAAGGTCATTTCATGGCCTTGGTTTCTTTTTGAATATAACATAAGCTGCACTCCTTTAACGAACATCGAGCCTATTCCTCCATCATCCCGCTTATATAGCTGTCTTTGAGTGACCTGTCAGCAGACGCCTTGTGCTGATCATAGGAGAGCTTATAGATGCAGGAGTAGATCACATTTAGTACATATTCAAAGGCCATCTGCGAGGAAAAGGTGCCGATCTTCGCATGCTTTACCTCATCTCCGGGCACATATATACAGGCTGTGCTGAGCTTCGCCAGCTCACTTTGATCAGAGGCGGTAATGGTGATAATGGGAATATTCTGCCCGGCGAGATGCCTGGCTGCTTTTAAATAAATCGGTGAATTCCCGTGATAGGTTAAAAAAACCGCACAATCCTCCTCCGTCAGGTTAACCGTGTGATAGGCCCATTCGTACAGCTCGGTGGCAATCACAACGTATTTATTGATTTTGATCAGCTTATTCTGCAGGCTTCTGGCCCGGATCTGTGAATCCCCCAGCGCATATATAAAAATCCGCTTCGCCTGATCCAGCATTTCTGCTGTCTGCGCCAGCACGGCATCCTCCATATACGCAAAGGTTTTGCTGATGGTCTCCTTCATTAAATCGGCGATTTCCCCGGCTACCTGGAGCGGCGGTTCCTCATGGCCAAAGGGATAATTGGGATCGACCGTGGACGGAAGCTGATTCTCCTGCTGAAATTCACGGGCAAGCTTCAGGCTGAACGCCTTGAATCCGGATAAGCCGAGCTTGTGTGTCAGGCGGGTGATCGCCGAGTGGGAGGTATAGGTGGCTTTTGCAAGCTCCTGAATGGTTAGCTGCAGCATATTTTCCTTGTGCAACAGGATATAGGCAGCGATGCTCTGTTCATTGGGTGTAAAATCCGGCATGTCCGATAATTGCTTCAGCAGCTTCAACAAAGATCACCTCATTAAACATTTTGTTCATTTCTGGACGGGCTGGATGCACCATTTTGGTCGTTTGTACCGCTTTGACCGCAGAAGCTCCACACCTGTACAAGTTCCTTTATAATAAACGAAAAAGAACCCAGGGGGAATCAACATGCTAACCATCGGCTACATTGGCAACGGAAAAAGCACCAACCGCTATCATCTGCCCTTTGCCCTGAACCGGGATCACCTGAAGGTAAAAACCATATATGCCCGCAATCCGCACAAAGCCGAGTGGGACAAGGTTCCCGGCGTGCTGTATACAGATGATCTGGCTGCAGTGATGAACGATCCGGACATTCAATTAATCGTTGTATGTACACATCTGGATACGCACTACGAATATGCCAAAATGGCGCTGGACCACGGCAAGCATGTGCTGGTCGAGAAGCCGTTCATGATGAGTGCAGAGGATGCGAGGTCTATTTTTGAGTATGCCCGTGACAAGAAGCTGGTTATCCAGTGTTACCAGAACCGGCGGTATGATTCCGATTTTCTTACTGCGAAGCAGGTTATGGAGTCCGGCAAGCTGGGTGAGCTCCTTGAAGTTGAGATGAATTACGACTACTATCGCCCGCAGACGCCGGAGTCGGTTACCAGTTTCTCCAAATACAGCAGCTTCTTATACGGGCATGGCGTTCACACGGTAGATCAGGTCGTTTCAGCCTTCGGAACACCGGACCGGGTGCAGTATGATGTACGGCAGCTGCTCGGCACAGGCAGAATGAATGATTATTTCGATCTGGATTTCTACTACTCCTCGCTTAAGGTTTCGGTCAAATCGAGCTTTTTCCGTCTCAAGCCGCGTCCGAGCTTTGTTGTGTACGGTAAGAAGGGAGTGTTCGTCAAGCAGACGATTGACCGCCAGGAGGAGCATCTGAAGCAGTTTTATCTGCCAAAAGGGCATGACGACTTCGGGTTAGATACGCCGGAGCATTATGGAACGCTGACCTATCTGGATGATGAGGGCCATTATCACGAGGAAAAAGTAGTGTCGGCAAAAGGCGATTACGCCCGGCTCTATGATGATATTTATGAGACGATTGTAGGCGGCGCTGAAAAGTCAATCTCTGATGATGAAACCATTGCCGTCATGGAGCTGCTTGAGCAGGGGATTGAGGGGTGCAGCTGAGATGAAGCTTGGAATTGCAGGAGCGGGGAATATCGTTCTGGATCTGCTCAGTTTTGTGCAGGATATACCCGGGATCAGGCTGGAGGCCATTTGCTCGAAGCCGGAGCATGAGGACAAATTATTAGCGCTGCAAAAGAAACACGGTATCTCACGGATCTATCACAGCTATAGCGGTATGCTGGCGGATGACGGGGTGGACACTGTCTATATTGGACTCCCGAACCATCTTCATTACACCTATGCTAAAGAAGCACTGCTGAATGGCAAGCATGTGATCTGTGAAAAGCCGTTTACCTCCAATCTGGAAGAATTTCTGGAGCTTGAGCAGCTTGCCCTGCGCAGCGGGCTGATTCTGCTTGAAGCGATCTCCAACCAATACCTGGGCAGCTACCTGTTAATGAAGGAATATCTGCCCAAGCTGGGTACGGTCAAAATAGTAGAATGCAATTACTCCCAATATTCCTCAAGATACGATGCCTTCCGGGCTGGAGAGGTGCTGCCGGCGTTTAACCCGGGCATGTCCGGCGGAGCGCTGATGGATATTAATATTTACAATATACACTTCGTGGTCGGCTGCTTCGGCAGCCCGAAAAAGGTTCAATACTCCGCCAATATGGACCGCGGGATTGATACCTCAGGAGTCCTGCTGCTAGATTACGGCGAATTCAAATGTGTCTGTATAGGAGCTAAGGACAGCACCGCACGTAATGCAGTAAACATCCAGGGTACAGACGGGTATATCCACCTTTCGGGTTCGGCGAACAGTGTGGACGGCTTTGAATATGCTGCGAACAGGCAGCAGCCGGTCAAGGTAAGCCGGAAAAACCATGAGCACCGGATGTATGATGAATTTATGGCGTTTGAAGCGATGATCCAGGGTAATGACAGGGCTTCTGCTAACCGGATGCTGGAGCACAGCCGCAGGGTGATGCAGGTTGTGGAGCAGGCGAAGCTGTCGGCAGGCCTGGTGTTTGGATCAGATCAGCACAAATAGAGAAGTAAGCCGTGCGGGCATCCGTACGGTTTTTTTGCTGCATATTCCGGCTGGGAATATTGTTAGATTTGTTATTGTTATTATTATATAAATTGATAACATGTATATGAGGGTCTATAATGATACGCAGGACTATTTATGATTAGGAGTGGGATTCTTGTATACAATGATCAATCTTGAAGGTAAGTGGAAGCTGCAGCTGGATGCAGACAAGCAAGGGCTGGTATTGCCGTTCTCAGACACCATTGATTTACCGGGAACGACCTCATATGCGCGTAAGGGTCCGAAGAATGAGAAGACGCTGATCAGCGCCCTGACGGATGAATATCTGTTCGAGGGTCAAGCCTGGTTCTCCAGGGAAATTGAAATACCGGAGGAGCTGGCGGGCAAAAGCTGCAGGCTGTATTTGGAGCGGACCCGGATGACAACGCTTTATCTGGACGGTACGGAAATCGGCAGCCGGAACAGCCTGAACACCGCCCATATCTATGATCTGGGCAAGCTGGCGGCTGGCAGTCATACCGTGACTGTCTGCGTCAGCAACACAGGCTATCCCACCAAAGGCGGGCATTTAACCTCAGAGGATACCCAGACGAACTGGAATGGCATTACCGGGCGGCTGGAGCTGCAATTTTTCGGGGAGTCTTATTTAAGTGATATCCGTCTTACCCCTGATGTAGCTAACCGTTCAGTCCGGATTACAGCCATGCTTAATGGAAGCGCTGAAGCTGAGCTGAATGTATCTGCTGCAAGCTTTAACGGAGCTGGGGGAGCCGTGCATTCAGCGGTCAGCAAGTCCTACACCTTCGAACCGGGAGCATTCAGCTTTGAATATAGCCTGGGAGCAGATGCGCTGCTCTGGAGTGAGTTTGCGCCGAATCTCTACAAGGTGAATCTTACATTGAACAGCGGGGATAGCGCTCCGGAGGACCGTAACGAGCTGATCTTCGGCTTGCGGGAGTTCAAGGCGGCTGGCGATAAATTTGCCATCAACGGACAGAAGACCTTTCTGCGCGGCAAGCATGACGGCCTGATTTTTCCGCTGACCGGCTTTGCGCCGACCGATGTGGAGGAATGGGTGAGAATTCTCGGGATTTCCAAATCCTATGGAATCAACCATTACCGGTTCCACACCTGCTGTCCGCCGGAAGCGGCCTTTACGGCAGCAGACCTGCTCGGAATCTACATGGAGCCTGAGCTGCCGTTCTGGGGTACCATTACGGAGCCGTCTGACGATAACCACAATCAGGCTGAGCAGGATTATCTGGTGAGCGAGGGCTATGCCATACTGCAGGCGTTCGGCAACCATCCGTCCTTTGTGATGATGTCTCTGGGCAATGAGCTGTGGGGCAGCAGAGCCAAGATCGACTCCATTCTTAAGGAATATAAAACCTTTGACAGCAGACCGCTTTACACACAGGGCTCAAATAATCACCAGTGGGTGCCGGAAATTCTGGAGCATGAGGACTTTTTCTGCGGAGTGCGGTTCTCCAGAAGCCGGTTGTTCAGAGGCTCGTATGCAATGTGTGATGCGCCGCTGGGTCATGTCCAGACCGCTGTTCCGGGTACTATGAAGGATTACGACGACCAGTTTGTTCCGCCGGTACAGGCGAAGGACGCTGACGAAGCCGCAGGAACCGGCGGCGAGATCCAGATCCAATACGGCACCGAAGCCAAAACTGTACAGGCGGACGATGCCTCAGGTGAATGGATTCCGAACATTCCGGTTATCTCGCATGAGATCGGCCAATATGCGACCTTCCCGGATTTTGAGGAGATCGCTAAATACAGCGGGCCGCTTAAGGCCAAGAACTTTGAAATTTTCCGGGAGCGGCTGGAGAAGAACGGACTTGGCCATCTTGCGGCCAAATACTTTGCAGCCTCAGGGAAGCTTGCTGCAGCCTGCTACAAGGAAGAGCTGGAGGCAGCCTTCCGGACCAGACGGCTTGCCGGCTTCCAGCTGCTGGATCTGCAGGATTTCAGCGGACAGGGCACCGCGCTGGTCGGTATTCTGGATGCTTTTATGGACTCCAAAGGGATGATCACGGCGGAGGAATGGCGGACCTTCTGCAATGATGCAGTCCTGCTGGCCAGATTCCCGAAATTCAACTATATGAGCGGAGAGCTGTTCCATGCGGATATTGAACTGAGCTGGTTCCGCGGCGCCGCGCCGGACAGTCTGGAGCTGAACTGGGAGCTTGGCGGAGACAACGGGATTGTGGGAAGCGGCACTATTGTAGCGGATAGCGCGGGCGAAGCCAATTATTATCAAATGGGTATGGTTGATTTCGTGCTGCCTGCTGTTGCTGCAATGACAGCCGTTAAGCTGAGCCTGCAGCTTGCCGGTACGGACATCCATAAGAGCTATGACCTGTGGATTTATCCTGAGCTGGACAGTACCGGGCTGGACAGTGTTCATGTATTTAAGGAGCTGGGCGCTCATGCGCAGGCGCTGCTGGAGCAGGGCGAAAATGTACTGCTGATGCCTGATCCCGATTCTCTGAATAATGCTATCCAAGGCTTTTATAGTACCGATTTCTGGTGCTACCCGATGTTCCGCTCGATCTCTGAGAGCATGAACCGGCCGGTGCCGGTCGGCACGATGGGTCTGCTGATTGATAACAGTCATCCCGTGCTCCGCAGCTTTCCGAGTGAAGAGCATTCCACCTACCCTTGGTGGAGCATCATCGAGCATTCGAAATCACTGATACTGGACGGCACGGATCAAAGCTGGAGTCCGGTTGTCCAGACGATCGACAATTTCGAACGCAATCACAAGCTAGGCTTCCTGCTGGAATGCCGCGCGGGTGCAGGGAAGCTGTTAATCTGCCCGCTTGATGCCGATAAAGCTGCAGAAACTCCAGAAGGCAGACAGTTCCTGTCCAGCCTGACCAGCTATATGGGCTCTGAGGAATTTAATCCTGAATATGTGTCAACAATAGAGGAGCTGCAGCGGATTATTCAATAGATAGTCCGGCCTGGTGCCATTTACCAGTCCCCTGCCGTAAAAATAATGTTATGGTAGAGGACAGCAATGGATACGAGGTGATAGGCTTTATGAGTAAAAAACACTGCTTGTTCTGTGATGCGATTGTTCCGATCGAACGGGAAGGGGAATACGACCGCTATCTGGGCTGCTCCTGCTCGCCGGGCGGGCATTATGATCTGCATATGGACAGCTATGAGGTAATTAATGCGCTGCCGCATCCCGCCAAGCGGGATTTGCTGCACATCATATCGGCTTACATCAGGGAGAAGACAGACTGCGGCGAGGCGGTTTATCTGTCGGCCGGTGACCTGGAGCCAATAGCAGGCAGCCCCAAAACTCCTGTGACCATCGAGGATAAGGGGAGCCGGCTGCTGCAGTTTCTATACAGGCACTCGGATGCTCCCGGTCATCCGGTTATGATTCATCCGCTGTCGTCCAGCTATAACCTGACCTATTCCCCTAATCTGCAGGAATTGGTCTATATCATAGACAAGCTTGCTACTGAACAGCTGCTTATCCGCGAGGGGATGAATTTTCAGCTTACACAGCAGGGCTGGAATGAAGCCGCTGCAAGTGCAGGCGGGAAGAAGCTGAAGCCCTGCTGTGTGCTGCTTGGCGGAGATGAGGAGCAATACAGCCTGTGGCAGGATAATCTGCTGCCTGTAATCGGCCAGTATGGTTATCTGCCGGAGATTCTCAGGCATCCGGCCCGTCCGGAGAGCGGACAGTATACGCTGGGACAGCTTGCAGAGAGCAGGCTGATTGTTGCGGACCTGACCGGACGGCCTGCCGGTGTCTATTTTGCCGCCGGCTATGCGCTGGGGCTGGATATTCCGGTAATCTGGACTGTGCACAGCAGCAGTGCGGCACAGCTCGATGTCCAGCTGCAGGACATCCGTCCGCTGGTATGGGATACAGCAGAAGAGCTTGCTGTGCTCATCCGGCAGAAGCTTACTAAATAGCGATGAATCCGGTGAATAACCGGTATAAACGAAGAACAGCCAGTGCCGAATCTAAGATCCGGTACTGGCTGTTGCTCTGTATAGCGAGCATAAGCATGTTAATTCAATTGCCATTCGTGAAGCAGCATGATTGCTGCTCCGGTCGCCACAGCTTCATCCCTGAGCGCGCCTTGCGTAAATACGGGACTGTATTCCGGATAACGGTAGGTATTCTTTTGAGCCACTTCTACAGCTGTGCTGAATACCAGCGGATCGGCATTGACCAGCGGACCGCCGAGAATGACATATTCCGGATGGAAGGTATTAATCAGATTGGCCAGCCCGATGCCCAGATAGTGCGCCGTTTCAGTGAACTGTTCCTTAACGAGCATATCGCCCTGCGCGAGCGCCTCAGCCAGTGCAGGGAACGTAAGACGTTCAGGAGCCAGGTCTGAGAGCAGGCTGCTGCGGCCTCCGGCAAGCTGGCTGCGGATACGCTCCTCAAGTGAGGGAATGGATACGTACGCCTCCAGCGCACCGTAGTTTCCTTTGCCGCGCAGCCGCGGACCTTCCGTACGGATGATCATTTGTCCGACAGCACCCTCAGTATCAACAGCACCGCGGATTATTTGGCCGCCGGACATCAGGCCGGAACGGATGTTAACACCGGCATGGACATAGAGCGCATGCTCCACCTTCTGCTCGCGAAAGGCCCAGTGCTCACCGAGCAGAGCTGTATTTGCCCCGTTGTCGAGTCTGGCCGGAATGCCCAGGCGTGCAGTAAGCAGCTCACATACCGGAACGTTCTTCCAGGCAGGAGAGGGGAACAGCTCGGGTTCAAGGATAACGCCGTTTTTCTGGTCCAGCGGGCCAACGGCACCGACACCGATACCCAGAAGCTGATCCGCTGTAATCCCCTCCCTGTCCAGAAACTCACCGGCAGCCTCTCCGACGAGCTCCACCAGCCGCCCTGGCGTCATTTGTGCATCCATCTCCCAGCGTGTCAGCGACAGCGTCTTCAGATGAAGATCGTACAGCCCAAGCTTGGAGTACAATCTGGATATTTCAAGCCCCAGCAGATAGCGGTGCTTAGGATTAGTCTGGAACAGAATCGGCTTTCTTCCGCCGGTAGAGCTGCCAAAACCGGAGACGATGATCAGCCCCTGTGCGATCATGTCTTCGAGAAGCCGGGTTAGGCTGCTGCTGGCTACCGCGAAATGCTGCAGCAGATCGGCCTTCGAAACGGTACCGTGCTCGAAGATCCGCTCATATACCTGTTTTTTGATTGAAGGAGCAGCATGTGTAATCATATGTATACATTCTCCATTTCCAAGTCGGATAGTCGGGTTATTTCAAGTATAGCCGGGGACATCCGTTTTTTCTAGTCAATCATCCTAAAGCTGCAAAATTTGATTGTTGAAAAAAAGGATTTTCAGAAAAGTTGTCGAAATTTTCCGGTAGAGGGACATTTGTCATTGCAAACACTGCTATTCCCTACTATATAATACGCATTTGCGCTGCGCGAAAGGAAAGTCTCCATGCTTGCTTTTATCCGTACAAGTCTGATTGCCCGGATTCTCTGTGTCACAGCAGCCGTTATTCTGTGTATTACAGCCGGTAATATCGCTATTCAACGGGCGAACACCGGGTCTGCCGTTCAAGGGACCATCAGCAGCTACAACATGAGCATTGCCGGCAGTTATGCTTCTCAGCTCAATACCGGAAGGTACAGTGACTTTCTGGCAGATCCGCAGGAGACAGAGCTCTACTGGTCACTGCGCAACGAGCTGGACCAGTTCCGTGAATCCATCGGGGCCCGTTATGTATATTTTGTCAGGATTGATGAAGCCGGCCAGCCGCTGCTCATGATTGACGGCAGGCCGGAAGGAGACCCGCTGGCCTCACCGATCAATGAGCAGACCGATATGCCTGCATCTGCGGTTGAGGCTGTACAGGCCGGAGAGAATGCCAGCTCAGAGCTGATCAAAAATCCGGAATACGGGGATTATATCTCAGCCTTTGTTCCGGTCAAAAATGATCAGGGTGAGCTGATCGGCGCACTGGGGATCGATACAGATGTGTCTGTCCTCAGCACTTTAACCGGGGATGTGCTGCTCCAGAGTCTTCCGCTATACGGTATTATTCTGGCTGTATCCCTGACTGCGCTGGCCGTTCTCGCCTGGTTCGTGACCCGGTCGCTGCGCCCGCTGCATACGATAACGGCAGGCGCAGAATCGATGGCTGCCGGTGATCTGGCCGAAGCCTCCCGGATTCTGCACGGCCGGCCCGTTACCTCCCGGGATGAAATCGGTACGGCCTATCAGGCAATGCTCAAGATGTCTGAAGAACTGAACACACGGGTAAAGGGCATGGTGTTTAACGTGTCCACAGCCTCGGATTACCTGTACGGTACCTCGGAGACCTTCAGCAGAAATGCAGACGATGTGCTGCGGATGAGTGAGACGGTCAACGGAAAAATCGGAGATATATTCGCCGGAGCAAGCACGCAGACGGAGGGTGCACAGAGCAGTGCACTGGCAATGGATGAAATGGCGCAAGGCATTGCCAGGATATCCTCTTCGGCTGCTTCTGTATCCGGTTCTGCCGTCGAAGCGCTGGATAAGGTGAACGTCTCACAGACGGCGGTATCAGAGATGAACCGGCAGATGAAGTCCATTGCTGAATCGACGCATGAGACGCTGGATATGGCCACACAGCTTCAGGGCTATGCAGCAGAGATTGAAGGCGCGCTCCTTGCCATCCGGCAGTTCGCTGACCAGACCAAGCTGCTGGCGCTTAATGCATCCATTGAGGCTGCCAGGGCCGGAGAGCACGGGCGCGGATTTACGGTTGTTGCCGGAGAAGTGCGCAAGCTGGCGGAGGGCTCCTCGGCTGCAGTGGAGCGTGTTGCGGACCTGCTGACCCAGATAGGCAATGCCTCTTCAGGTATCGGTACCAGGATGGAGGGGGCTTCCAGGGAAGTGACGGAAGGTGTACATATGTCAGCCGGGGCGGAGGAAGCGCTGCTTCAGGCCTCTGCCGCATTCCGCGAAGTGGCGGAGCAGATTATTGACGTCTCTGCTACAGCCGAGCAGCTGTCTGCGGGCTCAGAGGAGGTTGCCGCTGCAGTAGGCAGCATGGCGATGATTGCCGGAGGGGTGTCGGAGCAGACCCGGCAGATCCGTGAGCTGACCGACCTGCAGCTCGAGAAGATCAGAGAGGTATATGATGCTTCCATGGTGATCAGTGCAAATACAAATGATATGCGGGATGCAATCCGCCAGGTCCGGGTGTAAAGCCGGAATCAAACTATAGCAGAACGGCTGCAGCCTTCCGTAACAGGAGGGCGCAGCCGTTTTTTATATACCTGCCCGGCGCGTTTGTGTGCGTCCAGTCCGGTATTCACTTCAGGCTGAACATGTTATAGTAAAGTTTGGGAAACGGCAAACCTATCATTGCCGATAATAATAACAGGAGTGGATTCCATTTATGATCTCTCGCAAAATGTACCGGGGAATATGGAAAGAGGGTCAAGCGGCGGACGGCCTGGCAGCCTTGCAGAATGATTCAGCAGCCAGACAGCTGGTTGAGGATGGCAGGCTGATGACGGCTGCGGCATTTTCCTGGGAGAATAACGTGTTTCTCTATTATGAATGCACCGGAACAGAGATAGAGCCTGCCTTGGTGGCTGGCACCGCCGGATCCTATCTGATTGACTGGGAGGGGGAAGCGTCTCCCCGGAAGTGGATTGAAATGATTGATGTCTTTCACTTTAATGAACCGGCCGGCTATGAGCATTGGCTGCGTAAGGCGGCAGTTGAGCGGCGCGGGGGCAGAGTTGCCCATCTGAAGCGCGAAAAGGTTGCCAGTTATATCTATTATCATTACCAGCTGCAGGAGGAGCGGGCGTTCCACGGCAATAAATACGATATCATCGCGATGCATGAGAATCTGCTGTTCGGCTATCAGGAATTTCCGTCAGTAGTGGAAGAGCCTGTAGTTCCGGGAAGGCTGAACACCAAAGGAACCCCGGTACCATGGGAAGACTCCCGCATGGATCAGCATTTCCAGCCCTGGGAGGACGACGGCTATTTGTATTTCAAGCCGGTTGAGACCGTATTCGCCTATTACATAGAAGGCTGAATCACATGTAAGACTTATTGTAACCGCTTCATATAATGCTGCAGGAGGACGATCGGACAGATGAATGAGAAGATGAGCAGCTCCAGAGTCACCGGATTTCTTAGGGCAGAGGGCAGGACGGTCGTGAACGGCAAGGGCGAAGAGGTGCTTCTCACCGGCTGGGGGCTTGGCAACTGGCTGCTTCCTGAAGGCTATATGTGGACTACTGACGGCAACAGCCGGTTTGACCGTCCTGCGCGGATTGAGGCTGTTATCCGTGAACTGGCGGGAACTAAGTACGCTGAGCAGTTCTGGGCGGCCTTCCGCAACAGCTACATTGCCAGAGAGGATATCCGGCTGATGGCTGAGCAGGGTTATAATTCTGTGCGTATTCCGTTCAACTGGCGTATTTTGATGGAGGATGAGCCCGGAATTACCTGGAAAGAGGAGGGATTCCGGCTTATTGACCGCTGCCTGGACTGGTGTGAGGAATATAAGCTGTATGCTTTTCTGGACCTGCACGGCGCTCCGGGCGGCCAGACCGGCGCGAATATCGACGACTCAGTCGATGATGTGCCGAGGCTGTTCACAGATGAAGACAGCTGGAATAAAGGGATTGCGCTATGGACACAGCTGGCGAAGCGGTACAGGGACCGCTGGATTGTCGGCGGCTATGACCTGCTGAATGAACCGATTAAGACGCCGTCTGCCGGACAGGATTTTGACTATCTGGTTCCTAAGCTGGTCCAGTTTTACGAAGAGGCGGTTGCAGCCATCCGGGCTGTGGATGACAGGCACATGCTGTCTATCGAAGGGCATCACTGGGCGACAGACACAAGTATTTTCCACAAAAAATATGATGATAATATGATCATTCATTTTCACCGCTATGCCTGCTACCCGGATCTCAGCTCTTTCACAGAATTCCTTGAAGTGTCTGAGAGATTGAATGCGCCGCTATGGCTGGGTGAGAGCGGTGAGAATCTGAACGAGTGGTATACCGCCATCTATCCGCTGGCTGCGGAACTGAATATCGGCTACAACCTGTGGCCGTGGAAAAAGATGGACAACACCAGCTCGCCATATTCCGTTCATCTGCCGGAAGACTGGAATCTGCTGATGGACTATACCCGAGGCGGTGCCCATCCCGGTTATGAGCAAGCCCAAGCCATTCTGGATCGGTATCTTGAGCATATCCGGGTTGAAAGCTGCCGGTATAATGCCGATGTGACCTATGCAGTGTTCAGAACGCCGGGGTGTACGGTCCGGGCAACCGATTTTGATGAGCTGCCGGGCAAAGGCCAGTCTTTCAGCGGGCTGCGAATGGAAGGAAACCCTTTTAAATACCGGACAGGGACCGGGATGCAGATTGTCGAGGAAATAGGGCGGGGGGATTTGACTAAACGTTTCTTCTTCGACGTATTGTGGGACCGGTTCGCTCTTGAGCTTGAAGGCGGAGAATTCGCCGTCTATACAATCAACGATACCCGGGAAGAGAGCAGCGTCTCCTTTATCTATAGCTGTAAGGAGCCTGCGGCTGTAGCTTTTTTTCAGGATGAGCGGGAAATAGCTTCATTGACACTTCAGCCAGGGGAGAATAAGCAGACCATACAGGCGGTAGGGTTAGCGGCTGCCGGAAGCTCAAAGATAAAGGTTGAGGTCAGAGCAGGAGCTGTGCGGCTGGACCGGATTCTTTTTAAATGAAACAATAAACAAGCAGCGCTTCTCCGTCATCAGGGGAAGCGCTGCTGTGCGCTGGAATGTTACATTGTATTATTGCATGAAACGGAAGCTTTTTTGACGGCCGTCTCCGAAATAGAGAATGTTGTCGAGCTCCGAGGCCTGCAGTCCGCCTTCCTCATTCAGCACATTACCGGCGACATAACGGCCCTGAATCTTGGCCAGAATGTTGGTAATCCCCTTGAACTGGTCATGCTCAATGACATCAATCATTGTGCATTCAATGGCAACCGGGCATTCCCGGATAACCGGTGCATTGACCGTGTGTGCCTGCTCATGCGTCAGATCCACGTGGTCAAATTTGCTGAGCTCCTGTCCGGAATGCGCGCCGCAGTAGGTAATCGCGTCCATCAGCGAACGGCCCGGAATATTGATAACGAAATCCCGCACCGCCTTAATCTGGTTCACCGCATACCCCTTGCTGCTGAAGCCCAGCATCATCATGTCCTTAAGTGAATAGGAAGAGGAGATAGGCGTCACATTGGGCTTACCGTCCGCATCATAAAAGCTGATCAGGATAACCGGGAACCCGTAGTACATTTTCTCATAATCAACAGCTACCTTTTCCATTTGTGCAATCCTCCTGAATATGTATACCGCTATAGAGCGGCTTCTACATCAAAGGATAGCGCAAGCCGGAAAGGAGCAGGGGTGACCAGACGCACAGGTCTAGCTGTTCTGCAATTGCAGGGCCGGACCAAAGAACTCGTAATGAATCTGCTCTTCCTTCATTCCAAGCGCAATCAGCCCGCGGATCATGGCTTCCATGAATGGAACGGGTCCGCATACATAGGCATCGCCGGTAACATCCACATAGCTTTTCAGGATTTCGCCTGTAATTACACCGTCAGGTCCGCCGGACAGGAAGGTTTTGGTCTTGGCGTTGCTCATGGCGGCTGCGTATTTCTCAACATCCTGGCGGAAGGCGGCGAGTGATTCATTGCGCGCAGAGTGCAGGAAAACAACCGGACGGTCCGGAGTTACACTGGCAACCGTTTCGAACATACTCATCATCGGGGTAATGCCTACGCCGCCGGAGATGAACGCTACAGGTGTGGTTTTGGAGACATCGAGCATGAATTCACCGGCAGGAGCGCTGACCTCGACCGTATCGCCTTCGTTGACCTGATTGTGCAGATAGACGGACACAACCCCATTTGGATCGTTTGCTTCCTCGCGTTTTACGGAAATGCGGAATTCATCCGCTTTAGGGGCCTGGGACAGACTGTACTGACGTATCATCGTATACTTCTCGCCTGGAATTAGCACACGCACAGAAATGTACTGGCCTGGCTTGTAATCCGGAACATTGGAGCCGTCCGCTGGCTTCAGATAAAAGGAGGTAATATTGCCGCTCTCCTGGACTTTACGGGCAACCTTGAACGGTTTGAAGAAATTCCAGCCGTTTTCCTGCTCGCGGGCTTCTTTGTACATGTTATCCTCGACACCGATAAAAGCGCCGGCGATAACGCCGTAAGCTTCTTCCCAGGCCTGCAGAATCTCAGGTGTGGCGGCATCGCCAAGCACTTCCTTGATCGCTTTCAGCAAAAATTCACCGACAATCGGATAATGCTCCGGCTTGATGCCGAGACTGACATGCTTGTGGGCGATCTGGACTACCGCAGGCAGAATGTTCTCCAGATTGTCGATGTGTACGGCTGCAGCATACACTGCATTCGCAAGTGCGGCCTGCTGACGGCCCTGTGCCTGGTTAGCGTGGTTGAAGACGTTTAACAATTCCGGGTGGGCTTCGAACAAATTCCGGTAAAAGACGGTTGTGATGGTTGTTCCGTGTTCTGCCAGTACCGGCGCTGTCGACTTAACAATGTCACGTGTGTGTTGTGATAAAATAATGTTCATCCCCTCTCAATTCATCCAGAATTAATATATACTGAATTTAAATTAAAAGATATATTTTAAATACCACTTTAACAAAATAGACAATTTTATTAATATTATTTGTAACAAATATCACTTACTAAGCATGCGATTCGGAGGTTTAACATGAGACTGACTTTATATACGGATTACTCTTTGCGGATTCTTTTGTATCTTGGAGCGAAGGAGCGGGAGGCGCTGTCAACGGTTCAGGGCATTTCGGATGCGTATCAAATCTCGAAGAATCATCTGATGAAGGTTTCCCATGAGCTGGGTAAGGCGGGTTATATCGAAACGGTAAGGGGGAGGGGAGGCGGTATACGTCTGGCGAAGACACCCGGCCGCATTAACATCGGGGAGGTCGTCCGGCGGATGGAAGACGATCTGTATCTCGTCGAATGCTTCCAGCCTTCAGGCGGAAATTGTCCGATCTCCCCGGTGTGCGGGCTTAAAGGCGTGCTGGGTAAGGCGCTCAACGCCTACCTTCAGGTGCTGGACCAATATACATTGCAGGATTTACTTATTAATAAAGATGATTTACGGGCTCTTCTGGCACAGCCGGATCAGCTTATGCCTCCCCGAACAGCAGACGCTCCTCATCCCGGCTATGAACAGCATTAACAACCAGCAGGGCGTGAAGCTGGCGGAGCACCTCCGGGGTGAGCCCTTCCCGGGCCAGCAGGGCTTTGGTGTCCCTCACAATAATCCGCATTAATTCATGATCACGGGCAAGCCGGATAACAGCATCCTTCAGGTCAGGCTGCTTCGTTTCCATTTCCTGATAGAAGCCGTCCTCCTCCGCATCGGCATGGCTGAGAATCCGTGTCTCCCAGTATTCAAGCAGGTGCTCAGCCGCCTGGCGGGCTACCTCATATTCTTTTGCCTCAAGCAGCTCCTCTACTTCCTCAGTTTTACTTATAGCACCGGACAGGCCGCCCTCATGAATGGCATGATGGGCATGCTGCTGGCGTAATGAAGGTCCTCCCATGTCGTTCATCCTTTCAGTATTTTTGATCAGTATAGCATATCAGCTGGTAGTGAAATCCCCGGTAAGGTATTCCCCGTACAACAAAGAGGGAACTCCCTATGGGGACCTCCCGCAGTGAAGAAACAGGCTTGCAGCGGCGCTTTTCCCGGTTTTGGGAGAGGCGTATTTGCCGTTTCGGCAGATCAAGGGAATTCCCGCGGCGCAATAGGTGTTTCCCTAATGGGAACTGCCGGCCTACAGATCCATAATGGTATTAATTGAATGATTGACTAGATTCGCTTCATTCGCAAAGGAGTGTTCGTAACCGATGAAGAAGAAATTCGGCCTTAACTTTTTTAAACCGATCGAGAGCTATTCCGGAAAATGGTCCATTCTTGAGGAGAAAAATAGAGACTGGGAAAATATGTACCGTCAGCGCTGGTCGCACGACAAAGTCGTCCGCACTACACACGGCGTAAACTGTACCGGCTCCTGCAGCTGGAAGGTATTTGTGAAGAACGGAATCATCACCTGGGAGAACCAGCAGATCGACTATCCTTCCTGCGGACCGGACATGCCGGAGTTTGAACCGCGCGGCTGTCCGCGCGGAGCGACCTTCTCGTGGTATGAGTACAGCCCGCTGCGTGTGAAATATCCTTATGTACGCGGCAAGCTGTGGCGGCTGTGGCAGGCGGCTCTGCAGGAGCACGGCAACTATATTGATGCCTGGGCCAGCATTGTGGAAGATCCGGAGAAAGCCAGCCAGTATAAAAAAGCGCGCGGCAAAGGCGGACATATCCGCGTTAATTGGGACGATGTGCTGCATTTGATCTCAGCACAGCTGATTTACACGATCCGCAAGTATGGACCGGACCGGATTGCCGGCTTTACGCCGATTCCGGCCATGTCGATGGTCAGCTATGCTTCCGGCGCCCGCTTTATCTCGCTGCTCGGCGGCCAGATGCTGAGCTTCTATGACTGGTATGCCGATCTGCCTCCGGCTTCCCCGCAAATCTGGGGCGAGCAGACCGATGTACCGGAATCCTCGGACTGGTACAATTCCGGCTATCTGATCATGTGGGGCTCGAATGTCCCGCTGACACGGACACCGGATGCACACTTTATGACTGAGGTCCGCTATAAGGGAACCAAGGTCGTCTCTGTAGCGCCTGACCTTGCGGAGAATGTGAAATTTGCCGACAACTGGCTGGCACCGAATCCGGGAACGGATGCTGCGGTGGCCCAGGCCATGACCCATGTTATTCTGAGTGAATTCTACCAGGAGCGGCAGGAGCCGATGTTCCTGAACTATGCCAAGCAATATACAGATATGCCTTTCCTGATTCTGCTTGATCCGCATGAGGATGCCTGGAAGGGCGGACGTTTCCTGCGGGCCAGCGACCTCGGGGACAGCACGCCGCACTCTGACTGGAAGCCGGTCATCTACGATGAGGCCGCCGGTCATGTGATGGTCCCTAACGGCACGATGGGCCAGCGCTGGGAGGAAGGCAAGAAGTGGAACCTGATTCTTGAGAATGAAGACGGCAGCAAGGTAGAGCCGGCGCTCAGCATTGAAGGCCATGGCGAAGAATGGACAGAAATTGTATTCCCGTTCTTTGACAACTCCGGCAACGGCACGTTCCGTCGTGTGATCCCGGCCCGCAAACTGCAGCTGGCTGACGGAACGGAGCGTTATGTAGCTACTGTCTACGATCTGATGCTTAGCCAGTACGGGATTGCCCGCACCGACAGTCCGCTTAACGCCAAAGGCTATGACGACGAAGCTTCGCATTATACTCCGGCATGGCAGGAGAAGATTACGACGGTGAAGGCCAGCGTCGTGGTGCAGATCGCCCGCGAGTTCGCGCAGAATGCAATAGATACAGGCGGACGCTCGATGATTATCATGGGGGCAGGGATTAACCACTGGTTCAACAGTGATACGATCTACCGTTCCATCCTGAACCTGGTGGTTCTGACTGCTTCGCAAGGCGTTAACGGCGGCGGCTGGGCGCATTATGTCGGCCAGGAGAAATGCCGTCCGATCGAAGGCTGGTCCACTGTAGCTTTCGCCAAAGACTGGCAGGGTCCGGCACGCCAGCAGAATGCGACCTCGTTCTTCTACTTTGCCACCGAGCAGTGGCGGTATGAAGAAAGCGGCACGGATTCGCTGAAATCTCCGACCGGCGGCGAGCTTGCTTACCAGCATCCGGCGGATTACAACGTTCTGGCTGCACGTCTAGGCTGGCTGCCGTCCTTCCCGCAGTTCAACAAGAACAGCCTGCTGTTCGCGGAAGAAGCGGCACGGGAAGGCAAGAAATCCAACAGTGAGATCATCGGACATGCGCTGGAGGAGATCAAAACGCGGAAAACCCGCTTTGCGGTGGAGGACCCGGGCGCACCGGAGAACTTCCCGCGTTCGCTCTTTATCTGGCGCTCCAATCTGATCTCAAGCTCCGCCAAAGGCCAGGAGTACTTCATGAAGCATCTACTGGGCGCTTCGGACGGACTGCTCGCTGAACCTAATGAAGAGCAAAAGCCGGAGGAAATCATCTGGCGTGAGGATGTGGAAGGCAAGCTGGATCTGATGGTTGCGATGGACTTCCGGATGACCACAACTCCGCTTTATGCAGACATTGTGCTGCCGGCGGCTACTTGGTACGAGAAAACGGATCTTTCGTCCACTGACATGCATCCGTTCGTCCACCCGTTCAACCCGGCGGTCAATCCGCTGTGGGAATCGCGTTCGGACTGGGATATTTACCGCCAGCTGTCCGAGGTCTTCTCCGAAATGGCGAAAACCCATCTGCCGGGCGTATACAAAGACATCGTTGCTTCACCACTCGGACATGACTCAATCAGTGAAATCTCCCAGCCGATGGGTCTGGTCAAAGACTGGGCTAAGGGTGAAGTGGAGGCCATTCCGGGCAAAACGATGCCTAACCTGAGTATTGTGGAACGTGACTATACCAAAATTCACGATAAATATATTTCGCTTGGACCCAATCTGGCAGTCGGAAAAGCCGGCGCGCACGGCGTCAGCTTCTCTGTTGCCGAGGAATATGAGGAATTAAAGAAGCTTAGCGGCGTTTATTTTGATGAATCGATCAAAAACGGCCTGCCTAAGCTGCAGACAGCCCGCCAGGCGGCAGATACGATTCTGCATCTCTCCTCGGCAACTAACGGCCGTGTATCCCAGAAGGCCTACGAATCGGCTGAGAAGGATCACGGGGTACCGCTGAAGGATATTTCAGCAGACCGTGCAGCGGAGAAGATTACCTTCCAGAGCATCACTGCACAGCCGCGTGAAGTCATTCCGACGCCGGTATTCAGCGGCTCGAACAAGCAGGGCCGCCGGTATTCTCCGTTCACCACGAATATCGAACGCCTCGTGCCGTTCCGTACGCTGACCGGAAGACAGCATTTCTACATTGATCATGAGATTTTCCTGCAATACGGGGAATCCCTGCCTGTATTTAAGCCGACACTGCCGCCTATGGTTTTCGGACCGCGCGACAAGGCAATCAAGGGCGGCCAGGATTCACTGGTGCTGAGATATTTGACACCGCATGGTAAATGGAACATTCACTCCACTTATCAGGATAACCAGCATATGCTGACCCTGTTCCGCGGAGGACCGACGGTATGGATTAATAACGAGGATGCGGCAGCCCACGACATTGAGGATAATGCCTGGCTGGAAGTATATAACCGCAACGGTGTGGTTACAGCACGGGCGGTAGTCAGCCACCGGATGCCGAGAGGCACCATGTTCATGTACCACGCCCAGGACAAGCATATTCAAGTGCCGGGGTCGGAAATTACCGATACCCGAGGCGGAAGCCATAATGCGCCTACCCGGATTCATCTGAAGCCTACCCAGATGGTCGGCGGATACGCTCAGCTCAGCTACGGCTTCAACTACTATGGTCCGATCGGCAACCAGCGGGATGTCTACGTAGCCGTACGCAAAATGAAGGAGGTTAACTGGCTTGAAAATTAAAGCGCAAGTTGCAATGGTAATGAATCTGGATAAATGCATCGGCTGTCATACCTGCAGCGTCACCTGTAAAACGACCTGGACGAACCGCAAGGGTGCGGAATATATGTGGTTCAACAACGTGGAAACAAAGCCGGGGATCGGCTATCCGAAGCGCTGGGAAGACCAGGAGCTCTATAAAGGCGGCTGGCAGCTGCGCAAAGGCAAGCTGGAGCTGAAATCCGGCAACAAGCTGTCCAAGATCGCGCTCGGTAAAATCTTTTATAACCCGGATATGCCGGAAATGAAGGATTACTATGAGCCATGGACCTATAACTACGAGCATCTGACTAACGCGGGGGAACAGAAGCACTCCCCTGTAGCACGGGCGCATTCGGCTGTAACCGGCGAAAAGATGGACCTGGAGTGGGGCCCGAACTGGGAGGACGATCTGGCCGGGGCACATGTCACCGGTCCGCTCGACCCGAACATCCAGAAGATTGAGGAAGAGATCAAGTTCAATTTCGAGAAGTCGTTCATGATCTACCTGCCCCGCCTCTGTGAGCATTGTCTGAATCCGAGCTGCGTCGCTTCCTGTCCTTCAGGAGCAATGTACAAACGGGATGAGGACGGCATTGTGCTCGTTGACCAGGAGGCCTGCCGCGGCTGGAGATACTGCATGACCGGCTGCCCTTATAAGAAGGTATACTTCAACTGGCAGACTAATAAGGCCGAGAAATGCACCTTCTGCTTCCCCCGTGTAGAAGCGGGCCTGCCGACTGTATGCTCCGAGACCTGTACCGGACGTATCCGCTATCTGGGCGTGCTGCTCTATGACGCTGATAAGGTGCTTGATGCGGCTTCAACGCCTAATGAGCAGGATCTGTACAAGGCGCAATGCGACCTGTTCATGAATCCGCATGATCCGGAAGTGATTGCCCAGGCCAGAAAAGACGGCATTTCCGAGGACTGGCTGGAAGCTGCCCAGAATTCACCGGTATACAAGCTGGCGATCGAGCACAAGCTGGCCTTCCCGCTGCATCCGGAATACCGGACGCTGCCGATGGTGTGGTATGTACCGCCGCTTAGTCCGATTATGAACTATTTTGAAGGCAAGGATTCACTGAAGAACCCGGATATGATTTTCCCGGCGATTGAAGAAATGCGCACGCCGATTCAATATCTGGCTAATATGCTGACTGCAGGCGATACGGAAACGGTAAAAGAAGCCCTGCAGCGGATGGCGATGATGCGCTCGTACATGCGCGCCCAGTCGTCAGGCCAGGAATTTGATCTTAGCCGTCTGGACCGTGTCGGCATGACTGCACAGCAGACAGAGGAAATGTACCGGCTGCTGGCGATTGCCAAATATGAGGACCGGTTTGTTATCCCGACCTCACACAAAGAGCAGCATATGAATCCTTACCGTGCCCAGGGTTCTGCGGGCTACGGCAACGGAATGGGCGACATGGGCGCAGGCTCCGGCTGCGACGGCTGCGGCGCTGCCAGCTCCATCGGCGAGAGCCTGAAGACCGGCAAAGATATGTATGAGGAGAATTTCTACGGGGGGATCTGGCGTGATTGATCTGACCAAATTGTACAGCTATAAGGAATCCTTCGGATATTTCGCCCTGCAGCTCATGTATCCAGAGAAGCTGGATTTTCATCCGGCTTTTCTGGAGGAGGCGTTCAGCCAGGATCATCCCGGCTATGCCCATGTGCATACGTACTGGACACTGATGCAGAACTACAGCCTGGAGGAGATTCAGGAGAGCTATGCGGCTACCTTTGATTTTCAGAAGGACTGCGCTTTGTATATGACTTATTTCAAGTTTGAGGATGCCAAGGAACGGGGACAGATGCTGGCTAAGCTGAAGCTGCTCTATGAAATGTTCGGACTGGAGATGCCGGAAGGGGAGCTGCCCGATTTCCTGCCGCTGATGTGCGAGTTCCTGTATGCCGCAGAATGGCTGGACAATCCGGATGCACCGGAGAACTTCCGGATGCTGATAGCGATCCTGGAGGACGGCACGTTCCATCTGCTCAAGGCGCTTGAGAAAAACAACAGTCCCTATTTCCATCTGGTGAAGGGGCTGCGCGTAACATTTAAAGCTTGTGCTGAACAGGAGGCCCTGAGCCAATGAATATGTACGGTCAGTTTCTATGGGTCATTTTCCCTTATATGTGTCTGGTGGTCTTTATATTCGGACATATCTTCAGGTACCGCAAGGACCAGTTCAACTGGACGGCCAAATCCAGTGAATTTATTGAGAAAAAGCAGCTGAAGTTCGGCAGCATCCTGTTCCACCTCGGGATTATGCCGGTTATTCTCGGCCATATCGGCGGTCTTGCCGTTCCGAAGTCATGGCTCGAGGCCGTTGGGGTGAGTGATCACATGTACCATATCGGAGCTGTGTATATCGGCGGGATCTTTGGTTTTGCTACACTGGCCGGTATGCTGATTCTTACAGCCCGGCGTTTTACAATCAAGAATGTACGGAGGCTCAGCTCTGCATCTGATCTGATTGTCAACTCGCTGCTTCTATTTATAGTGTTCATGGGAATGTACTCCACTATTGTGACTAATGCTGTACAGCCGGAATTCGACTACCGGGATACCATTTCCGTCTGGTTCCGCGGGCTGTTTATGTTCCGTCCTGATCCTGCACTAATGACAGATGTGCCGTTCTCGTTCAAGCTGCATATCCTGTCCGGCTTTGCTATCTTTGCCTTCTGGCCGTTTACCCGGCTGGTCCATGTCTGGAGTGTTCCGTTGAATTATATAGGCAGAAGTTATATTCTATACAGAAGAAATAAAACGAATTAAAGGAAAGAAGCCGGATTTTCTTTCCCTGTTCAATAGGAGTGGAAACGATGAATAGCAAGGTGGATTACCAGGGGGAGCTTGACGAGATCCGCAAGGCACTTGGTTATGACTTCATATCACTGGCGCTTGCCGAACCGGCAGAATATGATTATGTGATCCGCTGGAAATACGCCTCCGGGAACACGAATGAACGTTACAAGCGGATTGTCCTGCAATCAGGCAGGGGGATTGCCGGAATCGTGTTCAAGACCGGTAAACCGTTTCTGCTGCCTTCTGTAGAGAAAGACGTACAGCCTGATTCCTTATTTACTTATCCAATCACCAAAATGGAGAATTTAAGCAGTATTGCTGCTGTACCCATTTGGAGCGATGCCAGAGTAGCCGGTGTGCTGCTAGGGGGCTTCAGAGGGGAGCGGCAGGTTACCCTTGAGATGGTGCAGGCTCTGGAAGCTACCGCGCGCAGGGGCATTGGAGACTTGAACGGGAAGGAATTGTTGCTGAGTTGATTACACCCGGAAAAGATCTGACGAATGGGCTCATGAGCAGGCTGTTTGAGAATAGCACCGAGGCGATGTTCTTTTTTGACCGGGACGGCAAGATGCTTGCGATGAATCCGGCGGCAGAACAGATTATTGACCAGGATATTCTGGCCCAGCTGTATCAGGGAAATCCCCTGGCACTATGCGGAACCTGCCGGGGTTATACAAGTGAGACGGAGCTGCGCACCTGTCTGAACTGCTATTTTAATACGCCGGATACGGATAACTTCACCTCCTATCAGGTATATCTGGAGACAAGGGATAAGGGAATCGTCCCCTATGCGGCTACCTTTCATACGATTGATGCCGAGCAGGGAATCCGGGTCTTCATGCTGCGGGATCTGACCCGGCAGTTCAAAACCCAGGAGAAGTTCTACCAGAACAAAATGATGAAGCATGTTATCGAGGCCCAGGAGAATGAGCGCAAGCGGATCTCCCGCGAGCTGCATGACAGTGTAGCCCAGGAGCTGATGAGTGCGGTCATTGACCTGCGGGTGCTTAAATATATGACGGATGACGAGCAGCTGCTGCGGAAGGTGAAGCAGACCGAGGTATCCATGACCCGGCTGCTTAGTGATATCCGTAATCTCTCAGTAGAGCTGCGGCCGGCGGCGCTCGATGATTTCGGGCTGGAGGCAGCCTTCCGTTCCCACTTCAAGCGGATGGAGCAGAGCTATGGCCTTGTCATTGATTTCGAATCCCGTCTGTGCGAGAAGCGGTACAGCAGTGAGCTTGAGACTGTAGTCTACCGGGTATGCCAGGAGGCCGTGCTGAATGCGCTCAAGTATGCCCAGGTCGATACGGTTAAGGTTACACTGTCTGAGCGAGACGGCTTCATCCGGCTCCAGGTTGAGGACCACGGGATCGGCTTTCATCCGGGTGACGAGCCGGCGGGAACCGGTCTTGGCCTCTTCGGCATGCAGGAACGCGCAGAGCTGGTAGGCGGAACGTTCAGTGTGGAATCACAAAAGGGCAGAGGCACAAGGATTCTGCTGATGGTTCCTGCAGGAAAGATACAAGGGAAGGAATGAGCTGCTGAATGAAGATCGTTATTGCTGACGACCATGCCATCGTCCGCAGCGGGTTCGCCATGATTCTTAATTTTCAGGACGATATTGAAGTAATCGGAACGGCGGCGGACGGCAGGGAGGCTTATACGCTGGTTGCCAAGCACCGGCCGGACATTCTGATTATGGATCTGAGCATGCCTCCGGGCGAGAGCGGACTGATTGCTACCGGTAAGATTAAGGAGGATTATCCCGATACCAGAATCCTGATCCTGACGATGCATGATGACGAGGAATATCTGTTCCACGTGCTGAAGAACGGGGCATCCGGCTATGTGCTCAAAAGCGCTCCGGACGAGGAGCTGCTGCTGGCCATCCGGACCATATATGAGGGCGGCACCTATATTCACCCCAAGATGGCGACCTCGCTCGTCCGCGAGTTCATCAAGAAGGATAAAACCGTGACAACGGAGGATCTGTTCGAGCTGCTATCCAAGCGGGAGCTGGAGATTCTGCCGCTGATTGCCAAAGGCTACGGAAACAAGGAAATTGCCGAGAAGCTGTATATTTCCGTGAAGACGGTGGAAGCGCATAAGGCGAAGATTATGGAAAAGCTGAACCTGAAGAGCCGGCCGGAGCTGGTTGAATATGCGTTGCGTAAAAAAATGCTGGATTTCTGACCGGCGGATGGAGGTGGAGCCGCATGTCTCAAAGTGCAGGCTTAAAGTTTTCGACACCTGCCATGCGCATTCTTGAGAATGAGCACCGCTATTTATCATATCTGATGGGAGAATGGCATACTGCCGTGCTCTGGTTCGAGCAGGACGACATCAGTCTGGATGAAGGCAAAGCGAGGCTTCAAGAGCTGCGCAGGGCAATTATGGATTTTATGATTCCGCTTAACAAGCATACCGCTAAGGAAGAGGAGCATTTCTTCCCGCTGCTGGGCCAGTACATCGGCTTTGAGCAGGGGCCGCTCGTCGGCATTCAGGAGGAGCACCGGGAGATCGACGGTTACATAGGGCATTTTCTCCATCACACCGGCGGTGAGGCACAGCTGAGCTCAGTAGAAGAGCTTCGCGCTGCTGCCAGGGATGCCGGTGAGGCATTCGAGGTGCTGACCGTCCATTTTGTCAAAGAGGAGACGGTAGTGTTCCCGATGGCCGAGACCCTGCTGAGCCCCCGTGACCGGGAGCGGCTGTCCGGTAAACTGAATACAATGATCACATGAGCTGACAGCTGTTCCTGACCGGAGCAGCTGTTTTTATTTTGCTTTTAAAGTTTCAGATGCGAGTAATCCCTTAATTTGTGAGCAGTTTTAGCGGCAGGACGCCACGGGGAACCCGCCTTATTATATTTTCAGGGTTTACCCTGTCAGGGACAGGGGACTCCCCTATATCTGAGCCGGGGGATCGGCAGATACAATGAGTACAGGAAATATTCACATAGACAATCAGGAGAATAATTGGCGAAAAAGGTGAAAATGAATGATTAAAAAAATGCAGTTGCCGCTTCAAACACTAAACCTGGTTACCGGATTTATGGTATGGGTAATTATCTCTTCCCTCATGCCCTTTATTTCCGAGGACATCAGCATCCCGTCCGGCAAGCTGGCCATGGTCACCGCTATACCGGTGGTGCTCGGCTCAATCCTGCGGATACCGCTGGGCTACTATGCCAACATTTTCGGGGCACGGATCATCTTTATGTGCAGCTTTATTCTGCTGCTGTTCCCGGTCTACTTTATCAGTGAAGCGACCACGATGGCGCATCTGATTATCGGCGGAACGTTCCTTGGTATAGGAGGCGCTGTATTCTCGGTAGGGGTAACCTCACTGCCCAAATATTACACCAAGGATAAGCACGGTCTGGTGAACGGGATCTACGGGATCGGTAACCTTGGAACAGCAGTCACGACTTTTTCTGCTCCGATCATTGCTGCAGAGATCGGCTGGGGACCTGCAGTGAAGCTGTATCTAATTCTGCTGCTCATCTTCATCGCCCTGAACTTCTTCTTCGGGGACCGGCATGAGCCTAAGATGAAGACACCGATTATCGAACAGATCAAGGGAGTAGCCAGGAATGAAAAGCTGTGGCTGTTCTCACTGTTTTACTTCATTACATTTGGTTCCTTTGTGGCGTTTACCATCTATCTGCCGGGCTTCCTGGTATCCAGCTTTGGACTGGAGAAGGTAGACGCCGGGATGCGTACTGCAGGATTCATTGCTGTAGCTACCTTCTTCCGACCGGTTGGCGGATGGCTGGCCGATAAGTTCCAGCCGCTGTTCCTGCTTATCGGCACATTCAGCATTTATACTGTTGCTGCGATTGTCTTGGCCTTTATGCCTTCCATGGGGCTCTACACCGTAGGGTGTCTGGCGATTGCAGTGAGTGCAGGGATCGGTAACGGGGTCATCTTCAAGCTGGTTCCGCTGTACTTTAACAAGCAGGCCGGGATTGCCAACGGGATCGTGTCGATGATGGGTGGACTGGGCGGCTTCTTCCCGCCGATTATGCTGTCCATTATTTATGCGGCAACCGGGCAATATTCAATCGGCTTTATGCTGCTATCCCAGGTTGCGCTGGCCAGTCTGGTGCTGGTGGTGTGGCTGTATTTTCAAGACAAGCTCGCACTTACCTCAGAAGTGTTCAATTCAACAGGCCAAGGCATAATGGTTACAGATGTCTCGGGCCAGATCAAGTCAGTAAACCCTGCCTTTACAAGGCTTACAGGCTTTGCGGAAGGTGAAGTGCTCGGCAAGCAGCCAAGCATCCTGAAATCAGGCCGCCAATCCAAGGATTTCTACAGTCTTATGTGGAATGAGATCAGGGAGAAGGGCATGTGGCAGGGCGAGATCTGGAATAAGCGCAAGAACGGCCAGGAGTATCTGCAATGGCTCAATATCAGCGCGGTGAAGGATGAGACTGGTGAGGATGTGCGGTACGTAGGCACATTCAGCGATATTACGAATAAATAACCGGCGGCAGCCGGGTTCCAGTATAAGCGAGGTTAGGAGCAGATGAAGGTGGAGAAGACAAGAAATCCGGTCAGCGTAGCAGAAGCAGTAGCCAGAGTGATTGCAAAAGCCGGCCGCACCGGCACGGAAAGTGTACCGCTTGCCGAAAGCTATGGCCGCATCCTTGCGGAGCCGCTGACCGCGACTCATGATGTGCCGCATTTCACGCGCTCACCGTATGACGGATACGCCATCCGGTCGGCTGATTCTGCTGAAGCATCCGGCGGCAGCCGTGTACAATTCAATGTGGTGGATCACATCGGTGCAGGCCAGGTGTCTGGTGTTACGGTCGGCGCTTATGAGGCGGTCCGGCTGATGACGGGAGCGGCGCTTCCGGCAGGTGCGGATGCGGTAGTCATGTTCGAGCAGACGGCTGAAGCAGGTCCGCTGGGCTTTACGATCCGAAAAGCCTTTGCAGCCGGTGAGAATCTGTCCCTGCAGGGTGAGGATATGCAGGCAGGTGAACAGATTATCCCGGCAGGCAGCTTCATCCAGCCCGGCACGATTGCGCTGCTGGCCACGTTTGGATACTCGCAGGTTAAGGTGGCCAGGCGTCCGGTTGTCGGTATCCTGTCCACAGGAACAGAGCTGCTGGACGTCGCTTCTCCGCTGGAGCCCGGCAAAATCCGCAACAGCAACGGTCCGATGATCGCCGCCCAGCTGGCCCGGATGGGCCTTCCGTTCAGAATGTATGAGACTGCAGCAGATCAGCTGGAGGAAAGCCTGCTGACAGTCGGGCGGGCGCTCTCGGAAACCGATTGCCTTATTACTACAGGCGGGGTTTCCGTCGGTGATTATGATTACCTGCCTGAAATCTATGCCCGTATCGGGGCAGAGGTGCTGTTCAACAAGGTCGCGATGCGTCCGGGCAGCGTAACAACGGTTGCAGTCTCGGGCGGCAAATGCCTGTTCGGGCTGTCCGGCAATCCTTCAGCCTGCTTTACCGGCTTTGAGCTGTTTGTGCGGCCTGCTCTGCTGCAAATGACCGGGGCGGAAAAGGTATATCTGCCGTATACCAAGGCGGTGCTTGCCGAGGATTTCTCGAAGGCCAATCCGTTCACGCGGTTTATCCGGGCGGTGTATGACGGCTTTTCGGTCCGGCCTGCCGGATTCAATAAATCCAATGCCGTATCCTCAATCGCACGGGGGAATTCCCTGATTGTGCTGCCGGGAGGGACGAGGGGCTATACTGCGGGCACTGCTGTGGACGTGCTGCTGCTTGGCGTTGAAGAAGGAACAGAGGAATGGCTGCTGTAAGCCTGCAGGAAAGGAGAACCAGACAGATGAGAACATTACCCGTACAGGATCAATTGCGCCGTCCGATCCGCGATCTGCGGATTTCCGTAACAGACCGGTGCAATTTCAGGTGCTCCTACTGCATGCCCAAAGAGCTGTTCGGCGATGATTATGCGTTTCTACCGGCCGGTGAGCTGCTGACCTTTGATGAAATCAGCCGGCTGACCAACCTGTTCATCTCCCTGGGTGTGACCAAAATCCGCCTGACCGGCGGCGAACCGCTCCTGCGGCGTGAGCTGCCTGTACTCGTTGAAGGGCTGCGTGCTATGGACGGGGTGAAGGATATGGGTCTAACCACTAACGGAGTATTGCTGGGCCAGCAGGCAGAGCCGTTATATGCTGCAGGACTGCGCAGGCTTAATGTCAGCCTCGATGCACTGGATCCTGAACTGTTCGGGCAAATGAACGGGCGGGGGTTGAAATCCGGCGTTATTCTGAAGAACATCGAGCATGCGGTAAATACCGGGTTCGAGGTTAAGGTGAATATGGTAGTGCAGCGGGGTGTCAATGAATCGCAGATTGAACCGATGGCCCGTTATTTCAAGGAAAAGCAGATTACCCTGCGCTTCATTGAATTCATGGATGTCGGCAATGACAACGGCTGGAGCTTCAAGAAGGTGGTCACCAAAAAGGAAATACTGGAGCGCCTCCAAAGCAGCTTTGAAATGGAGGCGCTTGGACATAGTTACTTCGGTGAAGTTGCTGAACGTTACCGTTACAAGGACAGCGGGGCAGAGGTCGGCTTTATTACTTCTGTCTCAGAATCATTCTGCTCTTCCTGTACGCGGGCCAGATTGTCTTCCGACGGGAAATTCTACACCTGTCTGTTCGCTTCCACCGGTCTGGACCTTAGAGCTATGCTCCGCAGCGGAGCAGATGACTACAGCCTGCTGAAGGCGATCCGGACGGTGTGGGAGCAGCGGAGCGACCGTTACTCCGATGAACGGACAGAGCAGACTGCCCGCAGCCGGACGAAGATCGGCATGTCCTATATCGGAGGCTAGGCTGCAGGCAGGAGAATCAGCTGTTAATGGAGCCGGACTGGAGATCGTTTTTGGCTGACTCGAAATTTCCCGAGCCTACCCGGCGGCGGATTTCTTCCTCAGTGAGCGGCTGGCCGATTGAGCCGGTCGGAATGGCTTCTGTGCCTTCATCCACTGCCGCCCGCTCTACCCTGGCAAAGCCGGCGTTTGTTCTGCGGCCGATTTGCTCGCGTTCTTCACGTGTGAGATGGACCTGCTGTTCGGTATCTTTTGCCAATGGAGATCATCCTCTCAGGTATAATCTATCACAACATGTTACCCATAATCTGTTATCCGTAAAACATATTCATTAGACAGGAGACGAATTGTACCTATGAACGGAGCCCAGCTGCTGATTCAGATGCTGATCGAAAAAGATGTGGAGACGATATTCGGATACCCGGGCGGAGCCGTACTGCCCTTGTATGATGCGTTATATGATTGTGACAGGATACAGCATGTTCTGGTCCGGCACGAGCAGGCGGCTGTACATGCCGCAGATGGTTATGCCCGGGCCACAGGACTCACTGGTGTTGCGCTGGTTACAAGCGGGCCGGGGGCCACTAATGCCGTGACCGGTATTGCTACGGCGTTCATGGATTCTGTTCCGCTGATTGTCTTTACCGGGCAGGTGTCAACAGAGCTTATCGGCCTGGACAGCTTTCAGGAAGTGGATATTTACGGGATGACGATGCCGATCACCAAACATAATTATATTGTAAGGGAAATCGCAGATCTGCCGAGGATTATACATGAAGCCTTTTATGTAGCGGCAACAGGACGGCCCGGCCCGGTTCTGATTGACCTGCCCAAGAATGTGATGAATGCGGAGGTGCCGGACAGCTGTTATACTGCGGAAACGATGAACCTGCCTTATATCCGCGGTTATCAGCCGGACCATTCCATTCTTCAGGCTGATGTCCGGCTGGCGGCGGAGGAGCTAAGCAGCGCACAGCGTCCGCTTATTCTCATCGGCGGGGGCTGCATGACTGATAATACGCCTGCGCTAATCAAGGCGTTTGCCGAGCAGTACCATTTGCCTGTAGCCAGTACCCTGATGGGTCTCGGCGCCTTTCCGTCAGGGCATCCGCTGCATCTGGGCATGGTCGGGATGCACGGCAGTGTAGCTGCGAACCGCGCCTTGCAGAGCGCTGATGTGGTGCTGTGCCTCGGCGTCCGGTTCAGTGACCGTGTCACCGGCAACCGCAAGGCCTTTTCACCGGATTCCTACAAAATCCAGGTGGATATCGATACCTCCGAGCTGAACAAGAACATTCAGATCGACCTTGCCATTACCGGCTCCTGTGGTGAAATGCTGGAACGGCTGACGGGTAATGTACATACAGCAGACAGGCAGGAATGGGAGCGGCAGATTCAGGACTGGCGCAGCCGTTCGGCAAAAGTGAAACGCAAGAAGGAGCAGAAGCTGGCCCCGCAGGAAGTGATCGCCTGCCTGCAGAATGCCTCTGACGGAGATGCCATTATCGCTACAGATGTAGGCCAGCATCAGATATGGACTGCAACCCATTATCAATTTTCCCGGCCGCGTTCGTTCCTGACCTCCGGCGGGCTGGGCACAATGGGGTATGGCCTGCCGGCTGCCATCGGTGCTGCGGTTGCTTATCCGGACCGTCCGGTGATCTGTATCACCGGAGACGGAAGCATTCAGATGAATATGCAGGAAATGATGACCGCTGTTGATCTGAATCTGAATGTCAAAATCGCCATCTTCAAAAACGGCTATCTCGGCATGGTGAGACAGTGGCAGCAGCTGTTCCTCGGCAAGCGCTACTCCTCGGTACGGATCAGCTCACCGGACTTCGTTGCCCTTGCCAAGTCGTTCGGGGCTCATGGCTTCAGTGCGCGTTCACTGGATGAGGCTGAGCAGATGATCGATCTCGCGCTTCATACGGAAGGCCTTGTGATTATGGAATTCGATATAACCGAGGAGACGAATGTGTATCCGATCGTACCGCCGGGCTCAAGCAATCAGGATATGATTGTGGAATAGACATGAAACTCCTGCATTACAAAAAAAGGATGCTTTGCTATCGAAACGCCGATAGAAAAGCATCCTTTTTATTGTTCGCCTGCAGACTCTAGAAATAAAAAACCAGCACGGCTGCGTACAGCATGGCCGAAAAACCAATCTCGGTTATCCCGGTACGTTTGGCTGTAATCCCTGTCTTCGGCAGAATGGCAGCCCGGAGCAGCAGAACAAGCAGAGGCACAAACAGCGAGGGGAACAGCAGCAGGCCTGCCGCTGCAACCAGCAGATGATAAGCAACGGATACATAATAATAGCGGACATTGTTCCGTTCCCGGATGATTGTTTTAACATACAAGGCAGTGCCGGTGAAGTATAGGGCGGACAAGAGGAACAGCTCTGTGGCGGTCCGCCAGCTCTCTCCCTGACCGACATAGAAGACCGGATAAATGATCAGGGAAAAGGCTATGATCGCTGAGATGTCGTTAACGAGGGCGCGTTCATTTTTTGTTTTGGCAAAATAGAGATTGACCGCAAAGAGCGGCAGCAGCGGGAGTACAAACCAGATCAGCTCAGGCTCGGCGATAACCAGATAGGCAACAAACGGGATCAGCAGAAGCCCGTACAGCTTGAGCGGCTTGGCATAACGCTGGAATTTACCGGTCTTGACCCCCTGCAGCAGCGGGAAGCTGAACAGATAAATCAGCAGCCAGCAGATGAACAACGGAATATGTATGGCTTTTCCTGCAGATGATGCAACTCCAAACAGAAAAGGAAGGATCAGCATGGCCCAGGCTCCGTGCTGGTTAGGGATATACTTCCTCATTTAAATATCTCCTCCTAAGGGAAGCTGTTATGACAGGGCTGAGTACAATCAGCCTCAATTTATTATAACTCCTGTCATGACAGTGCTATAGTGACCGGAAACACAGCTGCATTTTGCAGTATATAATTGTTTGCAATTTATCCATTGACAGAGAAGCCGATCACTCCTTTATCGACGCAATTCACATCGTATGTTATTATGATACCCTGATAACGTGTTAACGAACTAAAGCGCGTGTGGACATTTTAATTTTACTAGGGGGATTAGAGAGATGAGACGCAAGGGACTATGGATTCTTTTAACGGTAATGATTATAGCGGTGCTGGCAGGCTGCTCCGGCTCGGGGAAAGATGATAACAAGCTGGTCATCGGAATTGATGATAAGTTCGCGCCGATGGGCTTCCGTGATGAGAACAATGAAATTGTCGGCTTCGATATTGACTATGCCAAGGCTGCTGCCGAAAAAATGGGCAAAGAGGTTACCTTCCAGCCGATCGACTGGTCAGCCAAGGAATCGGAGCTGAACAGCGGACGTATTGATATGATCTGGAACGGATACACGATTACTGATGAGCGTAAGGAAAAGGTGCTGTTCACCAGACCCTACCTGGAAAACAGCCAGGTGGTAGTTGTGCTTGCCGATTCCACGCTGACAGCACTTGCGGATCTTGCCGGCAAGGAACTCGGGCTGCAGAGCCTGTCGTCCGCAGCTGACGCACTCGATGCCAGCCCGGTTAAAGCCGAGGTTGCCGGTGTTTCCGAGTTCCCGGATAATGTCCTTGCGCTGACTGACCTGAAATCGGGCCGCCTTGACGGTGTAGTTATTGATGAAGTAGTAGCCAGATACTATATGTCCATTGAGCAGAATACATACAAGCTGCTTGACGAGTCTCTCGCTCCTGAGCAGTACGGTATCGGAATCAAGAAGGACAATCAGGCTTTGCTGGATGAGCTGCAGAAGGCGCTTGATGAGCTGAGCAGTGACGGCACGGCTGCCGAAATTTCTACTAAATGGTTTGGCGAAAATAAAGTATTGAACTAGATAGCTTCCTTAGGAGTCGGTTGCAGACATGAGTATCGATTACATTATCCAGATTGCCGGGCCGATGCTGGAGGGGGCACGCACAACGGTGCTGCTGTTCCTGATCGTCATCGTCCTGTCCATCCCGCTGGGGATGCTGGTCACACTGATGGCCAAAAGCCGTGTTAAGCCTCTGGCCTGGCTGGCCCACACTTACATTTACGTTATGCGCGGCACTCCGCTGCTGCTGCAGCTGCTGTTCTTCTGCTTTGGACTGCCGCAGATCCCGGTCATCGGAGAATACCTGGTCATGGACCGTTTTGCCGCAGCCTGTCTGGGCTTTATTCTGAACTATGGAGCCTACTTTGCTGAAATATTCCGCGGCGGCCTGTTATCCATCGATAAGGGACAGCATGAGGCTGCCAAGGTGCTCGGACTCAGCAAATGGCAGACCCTGCGTAAGGTTATTCTGGCCCAGATGTTCCGGGTTGCCCTGCCGGCGGTGGCGAATGAGTCGATTACGCTGGTAAAGGACACGGCACTGCTCTATGCTGTAGCTGTACCGGAGCTGCTGAATTATGCCAAGACTGCAGTAAACCGCGATTTTACAGTGACTCCGTTTGTTGTAGCAGGCATCATCTATTTGCTGATGACTCTCGTGCTGACGCTGTTCTTCAAGCTGCTTGAGAAACGTTTCAAATTTGAGTAGAAGGGCTGTCCGATTATGAGCAGTATTATTGAAGTGAAAAAACTACAGAAATCCTTCGGCAGCCTGGATGTGCTGAAGCAGATTACCTTTGAGGTCAATCCCGGCGAGGTTGTTGCTGTAATCGGTCCTTCCGGCTCCGGTAAAAGCACCATGCTGCGCAGTCTTGTGCATCTAGAGGAGATCACCGGCGGAAGCATCTTTATTCACGGTAAAACGCTGGCCGAGAACGGCAAATACGCCGGTACGGCAGCCATCAGGGACATCACCGCGACAATGGGCATGGTGTTCCAGCATTTCAACCTGTTCCCGCATCTGACGGTACGGGGAAATCTGGAGCTGGCTCCCAGAACGCTGAAGCGGGAGAGCAGCCAGGCCATAGCCGCCAGAAGTATGGAGCTGCTGACCAAGGTAGGACTCGCCGACAAGGCGGATGTATATCCGTCCATGCTGTCCGGCGGGCAGAAGCAGCGGGTGGCGATTGCCAGAGCGCTGATGCTGAGCCCGGACATTCTGCTGTTTGATGAGCCGACCTCGGCGCTCGACCCTGAGCTTACAGGCGAGGTGCTGCGGGTAATCCGCCAGCTGGCCGAGGAGAACATGACGATGATCATCGTGACCCATGAGATGAGCTTTGCCCGCGATGTGGCGGACCGGGTATTCTTCATGGATAACGGGGAGATCGCTGAATCCGGAACACCGGAGCAGATTTTCGGCAGCCCGAGGCTTGAGCGGACCCGGACCTTTTTGAATCAGGAGTGAAAAGGCTCAGATAGAGGAGAGTGCGTAGCTTATGCTATGCACTTTTTGTTATTTTCTGTATGAATGAGCATGCATTGTTTTGACAGCAGAGACGGAGAGTGAGAAAATATGATTTCGGGGCACGGAGGAAGACAGGCAACCCTAACAGCTCCGCTGCACCTATTTTGCTTTTTTGGAGGCTAATCATGAATCAGCGTTTTCGTATTACCCGTTCGATGCAGGAGGATACTGCAGCAGAGGCAATCACCCTGGAGGAATGCAAAGCGTATTTCGCCCGCAGGGCTGATTTTGCATATTCGCAGACTTTTAGTGTTAAAGGGCCGGAGAGCATCATGACCATTGAGGGAGACTTCTTCATGTGGCAGTACGGCGAAGCAGAAATTCCTTTCCGGCTGTATTCCGGAGATCTCTATGTGGCAGTATCCGCAGAGGCGGTCGTTCCTTTAATGATTGAGATTGCCACTGATCTTCAGGCAGATATTATAGAAGGTTAGCAATTGAAGTACAGTAACCGTCGATTAATTACTAATGAAGGAGTATAACTATGCAGCTGATACAACCACAACATATACAGTCACGGATAAATGAATTATCCGGCCGGGATTTATTTCTTCATCTTGAGCTTACTTCTGGCGCCTATGCCAATCATCTGGACAGCAGCCGCCATCCGGCTTCCGCTTTTATCAGCAATGCTGTTATCCGTTATACTCAGGGTTCCATCTCAGGAACCGGACCGTACCGGGTCGGATTGAAGACGGAGCTAGGCTGGATTTATGCCGAAGGGCTTACCCATATAGATGAGCAGGATACACAGCGCCTTATTCTCGCCGGGCATGACAGCCAGGGCAAGCTGGTGGTCGCACTGCAGCTGAGTCTGGAGGCATTCTGATGAAAATGGAGGAACAGACTATCATGAGTACCAAACAAACGGGGGGTATCCGGCGTATTCTGGCCGTGCTCCCGCATCCGGATGATGAGTCCTTTGTTGCTGCAGGAACGTTGGCCAAATACATAGCCGAAGGCACACAGGTTACCTTTGCCTGCCTGACTCTGGGTGAAATGGGCCGGAATATGGGCATCCCGCCCTTCGCGAACCGGGTTACTCTGCCGGGCATCCGTAAGCTGGAGCTGGAAGCCTCATGCCGGGCGATCGGCATTCAGGATCTTAGAATGCTTGGCTTCCATGACAAGATGATCGAATTTGAGGACCAGGAGCTGCTGGATGGAGCTATTCTGGGACTGCTGCAGGAATTGAAGCCGGAGCTGGTGATCACCTTCTACCCCGGCTACAGCGTGCATCCCGATCATGATGCAACCGGGGCAGCTGTTGTCCGGACCATCGGGCAGCTTCCGGAGGAAGAACGGCCGGTTGTGCTATGCAGCGCATTCTCCAGTAATCATGAGCAGATGATCGGGAGAGCAGATGTAACGGTAGACGTTACCGCGTTCCTGGTTCCTAAGATGGCTTCCATTCAGGCTCACCGTTCTCAATTCCAGGCAGCGGAGCTTGTGGGCAGCCGGGTTCTGACCCAGGAAGAAATCATCAGCCGTTACGGCACTGAGCAGTTTTGGACTTACCGGTTTAGTTAAGCCTATTTGGACAGAGGCAGGCTGGAAGCGGCGGGCTCAAACTGGTTCCATGGAACAAGGTTCTCCATGACTATTGCCATAATGACGCCAACGACCAGACCGTTGGAGGCGACCGGAGTCAGCAGCGGAGGGAAGTCGGCAAAGGCTGCTGCGGGTATGTTCATAATTCCGATTCCGGTCAATACCGGAAGGGCGACCCGGTAGATGGTTTTGGAATTAAGTGAAGTGCGGCCCAGGGTATTCAGTGCCGTGCCGAACATCTGCAGGTAGGCGACGAACAGCACTGCGCTGCCGACAGACATCGGAAGTAGCGCCAGCCAGCTGCTCAAGGCAGGAATGAGGCCGACCAGCATAAGCAGGGCAGCGCCGGTAATCAGAGCTGACCGGCGCAGCACCTTCGTATTCTCCAGAAATCCGATAGAGGAAGCGAATGTGCCGAACGGAATCAGTCCGAAGCAGGCACCGGCAACCGAAAACAGATTGGTGAACAGCAGCGAGCGGATATACTGCTTCTCTGCAGCCTGCTGCTGGTACAGCTTATCTGCGGCCAGCAGGCTGGTTAATGTATTGGTCATGTTGACAAGCCCGGCAAGCAGGCCGACCATGACGATGCCCGGCTCAAAGGCCGGCCTGCCCCAGGGCATCCATTGCCAGACTGCAGTGCTTTCTGCTGAAGCCGTTCCCATGCTTGCGGAGCTGCCGAAACAGATGACGTAGGCAATCCAGCCGGCGATGATGCCTAGTAGCAGGGAGAACTGGCTGAGCTTGCCCTTAGCCTTCAAATGGATAAAGGAAACAAACAGGATGATGACGAGCGACAGTCCGGCAAGCTGCAAATCCCATTTGCCGCCGGCGCTGTAGCCGATCATGCCTTTAAAAAACGTATTGGCCAGCTGAAAGGTAAGCAGCAGCAGATAGATGCCCATTACGACCGGTGTGAACAGGCGCTGCAGCAGCTTCAGGAAGCCGAGTACAGCCAGCAGACTTCCGATCATTCCTGCCAGCAGAAATCCCCCGGTCAGGCTTGCTGCGACAGAAGCCGGATTCATGCCCATTGCAGGTGCAGAGGAGATGATTCCGAGCACCAGCCCCCACCAAATGCCTGCCGGACCGTCCATCAAGGCGTAACGGTGCCCCCACAAGGCTTGAACGATACATAAAAGTCCGGTCAAAATAAAGGAACGCTGCATGGAAGCGGTAATGTCGCCGGCAGTCATTCCCAGCGCATGGCCCACTGACAGAGGGACAAGCACTGTATTGGTGAACAAAAAGAATAGCCACTGCACGCCTGCGGGCAGTAAGCTCAAGTGGTCTTTGTACTTGCTCCATTGCATGATTTCTTTACCAGCTTTCTGCGTAAGGTTACATAAGCATGGTATCATGGAGTGAGCTATATGAATAATATTATAAATGTAGCAAAAGTATATGAAATGCATATACTTTTGCCTATATTAAGGAGTTGAGCCTATGGATATCAGACAGCTGCGGTATTTTATTGCCCTTGCGGAGGAACGGCAGGTCACCTCTGCAGCACTGAAGCTTCATATGTCCCAGCCTCCGCTGAGCCAGCAGCTGAAGCTGATGGAGACGGAGCTTGGCGTGCAGCTGTTTCACCGCAACGGCCGTCAGCTGGAGCTGACAGCTTCCGGCAGGACGCTGTATGAGCATGCCCTGACGATAACCCGGCTGATGGATGAAGCGAAGGCTGAGACCCGTGAAAGCGGGCAGGGAATCCGCGGCAAGCTGTCCATTGGAGTGAATACCTTGTCCGATTCCCGTCTGCCGGGTGCGCTTAGCCTGTTCCGGGAAAAATACCCGAAGGTAACGTTCAAAATCCAGCAAAATGAAACGAATACGCTGATTCAGCTGGTTCGTGACAAAACGCTCGATCTGGCTATTGTCCGTCTGCCGATTGACCTGGAGGATTTTGACTGCCTGATGCTTGGTGATGAGCCCCTCTACTTTGTTACAGGTGATGCCGTTCCAGGTACGATGACCGTTACTGAGGAAAGGGTATCTTATGAATACATTGCCGGGTACCCGCTGCTCCTTCCAAGTACAGAAGGCCTTGGTCTCTATAACCTGATCCTGGAGCATTTCCGGCTCCGGGGGCTGTCCCCGCGCATTATTGGAGAATGCTCAGACATCGGAATGCTTATCGGGCTGGTAGCCACCGGGTTTGGTGCTTCGATTTTGCCGGAAACCTCTTTAAGCAGACATACCGGACGGAGCATCCGCTATTCGCGGATTGATGATCTGCATGCCGTATCCAGCTCAGCCGTAATCTGGCTGAAGCAGCCGTTCCTGGGCAAGGCAGCTGTTAACTTTATCGCAACGCTGCGCGCAGGCGCTTCCGGTTCAGAGCCAGCAGCAGAAGGGAAATGGCTGTAAGTGCAAGAGCCAGCCGCCGCAAGCCGCCGGTACTGAGCTGATCCCCCATAATAACGCCTGTCAGCAGAGAGGAGAGGATGGTCCCGAAATATCTTGATGTATTGAACACACCGGAAGCAACACCGATGATTTCCTTGGGAGAGCTTTGAAACAGGGCGGCCTGCAGGCTGACACCGCTTAGCCCATTGCTTAGACCGAATGCAGCCAGTGCTATACATACGCTGGCAACAGGTGAGCCTGTGTTCATCATTACCAGCCATAGAGAACCGAACGTCAACAGTAGCGCTGACAGCATGAGAGCCGGTCCCGGCCCGGAGCGGTCTACCCAGCGCCCTGCAAAGGGAGCGGCTGCGAGCGAGCACAGGCCCAGACTAAGCATCAGAAGGCCTGTCTGAAAGACACTCACCTCACGTACCGTCTGCAGATACGAGGGCAGGCCGAAGAACAGTGCATAGAACAGCACATTGACCAGCATATACTCTATATTAACCCTGGTCATTGCCGGATATAGGACAAAGGTGCGTATCGGAATGAAAGGTGAAGCCGATCTCAGCTCATGTATTACAAATACGGTAAGCAGTGCGAGTCCGCCCAGCGCCGTAAGGATTTGCCATAACGCGGCGGCTCCGGTTGATTTAAAGGACAGCACACCAAGAAGCAGGGAGGTCAGTCCGGCTGCAAACAATATGATCCCCTTGGCGTCCATGAGCTCCAGCCATTTAGTGAGCGGGATGCCTTTGAGCGCTGACTCATCCGGGTGATCCTCAGGAATATACCTCCAGGCCAGTGCAAAGCCGGCGGCTGTAAAGGGAATATTGACCCAGAAGACTGCTTCCCAATCCCACCACCCGATAATAACGCCCCCGATAAAAGGTCCGAATGCCGCTGCCCCAGATAAAAAGACGGATAATACAGACAGGGCAGCAGCCTGATTCTCCTTAATATGAATCCGTACAATGGCCATTCCAACAGCGATCATCATGCTTGTCCCGATGGACTGGATAATCCGGACAACAATCAGCCAGCCAAACCCCGGCGAGAAGGGAGCAAGCATGGAGGCCGCAAAGGCAACCGCCAGCCCGGCAAGAAAAATGCGCCGCCGGCCGAACAGATCGCTGGCTTTACCCATCACCGGCTGTGCGATACTGCTGGCAATGTAAAAGGCAAAAACAACCCACGATACAGCGGTATAATCAAGCTGGTAAACCACCTGAAGCCTGGCTAATGCAATAGATACCATGGATGAATTCAACGGATTCAGCAGGACCCCCAACCCTACCGCTATTAATAACCACCTGTTACGGTTTTTCATGTCTGCCTCCTCCTTATTATGAAAGTAATGCTATCGTAAAGGAAATCAGATATTTACTCCAATGCATTTTATGTTATGATTTCATTGACTATAAGGAATGAAGGGAGGCGCTATGGAGCTTCTGCAACTGCAATATTTTGTAACGGTAGCCCGGCTGGAGCATGTAACAGAGGCTGCGCAGACTCTGCATGTTACGCAATCCTCATTGAGCAGAACGATTGCCCGGCTGGAGGAGGATCTGGGTGTTCCGCTCTTCGACCGGAACGGCAGACGGCTGAAGCTGAACGATTATGGCAGCAGATTTCTGCTGCGTGCGGAGCGCGCCTTATTTGAGTTAACCCAGGGCAGGCAGGAGCTGCAATACCTTGCGGGCCAGGAGCCCGCTACACTTGAACTCGCAGTAACAGCAGCAAGTGCTCTTCCTCAGATTCTGCGGGCCTTCCGTCAAAAGCGGCCGGACATCCATTTTCATGTACAAATGCTGACAACCAGAGAGATGACTGAGTGCCTGCTGAGGGGAGAAGCAGACTTCTGTCTGTCCTCGCCGTCCTTTGAAGCGGAGGAGATTGAGACGCGGATTGTACATAATGACCCGCTTCTGGTTGCAGTACCGAAAGGGCACCGGCTGGCAGGGCGGTCTGTTATTGGCCTGGCGGAGCTGAAGGATGAATGGTTTGTGGGAGTCAAAAAGGGTTACGGTACCCGTGATCTGGCTGATTCCATATGCCGTTCAGAGGGATTTACACCCCATTATGTGTATGAGGGGGATGAGCCCTCCAGGCTGATCCAGCTGGTGGAAGCTGAAATCGGCATTGCCTTTATTCCCGGAACGGCCAGGGATACACGCGGAGCGGTCAGCTATCTGCAGGTGGATAACAGTAAGCTGGTGCGAGAAATTGCTCTGCTGTGGCATAAGGGACGTTATCTTTCGCCGGCAGCCTGCGATTTCCGTGAGGTTGTAATTGAATATTTTGCCGGATTACAGAAGAAATAAGATCCAATCAAATAGACTATTAAGCAGGGTGGTGCAGGCTGTGGACAATACAGCGGATCAGCGAATTTACGTCCGTTTTCCCCAGGAGGCGGATGCTGCCGTGTTAACTGACATTTATAAGCGTAACCGGGCATTTTTTGAGCAGTATTCACCTAATGCCATAGATGAGTTCTATACAGAGGAATATCAGCGTCAGCTGATTGCAAACAGCAGGTCAGACCGGGAAACAGACCGGAGGTATGATTTTGTGGTATGCCTCCGGAATGACGGCCGGGTTATCGGCAGCGTCGGGCTGTCTTTTGTAGTAAGAGGCGCACTTCAGAGCTGTATGATCGGCTACAGTCT